>NZ_JBINJE010000001.1:0-365563 GCF_043951955.1 Halalkalibaculum sp. DA384 | reverse complement strand
GTGAGAATTAACATCCCTAAGATATTGAATATCAAGCGTTTGCATGGCCTTTCTTAGTTTAAAATTGTTAAAATCCTAACCCCTAAACGCGTTTATATAATATAAAAACAGCCGGTTATGAAAATTGAACACATTGCGTTTAACGTTGAAGATCCCATTGAAACAGCCCGATGGTATGTCGAGCACCTGGAGATGTCGATCGTCAAAAAAGTGGAGGAGCCTCCGCAGATGCATTTTTTGGCCGACAGCAGCGGCTCGGTGATGATTGAGCTGTATAATAATCCCGCGAGCCGGGTGCCGGATTATGACGCGATGGATCCGCTGACGCTGCACCTGGCTTTTTGTTCCGAAAATCCGGACCAGGATCGGGACCGGCTGCTTGACGCCGGGGCATCTCTTGTCAGCGACGAAACGCTGAAGGATGGTTCCCGCCTGGTGATGCTCAGGGATCCCTGGGGACTGGCGATCCAGCTCTGCAAGCGGTCCGAGCCGATGCTGTGAAGCTTCTGCCCGGAAGAACGGGTTGTCGCTGCAGGGCAGAATAAGGGTATTTGTACAGGGGCAGGTTGGATTTTTTATCAAATACTCCCATATTGACTTGGATTTTTGGGCGCACGATTGCTCTCAGATACCATATTAAGTGCAAAAGAAACGGCTTCATTCCCGATGATGCCGGGAGGTTTGCGTGGTATTGAATCGGAAAACACGTGCGTTAAAAATCGGGAATAGAGCCAGTCCCGGTGCAGGGAATACTAAGGGTTACGACGTTGAAAGGACGTCTCATTTATTTGGGAAGGCAGAAATACCTGCCGCAATTTTAAACTAATTCGCAGAGGAGATCTATGGGTACACTTGCAGCTATTGACTGGATTGTCATTGCGATATACTTTTTAATACTCGTTGTGCTTGCCTGGTGGGTGATCAGGCAAAAAACCGACACTTCCACCGATTACTTCCTGGCGGGCAGGCACCTGGGATGGTTTATCGTTGGGGCCTCAATTTTTGCTTCCAACATCGGTTCCGAGCACCTGGTGGGGCTGGCGGGGTCCGGTGCCACCGATGGTGTTGCCATGGCGCATTATGAGCTGCACGCCTGGTGCCTGCTGGTGCTGGGATGGGTTATGGTCCCGTTTTATATGCGATCCAAGGTGTTCACCATGCCGGAGTTCCTTGAAAAGCGGTTTTCGCCCATCGCGCGTTCCGTATTGTCGGTTATCTCCCTGGTTGCTTACGTGTTGACGAAAATTGCCGTTGGTATTTTTGCAGGCGGGGTCGTCTTCAGCGTGCTGCTCCCCGATGTAAGTTTCATGGGGATGAACAGTTTCTGGATCGGTTCCATCCTTGTTATCGTGTTTACCGGTATCTATACGGTGCTCGGTGGACTTCGGGCGGTTGCCTATACGGAGGCGCTGCAGACGTTGGTCCTGGTTGTCGGTTCGCTGTTGGTGCTTATCTACGGGCTGGATGCCGTAGGGGGATGGAACCGGCTGTATAACATTGTGGGGTCAGAGATGTTCAACCTCTGGAAGCCCCTGACCCCGGAAGGCGTTGCGGCAACCTGGGCGCCCGTGAAGGAGCCCGACCAGATGGCGTGGTATTTTAATAATAACTATCCCTGGCTGGGAATGCTGTTTGCCGCACCCATTGTGGGCCTCTGGTACTGGACTACCGACCAGTATATTGTGCAGCGTACGCTGGGAGCCGCCAATATTACACAGGCGCGCCGTGGGTCCATAGCGGCTGCTTTCCTGAAGCTTCTTCCCGTATTCATTTTCATTATTCCCGGAATTATTGCATTTGCCCTGGCCAAAACGGGAGAGGTTACGGCCCTCCAAAACGAGATGATGCAAAACGGCGAACTGGTGCGCGAGAATGCCCAGGCGGCCTTTCCGCTGCTGGTAGCCCATATTCTCCCGATCGGTATCCGCGGCATTGTAGTTGCAGGGTTGCTTGCAGCGCTGATGAGCTCGCTGGCCGGCGTTTTTAATGCCTCTTCCACGCTGTTTACCATGGACTTCTATTCCCGTCTTAAACCGGATGCCTCCGAGCAGCACCTGGTGTGGATGGGCCGGGTGGCTACCGTGGTTATGGTGATCATCGGTCTGTTGTGGATTCCGGTCATCCAGGGGAGCCGGGGGCTTTATGACTACCTTCAGGGGGTGCAGTCCTACCTGGCGCCGCCGATTTTTGTCGTCTTTTTCCTGGGAATTTATAACAAACGATTGAACAAGGAGGGGTGCCTGGCCGCCCTGGGTGTGGGTTTTGCACTCGGCATATTTCGCCTGGCCGTTGATACCCCGGCGATGCTTATTGACGGGTTTAGCTACCAGGAAGGGTCATTTTTCTGGATTATCAATAACATTTTCTTCCAGTACTACAGCCTCGGAATCTTCCTGGTCTGCATCCTGGTGATGGTGGGTGTCAGTTATATGACTGCTCCTCCCTCCTACGAAAAGATAGCCGGACTTACCTACGGTACGCTTTCAGATGAGGACCGGTCGGAAAACAGAGCCAGCTGGGATTGGAGAGATGTGGCGATGTCGGGCCTGGTTATTGCGCTGATATTGGCCGCCTATCTCTACTTCACCGGCTGACGGCATTAATTGAACTAAAATAAAAACCTCCGCGGCTTTCAAAGCCGCGGAGGTTTAATTATATCGAAGAGCTGTTCAAGAGATGGCTTTACCGGCCCTGGCCCGGATTTCTCACGAGTATTCTGGATAAAATCATGTAACTTTATGGATGACCATAACTTATCCCATTTTTTACTGCCCAATTATCATTACAGTCTGTAACAGGCTGCGAAATGGGCCTTTCAGCTGCGTTGAAGAACAAATCACCGGCTCAACGTACCAACGTACGTCTGCGCGGCCCTTTGCCCTTCGCCTTGCTGAAAAACAAATTTCTTGGTGAGAAATCCTGCCCTCGATCTGTAACCGAACGAGTTTAACAGCGTTCGGTTCGCCTGTCTGGCCGTGCCGACGGGCAAATCGAGGCACTGGAACCGCTCTTAGTCTTTTTCCAGCTCAAGCTCTTCAATCTGCTGGTTAATGAATTTGAGTTCATCCTTGGTCAGTTCAAGGTCGGCTGCCTTGGCGTTCTGTGTAGACTGTTCGGGCGTGCGGGCTCCCACCAGGGCAATGGTGATGCCGGGTTGCTGGATCGTCCACTGGATAACCAGTTGCGGAAGCGTGGCCCCTTTGTCTTCGGCAATCGGTTTGATCTTCTCAAGCATCGCGTTGGTCCGGCGGATGTTCTCATCGGTATAGTACACTTCGTTGGCTCGGGTGTCGCCCTCCCCGAATTCGTATCCCGGGCTCATCTTGCCGGTGAGCAGGCCCCGCTGAAAGGGGCTATAGGCCAGGATGCCCTTGTTGTTTTGAATACAGTAGGGCACAACTTCTTCTTCGATATCGCGCCGCACCATGCTGTATGGAACCTGGTTGGAGGCGAGCTTGATCGTTTTTTCGGCGGTTTTCATCTGCTCGGCACTGTAATTGCAGACGCCGGCCTCGCGGATTTTTCCCTGCTCCTTGAGTTTCAGTACCGCTTCCATCGTCTCCTCGATAGGTGTCGAAGGGTCCGGCCAGTGAATTTGGTACAGATCAATATAATCGGTACCGAGCCGCTGCAGGCTTTCCTCGCATTCCTTAATGATCGCCTCTTTACCGGCGTATTTGTGAATGTCGATATCGTTGCCGTCGTTGTCTTTGCTTTTGAAGTAGAAGGTTCCTTTGTCAGTATCCCAGCGAAGGCCGTATTTGGTAAGAATCTGAACCTTGTCGCGCGGGATGTCTTTAATAGCATCTCCCACAATTTTTTCACTGAGTCCCTGTCCGTATACCGGCGCGGTATCGATTGAGGTGACGCCGAGGTCATAAGATGCACGGATGGCATCCACGGCGTCATTCTGCTCGGTTCCGCCCCACATCCAGCCGCCGGCCGCCCAGGCGCCGAATGTTACCACTGAAAGTTCCAAATCGGTATCGCCAAGTGTTCTGTATTTCATGATTGTCCCTGAATAATGGTTTAATTAATGATTTGAGTTAATACCAATTCCCATAAATTTCGCAGCCCGGATTATTCACTAAAGAATATGTTACTTGAGCCCCTCGATAGCTAAATGATTTACAGCTCAAATTCCCAGGTGAACACTCCGGGATCGGTTGCAAGTCGGCCCGTTCGTGACATCAGTAGTGACGGACCGGCTTGTCGCTTTACACAGGGAACCAGCAGAAGGTGTTAATGATTCCATGCGCAAAATATCGGTGTCTCAAAGGTAAGTTCAAAAAGAGCTTTGCGAAAATCACGAAACTAGCCAAAACAACGGTGTTTCCAAAATCCACTTCAAGGAAGCTTTGCAGAACCTGCTATGTTGTTGGGGATTGTGCCACCGGCCTTATTGACCTTTTAAACGGGAGTACAACTCCCTCAGGTCGAGGAACCGGGGTTTTGCAAAGTTTTCTTCAAAAACTCAATTACCTGTTGCGGAAGAACGTTTCCACCTGATCTGCAGATTTCGTATTCAGGATCCGCTCTTTCTCAAATTTGCCTTTGCGCGCTGTCATTACACCGTACTTCATGTAGTCGATCCCTTCCGTCGTATGGGCATCCGGATTGATCGCCGACATCAGTTCCACCTCCAGGGCCTTGTTGCCGTGGCGCCAATCCAGGTCCAGGCGAAGCGGGTTGGCATTGATTTCAATAGCCGTATTATGCTCCGCGGCCAGCTCAATGAGCTCATTCATGTCGAGGTCGCTGCCGTTTCGTTTTAGCAGCAGCCGGCCGGTAGGGTGACCCACCATCCGGGTAAAAGGATTGGCAATGGCGTTGCGAAATCGCTCCATCATTTTGCTCCTGGGCTGGTCTATGGCGCTGTGAACGCTGGCGATCACAAAATCGAAGCCTTCGAGCAGTTTATCATCGTAGTCGAGGCTGCCGTCGCCCAGTATGTCAGATTCGATGCCCTTGAAAATACGGAAGTTGGCACCGGAAGATTTAAACTCCTCGTTGAGCTGGTCCACCTCGTCCCACTGCCGTTTGACTTCATCGGGTGAAAGTCCCCCGGCGTAAGCGGCCGTCTGGGAGTGATCCGACAAGCCCAGGTATTCATATCCCCGTTCTAGGCAGGCTTCGGCCATCTCGCGGATTGAGTATTTTCCATCGCTGTAGGTGCTGTGTACATGGAGCACGCCGCGGATGTCGGACTTTTTGACAAGCTCCATCGTTTCATGGGTTTCAAAAAAATCGATTTCACCCTGATCTTCCCGGAGCTCGGGTGGAATAAAATGGAGATCCAGGTGCTCATAAATATCGCTCTCCGAAGCATACGCGATTGGCTGGTCAAAATCGGTCTCCCCCTGTTCATTGAGTTTGAAAAGCCCGTATTCGTTGAGCGACATGCCGCGTTCCCGGGCCCGCTGCCGCATCACAACATTGTGCTCCTTGCTGCCGGTGAAATACATCAGGGCAGCAGGAAATTCGGCTGGCGTCACGATACGGAGGTCTACCTGCCGACCCTCTTTAGTACGGATCGAGCTTTTCGTGTCGCCGCGGCCAAGCACATCCACGACCAGTTCGTGCCCGACAAACGCGTCAAAGATGGAAGGCCCATACTTCTTTTTTGCCCCAATAAGAATGTCGACATCCCCGATGGTTTCGTTGGATCGGCGCAGGGAGCCGGCCACCTCAATATGTTCGACTCCCTCCTGCTTCTTCAAAAAATGGAACAGGGGATCGGCAATTTTCAGGGCCTGGTCAAGCCGGCAGCGTTCCTCGAACTGCTCCATCCATTCAATCGATTTTACAATTTTTTGGGCCGATTTTTCCCCGAGACCATCGAGCGAGGCCACACGCCCATCCTGGCAAGCCTCTTTTAGCTCCTCAAGCTCGCTGATGCCCAGCTCTTTGTGGATTTTGGCGATATTTTTCGGTCCGAGCCCGGAAATATCCAGCCATTTGATGACCCCTTCCGGGATTTTCGCGCGCAGATCTTCCAGTACATCGATCTTGCCGGTCTCTGCGTATGATTTTATATCCTCCGCGATCGAGGATCCAATCCCCTTGATGTCGGTCAGGGTGTCGTTTGTAATGTAGGTGTTAATATCTTCGCCCAGCCCCTCAATCGTTTGAGCAGCCCGGTCAAAAGCGATGGCACGAAACCGGTTTTCACCGGCCAGTTGCATCAGTTGGTAAATTTCGCGAAGCCGCCGGGCGACCTCCTGGTTGCTTACAGACATATTGAAATAGGTTTAATCGGTTTGATATGCATTTTCTTGTGAGAGCTAAAATCAAAAATACAATCTTCAAAAGCAGTAAAAATATTCTTTCCTTTTCAAAACATACAGCTCTCGGCCATTTTGTGGTTTAGAAACCATTTAGTACTATCTATCATTCAGTGAGAAGTGAGAAGTGAGAAGTGAGAAGTGGTCCTATGATCAAGCGAATTCATAAACTGTTATTATATGTGGCCGGGTTTCTGCTGGTTTCCCCGGTATTGGTGCAGGCGCAGCCTGACTTGCAGTCGCCGGAAGATTTTTTGGGGTACAAACTGGGTGCGGAATGGACTCCCCATTATAAAGTGATGGACTACATCAGGCAGGTGGCCGGGGCCTCCCCGATGGTTCAGCTGCAGCAGTATGGGAGATCTAACGAAGGGCGTGCACTCACATACCTGATTGTTTCCTCGGAAGAAAATATTGGTCGATCTGAAGAAATTCGCATTAACAACCTGAGGCGCACCGGCCTGGCAGAGGGGAGTTCCACGGAAGACTCAACCGCTATCGTCTGGTTGAGTTACAACGTGCACGGTAATGAGGCCTCCGGCAGCGAGGCGGCCATGAAAACGCTCTACGAGCTGGTCCGTCCCGGCAATGACCATGTCGGCCGGTGGCTGAAAAATACGATGGTCATCATGGATCCGATGCTGAATCCCGACGGACGCGACCGGTATGTCCACTGGTACAAAGAGACGGCGGGGGACGAGGCAAATCCACATGCCGATGCCCGAGAGCACAACGAGCCGTGGCCGGGGGGACGTACCAACCACTATTATTTTGATCTGAACCGGGACTGGGCGTGGCTGACGCAGAAAGAATCGCGCCAGCGCAACGAAATTTTTCAGCAATGGTTGCCTCACATCCACGTGGATTTTCACGAGCAGAACCACAACGCCCCCTACTATTTTGCCCCGGCCGCCGAACCGTTTCACAAGGCGATAACGGAATGGCAGCGCCAGTTTCAGTACACCATCGGGAAAAACCACGCAGACTATTTTGATGCCAACAACTGGCTCTACTTTACCCGCGAGGTGTTCGATCTTTTTTATCCAAGCTACGGGGATACCTACCCCACCTATAACGGGTCCATCGGGATGACCTACGAGCAGGCCGGCCAGGCGGGACTCCGCATCATCCAGGCAGAAGGGGACACCCTGACACTCAGAGATCGGCTGACGCACCACGTCACCACCGGCCTTTCGACGATTGAGGTAGCCTCCCGACATGCTAAAGAGATCGTGCACGAGTTTGCCGCCTATTACCGGCAGTCGCGCGAAAACCCGGCGGGCAAATACAAAACGTACGTAATCAGCGGTGATAATAATCCCGACAAACTCCGCTCGCTGTTCAACCTGTTGGAAAAGCACCGGGTGCAGTACGGCATGGCACCGCGGGAAGAGACCTATACCGGGTACAACTATCAAACCGGGGAGTACGAGCAGTTTGATCTCACAACGGACGATTACCTTGTAAGTGCATACCAGCCGAAGTCGGTGTTGGCACGCATCTTTTTTGAGCCAAATCCGGAGTTGACCGATTCCGTCACCTACGATATTACCGCATGGGGACAACATTACGCTTATGGTTTGGATGGGTACGCCTTGAAGGAGCGTGTCGATCCCGTTCCCGGCCAACCGCCGGTCCCCCGGGTACAGAATGAGGATGCGGGAACTCCCTATGCCTACCTGGCTGAATGGAAGTCGTTGAGCGATATGCGGATGGTGGCAGCCCTGCTCCAAAAGGGCATTGACATCCATATTGCCGGCAGTCAATTTGTTATTGACGGTACCAGGTACGATCCGGGGACGCTGGTGATTACGCGGAATGCAAACGCGGAGCTCGGAGCTCAATTTGACCAGGTTGTTCAACAGACAGCAAACGGTTTCGGGCAGCCGCTGTACCCCGTCTCCACAGGTTGGGTGGATTCCGGTCCCAATTTTGGATCTGATTCGTTTCGCTTTTTAGAAAAGCCAAGGGTGGCGGTCCTTTCCGGTAAAGGTACTTCCGCCGGCAACGTAGGTGAAATATGGCACTTTTTTGACCGGCAGATTAATTATCCCGTCACGCTGGTGGACTCCGGCTATTTTGACAATGTAGATTTGCAAAGGTATGATCTGCTCATTTTACCAGGCGGTAGTTACGCGGGCATCATTGATGACGATCGCCTGCGAGCCATAAGGGAGTGGATCGCCGGCGGGGGAAGACTGGTTGCATTGCGGCAGGCCAACGCTTTTCTGTCTGGCAGGGAGGGATTTTCCCTGACTACAAAAGAGGAGGGCGAATCTAAAGACAGTGACCCCGCTTACGGCACTTCATTTTATAAACAGCAGAGAGAACGGGTCAGCGAAGCGAACAGCGGATCTGTCTTCAAAATTTTGATCGATGCCTCGCATCCGCTCGGGTACGGGCTCGGAGACACCTATTTTTCTCTTAAGCTGGATACCGACGCATATCGCTACCTGAAGGATGGGTGGAATGTCGGGATTGCCCGAAAAGATGCCCACCTGAGTGGATTTATCGGCTACAGGGCCGAGCAGGAACTGGAACAAACGCTGACGTTCGGGGTTCAGGAGATCGGGGAGGGAAGAGTGGTGTATATGATCGATAATCCCCTGTTCCGCGCTTTTTGGCACAACGGGAAACTGCTTTTTGGGAATGCGGTATTCATGGTGGGACAGTAGCTGATGGCAAACGCCAGACGTGAGAGGTGAGACGATTTTTTAAAGGTTAGTTCAATTTAGGAGATAAGTTACGGGCTATGTCAGGTGTTCACGCTTGGAAGAACCATGGGAAGTAAGCAAATTTTTAAATGTACTGGGAGTCTGTCGGACTTAGCTAAACCTATTGCAAAAGCGTCAGATTTGGTCATATTTTGTGCTCTTTTTCGGCAAATAGAACCACTGTTCCCCTCAAAAGAATCACAAAATCTGTCTCAAACTGAGACATTTTCGTAATGATTTTCTAAGTCCGACCGACAGACTCCTGGATGGTGTATTTATAAAGCGTCGACATTCTTAATGATTGGAAAAATGCGACCACTTAAAACCGGATATCGAGGGTAAGCTCCTCCTCTCCGCGCTGGACGGTAACGGTACCGGTTTCCCCTTCTTCGAGCCCGCCCAGAATCTTCATATATTCATAGATATCCTTCAGGGGCTGGCCATCCAGCTTTATGATTACATCTCCACTCCGGAGTCCGGCCCGCCCGGCTGGTCCACCGGCGTTGACCCCTGTAATTCGCATGCCGGTGCCGTCAAAGCCGTAATCCGGCGTTACGCCAAGGGTCACGCCCTTCATGCTAATCCCCTTCTGCTGTTCACTGGCCGGAACTTCCGTGAATGTAAGCTCGCTGCCAGGTTTGTCCAGCTGTTGTATCACGCGGCGCACATGCTCCAGCACCTTGTCCTGGCCGTCATAATTAATCTGCCCGGCGTCGTCAGTGGGGCGGTGGTAGTCGCCGTGGGTACCGGTGAAGTAGTGCAGTACGGGAATCTGCTTGTTATAGAAGCTGGTGTGGTCGCTGGCTCCCGTTCCATCTGCCGAAGTCTCGATCTGAAGCGAGTCGGTGTTGGCTTCTGCTATGAGTTGCTCCCACCGCTCAGCGGAGCCGGTGCCGAAAATGAGCAGTTTGTTATCCTGCAGTCGCCCGATCATATCGAGGTTGATCATCGCCTCGACCTGCTCTGGCGGTACCGGCAGCTGGTCGACAAAATGCTGCGATCCCAGCAGGCCGATCTCTTCCCCTGAAAATGCAACAAAGACCAGGCTTTTCCGGGGAGAATTAACCGAAAAGTACTGCGCCAGTTCAAGAATGCCCGCCGTGCCGGAGGCGTTGTCATCGGCTCCGTTGTGGATCTGGTTCCTTCGCCGGTTGGCGAGCGAGCCGTATCCTCCCGTGCCGAGGTGGTCATAATGGGCGCCGATGATCATGTAGGAATCTGGTTCTTTGCTTCCGTTTATGATTCCCACTACGTTCCGGGAGAGAAGAGGCCGTTCCCGCTGCCGGGAGGTATCCCCCCGGGGCGGATTGTGGAGATGGTCTGTGGTCACGGTGAAAGGCTGAAAGTAGGTATCGTCTTCGCCCAGTGGTGCAATCCCGAATTGATTGAAGGCATCGGCAATGTAGTTGGCTGCGATCGCTTCCCCGGCCGTGCCTGTTGCACGGCCCCGCAGCGAATCACTGGCAAGAAACTGGATATGGGTCCTGATATCGCCGGGTTCAATGGTGGCGGAAAGTCGTGCCCGGGGCGCTTCCGGGGACGACTGTTCCGGTCCGCATGAAATAAAAAAGAACATGAATGCCAGTAATACCGGGGTTCTACCGTTCATAGCAACAATTGAGTTAAGCAGTACCTGAAAATCGGGAATACAGCATGAAAGTTGCAACAGTAAATCACTTTGTTACAATATAAAATGATTGGCAAAGACCTTTGCAGAACCTGCTATTTTGTTGGGAGGGAGTTGTACTGTCGACCTTATTGAGCTTTTAACGGGAGTACAACTCCCTCAGAACGAAGAAGTGAGGGTTTTGCAAAACCCTCTGGTATTTATCTTTGAAAGATTTTCGAGTAGCATTATATTTACGGCACATACAAATACACACTCACAATGGTTGGGGGTGCTTGCAACAGCGGGCTGAGATCATACCCTAAGAACCTGAACCGGTTAACACCGGCGTAGGGAAACCTGGAGTTCCCATGCTTCAGCACTTCTTGCAAGTTTACCTCCTCCTCTTATAAACAAATAAGATGGAGGATTTTTTCATGTTTACTCACATCACACGTTTTGCAGCAGGAGCGGTATTCCTGTGTTTTATTCAATTTTTTAACCAGAATACGGCCTTGAGCCAGACTGTCGCGGGGGCTGTCATCGATGCCCGGTCCAGCGAGCCCCTCGCAGGGGCCCATGTTGTCCAGGAGGGCACCCAAAACGGGACCACAACAGCCGCGGACGGCAGTTTTAAGCTGCTCCTGGTCGATGGTGGATTAAAAAAAGTCACGGTTTCATTTGTTGGCTACAGGTCAAAATCGATTAATATTGAGGAGCGGGGAGGCGGCGATCTCCGCATTGCCCTTGTTCCGGAATCGGTGATGAGCAGCGAAGTGTTTGTTCGGGCGCTGCGGGTGGATGAGGCCTCACCGATGGCCTACGAAAATATCGAGCGCGAAGAGATCGAAAAGAGGAATCTCGGCCAGGATATCCCATACCTGGTCAGCTCCACCCCATCGGTGACGACCACGTCAGATGCCGGGACGGGGATCGGGTATACCGGCCTGCGTATTCGCGGCGTCGATCCCACGCGTATAAACGTCACGATTAATGGAATTCCGCTGAATGATGCGGAATCGCATGGAGTTTTTTGGGTTGACCTCCCTGATCTGGCTTCGTCGGTGGAAAATATCCAGATCCAGCGGGGAGTCGGCACTTCAACTCACGGCGCGGGAGCGTTCGGGGGCACGATGAATATCCAGACCTCGACGATGACCCCCGAGCCCTATGGGGAGGTCAATACCGGCTACGGCTCATTCAACACTCAAAAAATAAATGTACAGCTGGGTTCGGGCCTGATGGAAAACGGCTGGCAGTTTGAAGGTCGCCTCTCCAAAATCATCTCGGACGGGTATATCGACCGGGCGACGTCCGACCTGAAATCGATCTACCTGAGCGGTTCCCGGAATGGTGAGCGAAGTCTGCTCAAGGTCGATGTGCTCTCCGGCGTAGAGGAAACCTATCAGGCGTGGAATGGCGTGCCGGAACCGGTGTTGAACGGGAATTCAGATCAGCTTGAAAGGTATATAACCAGTCTCGGCATAGCCGGGGAAAAGGCTGTACATTTTCGCAACAACGTGGGCAACCGGCAGTTCAACGAGTTTACCTACGAGGACCAAACCGACAACTACCAGCAGGATCACTACCAGGTCCACTATTCATACCAGCTGGCGGACCGCTGGAATGCCAACGCCTCGCTTCACTACACCTACGGCCGGGGCTATTACGAGGAGTTTCGCGATGAAGATGACCTCGCAACCTACGGTATCGGGCCGATTCAGATCGGCGGCCAGACCATCACCCAAAGTGACCTGGTACGCCGGCGGTGGCTGGATAATCACTTCTACGGGATTGTCTTTTCCACCGATTACCGGGTTGCGGATCGCTGGTCGGTAACACTGGGCGGGGGATACAATGAGTATGACGGCGACCATTTTGGCGAGGTGATCTGGGCGCGCTACGCCGGCGACAGCCGTATCGAGGAAACCTATTATAACAACAACGGGTTTAAAACCGACTTCAACATCTATGGTAAAGGTCAATACTATTTTACGGAAACACTGAGCGGTTTCCTGGACCTGCAGTTCCGTGAAATAACCTATGATTTTCTGGGCAAGGATACCCAGACTTCGGGGGGATCCGAGCAGATTCTTGATGTGCGACAGAGCGACCGGCTTGGCTTCCTGAATCCCAAACTCGGGTTGGTCTACCGGGTGGATGACCGGCAGCGGGTATACGCATCGTTCAGTGTGGCCAACCGCGAGCCTACGCGCGAAGAGTATGTCAACTCCACGCCGGAAAGTCGCCCCAGCCATGAAACGCTCTATGACTGGGAGCTGGGCTACCGCGCCTCATTCAGCACGTTTTTTGGAGCGGTCAACCTGTATTATATGAACTACAGGAACCAGCTTGCATTGACAGGCGAAATCAACGATGTGGGTGCCAGCATCCGTCAGAATGTCCCTGAAAGTTACCGAGCAGGTGTTGAGCTGCAGGTGGGCACAAAACTGTACCGGGGACTTGAGTGGTCCGGGAATGCCACCTTCAGCCGCAACAGGATTGAAAATTATACCTACTACCTGGGCGGACAGGAGGTGGCAACCTATGAAAATACAGCTCTTTCATTTTCTCCGGCTGTTATCGGAAATTCGGTATTCGGTTTTACCGAAGACCAGTTTTCTGCGGAACTGATCAGTAAATATGTGTCACGCCAGTACCTCGACAATACCGAGACCAAAAGCCGGTCGCTGGATCCCTACGTTTTGCATGATGTCAGGTTGGGATACCGCTTTGCCGACATTCCCTTTGCCCGGGCCGTGCAGTTAACACTCCAGATTAACAATCTGCTGAGTGAAAAATACGAGACCAACGGTTATACTTTCGGATGGGTGGCAGGAGAAGAGGAGCAGCACTTTAATTATTATTATCCGCAGGCAGGGCGCAATGCGATGTTGCAGGTTAAGATGGAGTTTTAAGTTTTGAGAAGGGGGATGGTGACACCCGGTTCACGTTTCCTGCAGTCTTTGTTACTCCTGCTTGGCGCTGGAAACCACGGAGAGTTCATCGTCCTCCTTCGATTTCGTTCTTCTTGTCCTTCGTGCATCGATAACCTGGATCAGGATAGCTCCCGCGATAATTAAAATACAGGCGATAATTTCGAAGAGCGAGGGATTCTGACCGACGGACAGCCAGGCGATGAGGAGGGCGGCGATAGGGACGAGATTCCCGTAGATTACCACCTGCGTGGGTCCAAGAGAGCGGAGGGCCCGAACTTTGACCCACTGCCCTACGCCCACCCCCACAGCCCCTCCGGCAAGGATGGCAATCCAGGTCCACATGCCCAGGTTAAGCCAGGGCTCCTGAATCAGTGAGGGAGATGCAATAAACAGATAGAGGCTGCCCCCGATGAGCGTCCGCATGGCAACCATGCTGATGGACCCGTATTTACGCGCCAGGGGCTTGATCAGGTGAAGTTCCACCACCGTCAATATCAGGGCGATACAGAGAAGAAGATCGCCGAGCCAGTAGCCCTCCACCATTAGTCCGTCGTAGGCAAGGGTAACGGTCCCCAGCCCCGCCAGGGTAACCCCCGCTATGCCGGATTTCCCCATGTTTTCTGTACTCAACAGGTATCCGAAACCGGTGCTGATAGCGGGTCCAAGGGCAAGCCAGATAGAAGCCCGTGCGCCATGGGTAAGGCCCAGTCCCTCGATACCGAGCCAGGGAGCCAGGGTGGCCCCGAATACAGAAACCAGCAGTAGCCGAAACCAGTCTCCTTTTTCAATCTGCGGGAAAAAACGGAACGGTTTATCTGCTACCTTGGCATCATAATAGCACTGGGTATAGAGAACGCTCAGCATCGCCACCCCGCCCATAAAAAAACGGGAGACGCTAAAGGAGATGGGAGCCATCTCCTTTAGCGCCACTTCGGCCAGGATAAAGTTGGCTCCCCATAGAAACGTAAACAGTAAAAGAATACCGTGATGAGATATAGCCTCACCAGAGGTGGTGTTGGTATCTTGTTCTACTTTTTTAATAGGACGTCAGGATGCTGATTCTATCGTAAAAGGCACTTTAATCGTACTCCAGTGTACTACCGCAGTGCCGGAGTCACTGGTAACATCCTCAAAGTAAAACATCAGTTGTTCTATGTGATGAGCCTCTTCCGGGGAAACCTTCACGCGAAGGGCATCCTCACTGCTGTCATAATCGAATGCACCCCACTGGTTGGGAACATTGTTGAATATGACGACCCATTCATCTTCACCAGGAACGGTAAACAGGCCGTATGTTCCGGCTTGCAGCGGCTCTCCCTCGATGAGGACATCATCGGAAAACCTGATGGTGGTGGCCTCATTCGCCCCGGTTCTCCAGACACTACCGTAGGGTTCCAGTCCGCCAAAAACCTGGCGTCCTTTTACGCTGGGGCGCCCATACGTAATGGTTACCTGGGTTGTTCCAATGGTTTGGCTTACCGAGGCGTTGGGACTTACTCTCGCCTCGTTGGTCGCCCGTTCCTGGGCAGAAGCGGAGTAAGCGAATGCAAACATCAGTGCGAACGACAGCGAAACAGATACTAAAAAGCTTTTCATTTTCATCTCGACATAAATTAAGTTTGATTTCCCATTAAGTAACATCCCATAAACAAGAATGGATAAGATTCGTTCTTACCATTGCGAAAGAGTGACCTGCGGGATCTTCCACAACGGAATAAAAAAATGCACTCCTATAAAAGACAAAGAGTAATGAACTTTAGGCAAAAATAAGCTGATAACATAAATAAATATCTAAAAGAATAAGAACATTAGATTTTAAAAGGTTTTAAAATTCAGTTAACCCTGAAGGACCTATCGTCCACAGTTGAGCCCGGCCTGTAATGTTCAGCAGAAACAGGTTGACCCTGACCCGGTTTAAGGAAGGAAAGAAAATAGAAAAGAGAAGATGTACGAGGCGTATTGTACCAGTGGTGCCTACCGCCATCATGCGAACGTTTGCATCTTTAAAGGTCTGATTCCCCGCCCAGCTGGCGTTTGCGGGGCGTATCCCGTTTAATTTACAGTCACCCGTTCTCTTTGAGCATGTGGGAAAACTCCGTTCGAAATTTTTTAAGCTTGGGTGCTATGATGACCTGGCAGTACCCGGCATTGGGATTGTTTTCATAATAGTTTTGATGATAATTTTCCGCCGTCGTATAGTTTTTGACGGGCGAAATTTCAGTCACGATCGGGTCCTCCCATAAATCGGAGCGATCGACCTCCTCCATC
Organism: Halalkalibaculum sp. DA384; assembly: GCF_043951955.1. Lineage (NCBI taxonomy): Bacteria > Pseudomonadati > Balneolota > Balneolia > Balneolales > Balneolaceae > Halalkalibaculum > Halalkalibaculum sp. DA384. Next base: position 349,752 of record NZ_JBINJE010000001.1, on the reverse strand, counting down.
GATTGTTCAGCTATTTTTTTCTGCTCTTCATTGTGATAAAAAATAGCCGACCGGTATTGAGGGCCCACATCCGGTCCCTGCCTGTTCAGTGTGGTGGGGTTGTGCGTGTGCCAAAAAACGGTAAGCAGCTGGTCAAAAGAGATCACTTCCGGGTCGTAAACGATGCGAGCGACCTCTGCATGGCCGGTGTTGCCCGAGGACACCTGCTTGTAAGTGGGATTTTGCTCCTCTCCACCGGCGTAACCGGCCTCTACGTGTTTGACGCCCTTTAATTCTTCAAACACTGCTTCAACACACCAGAAGCATCCCGCTCCAAGCGTGGCTTGTTCAAAATTTGTATTGCTCATATCAAATGATTCGGTTGAACGGTTGTTTTGTGCTTTCGAAGAACACGCCAATATTACAAAAATTGGCAGCAGAAGGAGATATAGATTCTTGTATTTCATAGGATGCACACCATGTCTGTTTTGCATTGATACCTCACAGTACGCAATAACAACGGTTTCGGATTTATCATTTCTTGTCTAAGACAAAATTGGGGCGGTGGATCGCGATGGATGCCGGGGATATTGACAACGACGGAGACCTGGACCTGGTGCTGGGCAATTTTTCACGCCGCTTCATGAGCAAGTTCAACGTGGAGCCCACCTGGAATACCCGGCTTCCGATTGTCATTCTAAGAAATAACACGCAGTAGCGGGCAGCGAAATTGGCACCCTGCTGTGTTGAAGCGGAAATAATCTGCTCAAGGTCTATAATAGGATCTCTGTGCAATTTTTTCTCTTCGCCTTACTTTTGGGAAAATATGGGTGAGGTAATCCGGGTTAAAAAGCGGTTATAGGGTCGATGTCAGCGATGCGCTCTCTATAAGACGCTCTACTTTTATTTGAGAAGTTCTTTCATCCTGCCGGACACTGCTGTAGGCATGAAGGGAAAAATGGGTGCCGTGGGTTTGAAGCGACCGGCAAAGGGTGCCGGCGTTTCCCGGTGAGACACCGCCGCCAACCACCAGTTCAATTCGATTCCGGGCCTGCTCCAGCATTGAGGCAAGCTTCGGGAGGCCCGTAAGTGCTGAGCCGGGTTCGCCCCAGGGATTTCCTGACGTGAGCACGCGATCGATCCCCATCTCTATAAGCTGCTCCAGTGACTCAGAGGGATTCGGGGTGGCATCAAACGCGCGGTGGAACGTGGTTGCCAGGTCGTATTTTTTGGCCGCCTCCGCCAGGCGCAGAGTGGCAGAACGGTTGATCGTATGGTCCGTATGATGTAAGGCGCCAAATACCACTCCATCTGCACCCTGTCGGGCCGCTCCTTCAATCTGGGCAATCATTTTGGTGACAGTTTGTGGAGTGTAGAAAAAATCTCCCTTTCGGGGACGGATCATCACCAGCAGTCCCGGCCGTTCACGGAACGTTTTTCGTGCAACATCGATCAGCTTTTTTTGTGGAGTGAGTCCGTCGTGATGCATCGCGCCACACAGCTCGATGCGGCCCGCTCCCCCCTGGAAGGCCGCAGAAACGGAGCGGCGGACCGATTCTTCCCGGTCGGCGTTGATACAAATTTCGATCTGTACAGGCATGCTATTTTTCATTTTTTTGCAGGCTGTCACGTCGCCGTTTCAACTCCTTCCAGGTAGTCAGGATAATTCCCTCCTTTTCGATATAGTCTTTTAGCCGTGTACTGGTCATCGCCAGCATATCGGCCTTGCGGAGGGTGCCCGAATCGGATATTTGGGCAAACGTTTCCGAGGGATCGGTACAGTGCATGATCACCATGGTTACGCCCGGTTCCAGGTGCTCAAAGGAATCGATATATTTTTGTGTCCAGTAGGCCTGCAGCTTTTTGTCTGAGTCGGCCACTTCCCGGGGAATCTCCCACCCGTAACTGAAATTGTGGAGGTCATCGAGCACGGGGAGCCCGGCCGCCCAGAGTTTTTGCCCGGCTTCCTGCATCTGCTGATGTTGATCAGAAGTAAGCTGGCGCTGCTGCCGGATTAGCGTACTGTGCCCCGCGGGAAACATAACGGGAATCTGGTATTCAATTCCCAGATTTATATAAATTTGCATCAGGTCTGCTGTGGCAAAGAGCGTTCCCATGTGGGAATCCAGATGGGTTGGACTAAATCCCATATTCCGTGCAAGCTCGATCTGGGCCCGGATCTCGTCCTCTACCTCGTCCGGTTCGGCATGTTGTACGACCTCCTCCACAGAGGGATAAAAAGCCCCTTGGCGGTCTGCCAGGCTCGGATTGCAGGTGGCCCCGCTGACCGGTCCCCACCGGTAGTTGTCCCATTCGGAGGTGAGCGTGAGGTGCAGGCCGGCATCGATATCGGGATGTTGCTTGTAGTATCGGGCAAACTCCGGTACCCATGCGCAGGGCATCATAATGCTGAGGGAGTTGGCAACGCCCTTCTCCATGGCATGGATCGCGCCCCGGTTGGACTCGTGCGACATCCCCACATCATCGATATGCATGATGAGCACGGTCGCGTTTTCCGGGAATCCCAGCTTTTCGGCGTAGGTTTGGTCCTGTGCTTCAGCGGTACTGCTTTTGGCAGAAATGATTGACATTGATATCAGCACAACAGCCAGGGAGGTATGCGTCAGATATATTTCCATGCGTTTTTAGAAGGATGTTGGAGTTTTACGTTGTATCAGTGATGGTTGCTACTCCCTGGCATTAAACGCCGGCTTTTTCGATAACACCGAGCGTTTTTTGGAGACCGGTATCGGCTACTTCCTGCAGGTCGCGCTCCCAGTAATCCGGGTTATAAAGTTCCAGCGAAATGCATCCTTTATACCCGGTTGCTTTCAGATCCTTCAGAATATCGGGAAGGGGCAGGATGCCGTCGCCGGGGAATACGCGATGCCGGTCCTCCATCTGGTCCGGGGCCGGCGATTCGGGGGCATCGGCAAACTGGAAGATGGCGATTGAGCTGCCGTCCAGCAGCGACAAGCTGTTGAATCCGCCCTGGCTGATATACATGTGGAACGTATCGGGGATAACAAGCGCCTGCGGGTGATCCGCGTTCATCGCCACGGCGGCGGCCTCACCGAGCGTCTTCAGCGGGAAAAACTTCACAAATACGATGGCCGGCTTGACGCCATAATCGTTGAGGCCGATCTCGATAATGTCGTGATAGCGTTCGGCCACCCAGCGGAGATCGTAGTTCTCCCCCACCGTATTGGGGATGGTCTGGACGTGCTCGGACCCGATATCGGAAGCCATCCGCATGCGCCGCCGCGTATCCTTTAAGGAATTTTCCCACTCATCCCGGGTGGGCGGCAGCGCGTTCCAGAGGCCGATGACGCTCGGTACAAACAGGCCGCGATCCTTGATTTCCTGCCCCAGGGCCTTCAGGTCGCCGCCCTCTTCTTCAAACTCCTCCAGCTCGCCGTCCCATGGCTCAATGGCATCGAACCCGGCTTTGTCGGCGATTTCCACTTTTTCCCTCAGGGATGCCGGTCGGATAGTGGCGGTATCCAGGCAGATTGGCCATGGACTTTTCCCATCCTGGTACCGGTGATCGTCAGGTTTTGACTGTTGGCCGCTGGCCTCAGACTGTTTCGGCAGCGCCGCTCCCAGCAGTCCCGCTGCCCCTAATCCCAGAAAATTTCGTCGTTTCATAAATACCGTGCGTTTGTGATTAACATTACCTGGCCCCGCTCCTGGTCAGGAGGGAGATCTGAATTCCATATAAAAATAGCACTTCTGAGGAAGGATCAAAGTGGGGGGCTGAGATGGACGGATCCTGAAGGAATACCAAATGAACGAGCTATTTTGATAACCGTTGTTTTGCAGGACTTCTGCATTTTCATGCATTCGAAATCCTCGTTCCGCCTCTTGTGTCACTTTCCCTTTTCAAAAAAGCCATTTCTTTAGTATTTATGCAGCAGCATCAAATTGAGAGCAACATACCGCTATGTCCAACTACCTGGTCGAGCAGTACCTCAAAGAAGGTGAAAAAGTTATTCGTTACGGCGGATCACGTAAAGAAACCTCCATCCGCAACACTTTTCACAAACTGTTTAAGCGCGTGTGCACCGTTAGCGTGGAAACGTTAGGTATTCAGGATAAGATGTGTGCAGTGACTGGATTAAAATCTTGGTCAGTTGATTAAGTTAATTCTTCTGGCTTTCCTTCTTTAAAGAGGAACTCTTTGTCCTGTATTGTGGATTATAAGTCTTGATGGGACCCACCCTAAGTCCCTATTGGGGAAGAGGGACTTAGGGTGAATGATCCGTTGAGTAACGATGGCAGGTCACATTGTAAAACACGCTAAACGTGTTCAGTTACCGTTGACCCCGGATCGCCTTAATCCGCTCAAGCACCGGCGGGTGCGAGTAATTCAGAAACACATAAAACGGGTGCGGCGTCAGGTTGGAGAGGTTGTCTTTGGAGAGCTTTTTGAGGGCCTGCACCATCGTTTCAGGCTGGCGGGTGGTTTCAGCGGCGAAGCGGTCGGCCTGGAACTCGTGCTTGCGGGAGATGACCTGCATGAATATGGAGAGAATCATGTCAATGGGCGCATAGAGCATCCCGAAAAAGATGAGGCCGGTATAGACCGAAGGCTGCTCCATGTAAAAAGCCTCGTAGAGCCCCCCTGCATTAAGGAAAACCGAAAGCAGGAAAAACATTATGCCGGTCTGGAGGATGCTGATTGCCATATTCTGGATGATATGCTTTTTCTTGTAGTGGCCCACCTCGTGTGCCAGCACGGCCACCAGCTCGTCGTCGGTGTGTTTTTCGATGAGCGTGTCGTACAGGGCGATCCGCTTGTTTTTGCCAAATCCGGTAAAAAAGGCGTTCGACTTGGAGGATCGCTTCGAGCCGTCCATCACAAAAATACCCTGCAGCGGGAAATTGACGCTGGCGGCCATATTCTCAATTTTCTGGCGGAGCTCGCCATCCTCCAGCGGCTCAAAATTATTGAAAAGGGGCATGATCCAGGTGGGGGCGATGAACTGTACGAAGAGGGTAAAGGCGGTGACGGCGCCCCAGGCATAGAGCCAGCCGTAGGTTTCGAAATAGGTGAAAAAGGCCAGGATGCCGGCCAGCAGCGGTCCGCCCAGCACGATGCCCAGGCCCAGGCCTTTCAGCATATCCAGCACAAAGGTTTTGGGAGTTGTTTTATTGAACCCGAATTTTTCCTCAATTACAAACGTGGAATAGATGGAAAACGGCAGCGACAGGATGCTTTTGGCCAGAATCAGGATGCCGATATAGGCCAGACCGGTCCAGATGGCGCCGAGTTCCCAGCCGCGAACAATTTGGTCGAGCCAGTTGAATCCGCCCGCAAACCAAAACACCAGTATTAACACCAGGCTAAAGGCTGAGCTTACGAATCCGAATTTGGTGTTTACGCGCGTATATTCCTGGGAGCGCCGGTAGGTCTCCTCATCGTATACGCCCTCAAACTCCTCCGGCAGTTCCGGCTTCAGGGCTTGTAAATTGTAATAATCTGCGACCAGGTTCAGCAGGTAATCTGCCAGCAGCGTGGCAAGGATGATTATACCGAAAATGTTCATGCGGGATGGTTGTTGCTGTTTAGTTTTTGACTCAAGGTAAACTAAATGAATTAATTAGTAAAAGAGGCTTTTGCAAAATCCTTTTCCACAAAATCATTTTTTATGAACAAGAACTTATTTAGTATCATCCTGCAATGAACTTAAGCGGTCAGTTTGCGTGTTCGTATCATTCGGGATGGGTCCCGCTGCGTAGATTGAGCCATATTTCGCTGCATTTTAAACAAAAAAACGTTAGATGACTGACCATTCAAGTGATCAGGAACTGGCCCGCGACCTGGGGTTTCTCGAAGCCTACACTATTGGAGTCGGCACGATGATCGGCGCCGGCATTTTCGTGCTCCCCGGTATTGTTGCCAACAACGCGGGGCCGGCAGGTATGATTTCATTTGCCATCGGCGGGGTCGTGTCGCTACTTACGGCGCTCTCCCTTTCTGAACTGGCTACCGGTATGCCCAAGGCGGGGGGCAGCTACCACTACGTGAACCGAGCGATGGGCAGTTTTTTCGGCTCTATTGTAGGCTGGAGCATGTGGGCGGGGCTCATGTTCGCCACGGCTTTTTACATGCTGGGATTTGGACAGTATTTAACTTTTTTCTGGGGCAATATTCCCGTGGCCTGGTCTGCGCTGGTCATGGCCTTTCTGCTTATTGGCGTAAACTATCGGGGCGTTAAAGAAGCCGGGGTGCTGCAGAACCTGATTGTCGTTCTGCTGATTGGGTTTATCATTGTATTTTTGGCTTTTGGAGTATTTAATATCGACTGGTCCGTATTTCGCCCGTTCAATCCCAATGGATGGGGAGCCGTGGCCTCCACGGCGGCCACCGTCTATGTTTCGTTTATCGGGTTTGAAGTTATCGCAACCAGTGCAGAAGAGATCAAAGATCCCGGTCGCAACCTGCCCCTGTCGATGATTGCCTCGGTGCTGACGCCGATGATATTCTACGTGTTGGTGATGCTGGTTTCCACGGGAGTGCTGCCGGTGGCCGATCTGGCCGCCTCTAATATTCCGGTGGCCGATGTGGCAAGCGAATACCTGGGCACTATTGGTGCGTTAATGATGGTAGTGGGGGCTCTTCTTGCCACGGTATCCAGTGCCAATGCCTCCATTCTGTCTGCTGCGCGTGTCAACTTTGCGATGGGGCGCGATAAAATTCTCACCAGCTGGCTCAACAAAATTCATAGTAAATTTCGCACTCCCTTCCGGGCCATTCTGATCACAGGAGTGGTTATTCTCCTGCTTATCGGTGTTGGAGTTGGTATTGAGACGCTGGCAGATGTAGCCAGCTTTTTATATCTCATCACCTATGCACTTGTCCATGTGGCGGTCATCGTCATGCGACGTGCCGAGCCTGAGGATTACAATCCTGATTTCAAATTGTCGTCTTGGGCATACCCGACCATTCCCCTGCTTGGATCGTTTTCATGCCTGGTTATCGTAGCTCAAATGCGTCCGCTTGTTCTTGTCATCGGCGGTGGTATTATCATAGTGGGTGTTCTGTGGTATTTCGGCTATGCCGCCAGCCGTGCACTCAAGCCCAGTCTCGTTGGCGATGCTATTGCAGCCCGAAGTCAAACCCCGGCTCCCAATGAACGGTATCGCATTGTTATCCCCGTGGCCAATCCCCAGACCGAGCAGCATCTTATCAATGTTGGGGGAGCCATCGGCGCCAACTACGGTGAAGCGGAGATCGTGGCTGTCAGCGTTCTCCAGGTTCCGCAGCAAACCTCTCTCGAGCAGAGCATAGAGTATGAAGATGAACGGATTCGCCGCCAGCAGGACCTGTTGAACAGTGCTCGCAAGACGGCCCAGCAGGGGGGACTGGGTCTTCGTACGCGTGCTATTGTGGCCCACAGCATCAGTTCAACGGTCTTAAACGTCCTTAAAGAGGAACGGGCGCAGCATCTTGTGCTCGGCTGGAGTGGCAAGCGCAAGCGGTACCAACATATCCTGGGCTCCAATATCGACCATATTGTGGACGAAGCCACCTGCGAGATAACGCTTGTCAAGGCCGGCAGTCAGCCGGTGAAAGATATCGTCGTCCTGGTGGGCACCGGACCAAACACCATATTGGCGGTAAAACGGGGATTCGATTTGGCCTCCCATACCGCCGGAGCTTCCCTTACCTTATTAACGGTACAACAACCAGGTTCTGATGAGCAGGCAGATCCCAAATCAGAGGGAGAAGGCCTTATCCGTTCCGTAGCCCATGAAGCCGGTATAGATTCCGGGCAGTATCATTCAGAAGTTATAATATCCGATAATGTTCGAGAAGCGTTGCTGGGAGCTACCAAAGACTATGATACCGTATGTATCGGTGCAACAAGGAGTACGGCGATCCGGCAAGCCCTGTTTGGCTCCATTCCGGAAGAGATCGGCGAGCACTCCGATGGCACCGTTATTATAACGCGGAACCGGGAATACAAACCCCGTTCTGTGACGGAAGGTATTATTGAGCGGCTTTCGAGGTAGGATTGGTTTTATTCGCCATAACGCGTTTACCAGCTGCCAACTTGCTTAAGTATCTAATTCGGGGTCAATCCTTCTGCTCTTCCCGAAAGTGTTCGGGACAGGCTCCTCTCCAGGGAGGTATTCGTTGGTAGAAATGGGCAGCTTCATCAAGAGTCCCTCTTGAGAAGAGGGACTCAGGGAGATTGAACCTTTGGCTAAAGAAAGCAAGTTTTTTTGTTGTAATTTCCCAAGTCGGACGCCGAGTTAATTCGTCTCAAGTAGCTTATCAACATCTTCTTTGCGACCGACCAGTAAAAAATGGTCACCTTCCTTGATCGTTGTTTTCCCCGACAGTATGCCGATCGGTTTATATTGTTTTTCGGGACCGATCTCGCTATCCATCGGTACCAGGCGTTTTATCGTAATTAAATTGAGCTCATATCGCTTGCGAATTTCGAGCTCTTCCAACGTGTAGCCAACCATTGCATCCGGGGCCTGAACTTCGAACATGGCCAGCCCTTCCCCGATATCAAATACATCTGACATGCCCCGGCGTACCAGCGATATCCCCATGCGTTCGGCCACCTGTCGTTCCGGATGGATGACATCCGTAATGCCAATTTGTTCCAGTATCTGTTCCTGGATGCGGCTGCCTGCCCGCCCATATACCTCTTTTACTCCGGCGTTAAGCAGGTGCATGGCAATAAGGGCCACCGGCTCAAACGTTTCACCAATGGATATGACCGCTACATCCACATTGGTAATGCCGTGGCTTTCCAGCAGTTCGGGATCGGTTGCATCAAAACAGATCGCATCAGAGACATACTCCTTAACCTGGTTAATATGCTCCATGTTGTTGTCAATGGCGATAACATAGGCCCCTTCCTCGGAAAGTTTTTTAGCCAGTGCGCTTCCAAAAGCTCCGATGCCGATAATTGCAAAATGCAGATCACTTCGTCGTTTCATAATGGATAACGTTAATTATTAATCTTAGGATACCATAATATCTTCTTCGGGATACTTGTACTTGTTCGTATCCACTTTGCTGGCAAAGGCGGCCATAAAGGTGAGGATACCCACCCGGCCCAAAAACATGGAGACGACTATAATGAACTTGCCCCACGATGTTAAATCACCGGTAATGCCCCGCGACAATCCCACCGTGGCAAAAGCCGACACTTCTTCAAAAAACAGGTCCATAAACGCATGATCTTCTACCAGCGACAATAAAATGGTACTGATACTGATGCAGGATGCGGCTAATAAGATGACGGTCATGGCCCGAAAGATCACCTGGTTGGGCACCGTTCGCTTAAACAGCTCCATCTTGTTATATCCGCGCACGGTCATCACAATAGATCGCATGACGACTGTAAACGTCGTGGTTTTTATTCCACCGGCGGTGGAGGCCGGCGATCCCCCAATAAACATGAGTGTGAGCATCACCAGGGTCGCGGATATGCCGATAGCCCCGGTATCAATGGTGTTAAAGCCCGCCGTACGCGTAGTAATACTTTGAAACAGGGAGGCCATAATCTTGTTTCCCCAGGAAAATCCGGCCAGCGTCCCGTTCCATTCCATCGCTAAAATCAACACGGTGCCGGCCGCAATAAGCACGGCTGTGGAAATAAGGACCGTCCGCGTATGGATCGAGAGGCGTCTTCGCCACCGCGAGCGATCGGTTTGGGTTCTGATCATCTCCCAAATGACGGTAAAGCCCAAACCTCCTAAAACAATGAGGATCATGGTGGTAATATTAATCCCCAGGCTGGTGGCATTCAATGGATCAGCCAGGCTGTTGGTAAACAGCGAAAATCCCGCATTGCAAAAAGCCGATATTGCATGAAACACAGAAAACAGAATCTTTTGCCCCTGACTGGGAAAACTCACCTCCCAGCTAAGGTAGTAACCAACAGCACCGATCGCCTCAACCAGAAATGTAAATCCCACCACACGCTTTAGCGTAGCGGTTACCAAGCTGGTATTGCTTTCTCCGACTACATCTTTCAGGGTATTCATCTGGCCCACGCCCAGCCCGCCGCTGATGAACAGAAACAGGAAGGTGGCAAAGGTGACAATGCCAATTCCGCCCAGCTGGATTAAGGCGAGAATCACCAGTTTTCCAAACAGCGTAAAGTGCGTGGCCGTATCCACCACAATGAGTCCGGTTACACAGACAGCACTGGTGGAGGTAAACAGCGCATCAATAAAAACAAGTCCCTGGCCATCCCGGGTGGCGCCGGGCAGCATCAGCAGAAACGTGCCACCAACAATGAGCGACAAGAAACTATAGACCAAAAAGCGGCCGGTATTCTCTTGTTGACCCAGTAGTTCGGGCAGGTACTGCAGAAATTTTACCACAACTACAAACAGCAGGTAGCCTTTCAGAAACTGCAGGAACACCTCTTCCGGGTTGGGCGAAACCCCAATTAGATAGTCGATAATGCCGATCGATGCAACCCCGATATCGATTAGTAAAACCATGGAAAAGAGGGAGACGACCGCCTCGAACCAGCGTCTCTTGAGGTAGGTTGTGCGGTCACTGGTCAACCCCAGCCGGAGTATAAAACTGGCAACGAACCCAAACAGGATCCATCCCTCGATCTGGCGGTTCAGGTGAATGAGTTCGGGAGTCAGGTCAAACCCGATGGGGATAAGAATGCTCGCCACCACCAGCAGGCTAAGTATTACGGTAAAGGCCCGCAGGTACGGATGCGCCACCTTGTCAATTTCATAAATATCATCCTGCAGATAGTGGAGGATTAGGTTGGCCTCTTTTTTAAAGCTTCGCCACCGGCGAAGCAACCTGATCCACTTTTGCTTCCAGTCATAAGGAATGTTCATGTCCCGAATCTAAAAACTAATTGCCTGACTACAAACATCGGTCTTTTATTGCAGGCGCTCAATCTCGAAATGGTCATTGGATTCATTGCTGCCATCTTCCGTAATGTGCTTTATGCAATAGGTCGGTGATTGTACATCACCAGTTGAATGGGTGGACACTTTTACCTTGACGCCGGATACAGGCAATAGTTTTTTTGCCTGTTTTTTAAGTGCGTTAAGCTCTCTTGTCAATTTTTGGATCTGCACTTCAATGCGTTTCAGATTTTTTTCATATTGCTTTATGTGCTCCCTGAATTCCAGCGACTCCTGGTAGGAGAGTTGCTGTTTGTCAGCTGTCGGCTTTTGCTGCTGTAGTTCCCCTTTTTGTGATTCTAATAATTCTAATTGCTGTTGATGCTCGAGGATATCCTGTGCTTTTTCAGCCAGCAGATGTTCTTTGCGGGAAATATCGTCCATTGTTGCTTTCATTGGTCTTTGCTATCGATTAAAGAACTAATTTCAAACTGGGTCATGTCGTGCTCATCCAGGAACCGGTCAATCGTTTTTTTTATTTTTTCGCACGCTTTTTGCTGTGTTCCGGCCTGCTCCACAAAATCGACCTGCAGGTTTTGTTTGTATGGATACACGGCTTTTGCCATCAGCTTTGAACCTGCTTTTTCGCCTGCAGGGGAGTCAAACTCACCAACTTCATAGATGGCGGCTCCGCGATACGTGCCTAAAAATTTAGTCATCGTCAGAATGCTTACTTACTGGTAATGTGAAATAAAAGATGCTGCCCGCGCCGGGGGTGCTTTCCACCCAAATACGTCCGCCCTGGCCCATGATAAATTCCTTTGCAATGGCGAGCCCAAGTCCGGAGCCTTTCCGGTCTTTTTGATCTTTATCAACCTGATAATACTTGTCAAAGATCTTATCCAGATCTTCGGGAGCTATCCCTTCACCCGTATCCTTCACGGCAAACTGGACATATTTCGGCATTCCCTCTGCCAGGGCGCCTTCCAGGATAATCTGTCCACCAGGACCAGTATATCGTATGGCATTAGAGATAAGGTTTACAAGTACCCAAACGGTCTTTTGCGAATCAGCCTGAACCTGTGGCAGATCTTCATGCACATTTATATCCATGGAAATATCTTTTTGGAACGCTTGCATAATCATGGTCTCATACGCATACTCCAACAACTCTTCGGGGGAAACATCTCTGGTATTAAGCTGGATATTCCCCGACTCAATTTTTGACAGATCCAACAGGTCTGAGGTGGTTTGTTTCATGCGGCGTACATCCTTTTTGATACTGGAAATCAGCTCTCGTTGTTCTTCATTAAGCATGCCCACTCGCTGGTCTCCCAGTAGCCGAAGGCTCATGTTAATGGAGGATATCGGCGTTTTAAGCTCGTGAGATACCACAGAAATGAAATTTGTTTTGGCTTGATCCATCTCGTGAAAGCGCGTGACATTCTTGAGGGTAATGATGTTACCCAGGTGAGTGTCCTGACCGGCATCTCTATTCTGGTGGGGCACCGGAACAACGTCGATAGAAAAATAGTGCTCGTTTTGATTCCCGATCTTCAGATAATTCACCTCTTCTTCATGATCTCCAGAAAGTGATTTCATAATTTCGTGGAATAATTCACTCCGGGATGCAAGATCTGGGGCGTATTCTCCAACAATCTCTTTCTTTGGATAACCGATAAGCTCGATTGCTTTGTTATTGGCAAATAAAATATCATTGTCAGCATCTAACCCTATGACGGCATCTCCCATATGATTAATGATGGTCTCAACGCGCTTTTTTTCACTCATAATCCGGTCGATATTGCTATTCTCGTACTCTTGAAGCTTCCGGGCCATTTGGTTGAACGCTTCAGCAAGGTCTTCGTATTCGTCGCCGGTATGAAGTTCCAGCGACTGATCGTAGTTTCGATTGGCAATTTCTTTAATGCGCCTGATAAGCTCGCGAATCGGATCCACAATATAGCCAGGGAAGCGAATGAGCATCAGAATACCCAATATTGAACAAAGCGCTCCAATAACACTCATGTAAAGGGTTACGCTCGATGCCGTTTCCTGGGCAATGGTATTCTTCCGGTGAATCGCATCTACATTCATGGTTGTGAGTTGACTCAAATTTTGTTGCAGCCGGTGGTAGGCGGAGGTCAATCGCTGATTAATTACCTGTTTGGGAGCGACAGGAGTTTGGGCACCTGACTCAAAGATCCCAATAAGATTCTCAAAATTTTCCTGCAGTTGGTTCGAAAGTTCCTGTTCCCCCGTTTCCGTAATGTTTGCCTGCTGTTTGTCCAACAGCTCCTCAAACTGCTGGATAGACTTTTGATAACGAGCACTCCCCAAAATACCGGCAGTGCTTGACCCACTTACAGCCAATACTTGAGAGGTATATAAGTCATTTAAGGCCTGTTCCATTTGCTGGGCATAACTGACTGATCGGATATTATCCTGAATAATCGCCCCGGAATTCTCTGCAAGGGTGTTGATAAACACAGAACCACTCATCCACAGAAGAATTACAAATCCTGCCAGCAGACCGATTCCTGCGTAGAGCTTTGATTTTACACTAATATTCATAAAAACAGTCCTTGTAGCTTAGTATGAAAAAACTGTGCCAGCTTCGCATTGCTGGGCAATATAACTGCATATTCGGGTTTTAACTCATGTAGGGGGGGTGATCAAACGAGCGTATTGAGAAAGCTCTCCCATTTTGGGAGATATACTATTTCAATTTGGGAGGGTCACAAACCATATTCTTCGATTTTACGATATAGGGTACTTGTGCCAATTTCTAATATATTGGCAGCTTTCGTTTTGTTTCCATCCACATCGTCAAGCACCCGTTTGATATGAGATCGCTCCACTTCCTTCAGCGTATTTGAAGCTGAATGGCCGCCGGACTCGTATTCTTTTTGCAGCTCTGGAGGTAACAGGTCTACGGTTATCCGATCCCCCTCGGCCAAAACTGCTGCTCGTTCGATCACATTTTTTAGTTCCCGGATGTTGCCTTTCCAGGGATATTCTTCAAGAAGGTGGAGCGCATTCTCATCAATCTCTTTAACACGATTATTGACGCGCTTTAGAAAAAAATTTGCAAGGATCGGGATATCCTCTTTTCGCTTTCTGAGAGGTGGAATCTCTATGGTAAATCCGGCAAGACGATAGTAGAGGTCATCCCTGAAATCTCCGTTTTCGGCCGCTTTTTTAAGCTTTTTGTTGGTTGCCGCTATGATGCGAATATCAACCGACTGTTGTTTTGTATCTCCGAGCTTGGTAAAAGTTTTGTTCTCTAAAAAACGTAATAATTTGGCTTGAAGGCCGGGATCCATTTCTCCGATTTCGTCAAGAAACAACGTGCCCGTATCAGCTTCTTCCAGGATCCCCTTTTTAGATTGGTCGGCACCGGTAAAAGCACCTTTCTTATACCCGAATAATTCGGATTCCAACAGGTCCTTTGGAAAAGCGCTGCAGTTTAGGGCGACAAAAGGTCCGTTTTTGCGCGGGCTGGCCTGATGAACGGCTTGTGCAAAAAGTTCTTTACCGGTGCCCGTCTCTCCCTGAAGCAGCACGCTCATATCAGATCCGGCCACCTTTTGAGCCATCTGCTTGGCTTCCCGTATCGCTTTCGATTCCCCGATAATATTTCTGAAGCTGTACTGGCTCTCCACGCGCTGCTCCAGATGCTTAAGCCTGGATTGCATCTGGGCTTTCTCAACGGCCCGTTCGACAACAACGTGGATGTGATCGTCTTCATCTCCCTTGGTAATATAGTCAAACGCCCCCTGTTTCATCGCATTCACTCCATCCTGGATGGTACCGAAGGCGGTTATGACGATAACTTCTATAAGCGGATACTCTTTCTTGATACGCTCCAGCACCTCCAATCCATTACCGTCGGGCAGCTTCACATCCGTAACAACTACGCTAATGGGTTCTTTTTCAAGTATTTTAAAACCTTCTCTCACATTTTTTGCCTGAAACACCTCAAAACCTTCCAGCCCTATAACCCGGGCCAGCAGTTCGCGAAATCGGTGTTCGTCATCTATGATCAGGACACTTTGTTTCATTTTTTCGGTATTCAAAACAGTAGATTCCAGGATGGAATGATTGCTCAGTCCAGACCTTTGTGTTAGTATAGATTCAGGAGGTGTTGCAAAGTCCTCTTTTAATGTAATAGGATTTGTCCTTTTATACGAAATAACCAACGAACAAACATCGATTGATCACATTATGAATGTTGATTTGAATGATAAGCATATTGTCGTTACCGGGGGCGCCGGGGCCTTGGGATCTGCCGTGGTGAAGCTGCTGCTGAAGGCGGGTGCCAGGTGCAGCGTGCCCTGTTTTAATGAAAAAGAGCTGGAATCTTTTCTGCAGAAAGATGAGCAGGATGTCTACACGAAAACGCCGGTCAACCTGGCAGATGAACAGCAGTGCCGGTCTTTTTATGAACTGGCGGTCTCTGCCCAGGGCGGGCTCTGGGGCTCTGTCCATATAGCCGGGGGTTTTGGGATGGGAGCAATTGAAGATACGCCGCTGGCCGATTTTAACAAGCAGATCCAGATGAATACGATAACCTGTTATAATTCGTGTCGCGCTGCGGTGCACTGGATGAGAAAGTCGACCCACGGCGGGGGACGCATTGTGAATATCGCTTCGCGACCGGGCGTTGAGCCTCGTCAGGGCAAACAGATGACCGCCTATACGGTGGCCAAGGCCGGGGTCGCCGCGTTGACTGAGTCGCTGGCGGCGGAGGTGGTCGGGGACGATATCCTGGTCAATGCCATCGCCCCCTCAACTATCGATACGGAAGCCAACCGGAGCGCGATGCCGGATGCAAACTATGACGACTGGCCGAAGCCGGAACAGCTGGCTCAGCAGATCGGGTACCTGGTATCGCCCCGGAACGAGGTGACGCGCGGGGCTGTCGTGCCGGTGTATGGCAAATCCTGATTTTCCGCTGTTGGAGGATGCAAATACTGCCACAGAAATAATTTTTTATTTCTCCCGGCCTGTGGATTTGTGAATCGCCCGACAAACGTAGCGGATAATCATTAGTTGGCAGGTTTTTGGCGATAGCAAACAGTTATGGTGTTGAATTAGTCTTAATGTAAACAGGAGACTATTGCCCGCGACGGAGTTGTCCCTCGTATGTCTTGATCCCAAAGGAATCAAAAGATCTAGGCAGAGAATGGGGCAAACGCTGCGGCCGGTGCACCCCATTCAAGGCCGGGAAAGCAGTACTGCGTTTTTTTGCCTCCGACTTCATCATTTATAAGTGGAGTTTTTCCTTTTTTGTTTTTCACAAGGAAGACCTCTGCAGTGGGAGATGGCTGTCACGCCTTTTGAGGATCCTCTAAACAGATCTGTTATCATTTTTCAACTGGTTTAAGTAATATGTACTGGAGTTGCAGCAGGCAAAGATTCAGCGGTTTTGTCTGGCAGAGAGTGTGCCGGTAATTGGGGATGGATAGGGGTTTTAACAGCCTATAAAATATTAATATAAAAGTCGGGATACAGGACGATGAAAAAAAGAACATTTCTCAAAATTTCATCTCTTATAGTGACAGGCAGCTTTTTTACACCGCCGTTTTTGTATCGGCCGGACCGCGAGATCGGCAGCAACTGGGCGGGCAACTACTACTATAAAGCGAAAGAGCTTCACGAGCCGGAACGCATTGATCAGGTACAAGCTCTGGTGGAGGAGAGTGAAAAGGTGCGGGTGCTCGGTTCCCGCCACTCGTTTAACAGCATCGCCGACAGCCCCGAGGATCTCATTTCCCTGAAGAACCTAAGACCGGAGATCTTCATTGATCGCGAAACCCAAACCGTTACTGTCACAGCCGGGGTACGGTACGGTGAACTGGCGCGGCACCTGCAAAAGCATGGATTTGCCCTGCATAACCTGGCTTCTCTTCCCCATATTTCGGTGGCCGGGGCGTGCGCTACGGCCACTCACGGATCGGGCGTTCGTAACGGGAACCTGGCCACAGCGGTATCCGGGATGGAGCTTGTTACTGCCGATGGCGAGCTGCTGTCGATTAGTCGCGAAAGGGACGAGGAACAGCTTTCAGGGAGTGTCGTCGGTTTGGGAGGCGTCGGGGTGGTGACAAGTCTGACCCTGAATATTGAACCGACGTACGAGGTCGAGCAGTACGTGTACCGGGATCTTTCGGCGAAGCATCTTGAAACCCATTTTGATGATATCATGTCGGGTGCCTACAGCGTGAGCCTGTTTACCGATTTTAGGAATAACACTATCAACCAGGTGTGGATGAAAAATCGCCTGGACGATGATATTGAATTCAGGGCCGAAGATACGCTGTTTGATGCCCGGCTGACCGATCGCCACATGCACCCGATCGCCGAAATATCTGCCGAAAATTGTACGCGACAAATGGGAATTCCCGGTCCCTGGCACCAGCGGCTGCCGCACTTCCGGATGGACTTTACACCCAGCAGCGGGGATGAGCTGCAATCGGAGTTTTTTGTGCCCCGGGAGCATGCCTGGGATGCCGTTGCCGAGCTCTTCAAGCTAAGCGACAGGATTGCTCCGCACCTGCTCATTTCTGAAATCAGGACGATCGATGCAGATAACTTGTGGATGAGTCCCTGTTACCGGCAGCCCTCGGTAGCTCTCCACTTTACATGGAAGCCGGACTGGCCCTCGGTCAAAAAGGTATTGCCGCTTATTGAAGAGCGGCTGGCACCGTATGATGTACGTCCGCACTGGGGTAAACTGTTTACGCTGTCGCCCCGCGTTCTCCAGTCACGCTACGAAAAGCTGGATGATTTTAAAAAGCTGCTTGCGGGGTGCGATCCGAAGGGGAAGTTCCGGAACCGGTTCCTGGAAGAGTACCTGTATACGTAATTCGTTACTGGTTAATGGGTCTCATGCTATAAAGGGATTTTGCAAAACTCTCTATTCCTCATTCTGAGGGAGTATAACTCCCTCAGAACCATGATCGGTGGATTTTGCAAAGCCCTCTATAGATGAAAATGTAAATTAAGTAAAAAACTGAGCTATGATGAACAAATGGGCCATTATCAACTTAATGATATCCCTAATGCTGCTATATAATTGTCAGAGGGATGGAACAGAAGAAGCAGCATCTCAGGAGATAGAGCAACCCAATATCATTTTCATTTATGCGGATGATTGGGGCTATGGTGATTTGGGAATCCATGGTTGTACGTACTGTGAGACCCCAAATTTGGATAAGATGGCTTCGGAAGGTATCGATTTCAAAAATTTTTCGGTGGTCAATCCCGTATGTTCTCCCAGCAGGGTAGCGCTGATGACCGGGCAGTTCCCCGCTCGTCACAGCGTGCATGGCCATTTTGCTTCTGTAGAATCCCATATGAACCGGGATATGCCGGACTGGTTGGATCCCAACGCCCCGATGTTGCCTCGCATGTTAAAAGAAGCAGGCTATGCCACGGCTCACTTTGGCAAGTGGCATCTTACCAATACTCATGTGCAAGATGCCCCATCCCCGCTGGAATATGGGTATGACGAGTATGGAGCGTTTAATCTGCCCGGACGATTGCACCAGATGCAGGCAGACTCTACCATCTATAAAACCATTGACTTTGTAAGGCGCCATAAAGATCAGCCCTTCTTTGTCAATGCCTGGATTCATGCGACACACACCCCGCATTATCCCAGGCTTAAATATTTGAACCAGTTTGACAATTTGGATGAACAGCAACAAGTCTATGCCGCTGTAGTGGCGGAATATGATGCCCGCATAGGAGAACTATTTGCGGCACTGAAGGAATTGGGGCTGGATGAAAATACGCTGGTGATATTTTCATCGGACAATGGTCCTGAAATAACTGGTAATAGAAAGAGTATTGACGATAACTCGACCGGGCCCGGTTTGGGGAGCTATTACTCGGTAGGTGAAACAGGTGGACTTAAGGGGCGTAAGCGCTCCTTATTTGCCGGTGGTGTTCGGGTTCCGTTTATCGTGCGGTGGCCGGGACAAGCACCGGCCGGAACGGTGGACAAGACTACAGAAATGGCGGCTGTAGATCTGCTGCCCACATTTGTGGAACTGGCGGGGGCATCCTATCCTGAAAATTATCAACCCGATGGGGAGAGTCTTGTGCCAGCCATCATGGGCAAATCATACGACCGGCAGAAGCCTATCTACTGGGACTGGCGTTATGCCCGCGAGCGACCCGGTTTTTGGCCAAGTGCAGGCATACAGGATGAGAACTGGAAGCTTCTGGTAAATGAGGAAATGGACCGCACGGAATTGTACAATATCGATACTGATTGGGCAGAACAGGAAGACCGGTCGGCCCAAAGACCGGAAAAGGTTAAGGAGCTATGGGAGCAAATGAAAACGATTGAAGAATCTTTACCCGAACAACCATCGGCTTGTTGCTTTTCAAAGGAAAGGGAAAAATTAAAGGCGGAATATCAAGAGTAAAGGAATGCATGTTGAATCATATATTTTGCTAGCTTTTCATAACTGCCACATGGGCGAGAGACCTGTGTTCTTCATCCCGGCATTCCTTCGAAATTCGTTATTTCTTATTCTACATTCCTATTTACCCATCCCCTTCCGGCCTAGGATTTATGAGCCGCACGGGACAAGCGCAGCACAGGCGAAGTTTAGTTATTTGTTATCGGTTATTTGTATTGGGTTGTGGTTAATACACTGGTTTTTACTTGTAGCTATTCAGCTTCTTGTTGGCTGCGTGGTACCCCTTGTCAATCAATTCCCTGAGTTTTTCGGGATCATCGACCGTGCGGCTGTAGGATGCGAGTTTCGGACGTATCAACAGGTCTACCTCGTCCGCTTTGGCCCTGGAGAGGTTTTCGATTGCAATGTCCAGCGCATTGGTGATCACCTCGATGATATCATCCGGCTTTTTGTACAGTCGCATGGCATTGATATCAACGGCGATAATTTTTTTAGCCCCGATCGTTTTAAGGCTTTGAATGGGCACATTTTCGACAAGGCCGCCATCCACCAGTAGCTTGCCGTCGGTTTCAACCGGTATGAAGATGCCGGGGATGCAGGTGCTGGCCATCACCGCGGTAGCGAGATCGCCCTCGCGAAATACCACTTTCCGTCCGCTGGCCAGGTCGGTGGCAACAATCGCCAGCGGTTTGGGAGCCTCCTCGATCGTTACATCTCCAAGCTCTTCTCTTACCAAATTGCCCAGCTTTTGATTGGAGAGCAGCCCCATCTTGGAAACAGACAGGCTTGAAACATCCAGCCATCTCAGGTTAACAGCAATTTTTTCGATCTCTTCCACGCTCATGCCAAAGGCATAGAAGGCGCCAATCATTGCGCCGATGCTGGTACCGCTGACATAGTCGATCTGCTGGCCGTGCTCCTCCAGTGCTTTCAAAACCCCGATATGGGCTGCTCCCAGAGCAGCGCCGCCGCCCAGGGCCAATCCTGTTTTCGAATTATTCGTAAAATTTATCATATACTGTAACGCAATAAGGTTGGATGGAAAACGGTGATATTGACCCTGGTTGAAATAGTGGTTTTATAAAGTCACTACCCATTAAATTCACATAAATAATAAATAGTAGTAAAAGGAATATTATGATAAAAGTGAACAGTGGTGGCAACGATTTCTGGTGGTTGAAAGTGCCTGCCAATTTCTCCTTCTGCTTTTATGCAAGCTGCTGCAAAACGACAGCTTTTAACCTTGTAGAATGTGAACGAATTAAAGGGAGTTAATGTGGATTTGGTAGCGCTGATGAACCCAATAGAATATATTGATTGCAATTTATTTAGTTTAATGTTAAACTATTTTCGAATTAAATACAGGAACTCATGGAACACAGCAAAGGAATTCATCACATAACCGCCATTGCCGGAAACCCGCAGAAAAATCTGGATTTTTATACCCGGGTAATGGGAATGCGGCTGGTGAAAAAGACTGTCAATTTTGATGATCCCTCGGTCTACCACCTGTATTACGGCGATGAGTTCGGCCGGCCGGGTTCGGTGCTGACTTTTTTCCCGTGGTCTCACCTGCAGCAGGGGAAGCCGGGCCGGGGACAAGTGGTGGCGGTAAGCTTTGCAGTGCCGGAAGGGGCGATTGAGGTGTGGGGTAACCACCTGGATCAGCAGGATATCGATGTTATTGAACCCTTTACCCGTTTTGGCAAAAAAGTGCTCGGACTGCAAGATCCCAACGGGCTACACCTCGAGCTGGTAGAGACGGCCGGTGTGAATGACATCGAGGGCTGGTCGGGGGGAGCGCTTCCTTCTGAGCATGCCATTCGCGGGTTTCACGGGGCTACGCTGGCAGAAGATGATTACCGCCCGACGGGACAACTGCTTGAGGAACACCTCGGGTATAGAAAAACAGATGAATTTGACGATCGTCACCTGTTTGAGTCTGGCGCCCGGCTGGGTTCCGCGATTGAGATTATCGACCAGTCGGAGCTGGACGGCAAGCCGGGCAAGGGCACGGTGCACCATATCGCTTTCAGGGCCAAGGATGAAGCTGAGCAGCAAGCTATCCGCAGGCGCCTGGTGGAGGAGGGCTACCACGTGACCGAACAAAAGGATCGCCGGTATTTTAAATCGGTTTATTTTTATGAATCGGGGGGAGTACTTTTTGAAGTTGCCACAGAGGGACCGGGCTTTGATCGCGATGAGCCGGTTGAACAGCTGGGAGAGACCCTGAAGCTTCCCGGGTGGCTTGAGAATCGCCGTGCGCTTATTGAAGCCGATCTGCCGGAGTTGAAAGTTTAGGGATTGAATGGTCTTGAGTCTTGGGTCTTGGGTCATGGGGCATTAGATGTGGGGGTTTGCGAAATAATCATTACTTAATTCACAAAATTATGGAAACACATTATAAAGGAATTCACCATATAACAGCACTGGCCGGGGATCCGGGCCGAAACGCTGAGTTCTATGTCAAAAAGCTGGGAATGCGATTGGTAAAAAAATCGGTCAATCAGGATGATCCGGGGACTTATCACCTTTTCTATGGTAATGCAACAGGTTCTCCGGGATCGGGACTCACCTTCTTTCCGTGGCCGATGGCAGTCCAGGGAAAGCCCGGTCTTGGTGAGGCGGTGGCGGTTTCTCTGTCGGTGCCGGATGGGTCGCAGGAGTTCTGGGCAGAGCGGTTCGGGGAGCAGGATATCGCCTTTGACGGACCCTTTGACCGGTTTGGGCGGCCGGTGATGCGGTTCAGGGACCCCGACAACATGCAGCTTGAACTTGTATTTGATGATCAGGTGGCCGATCTCCCGGGCTGGTCGGAAGGCACCGTGCACGAAAAGTACGCCATCCGGGGGTTTTGGGGAACCACACTCCGGTTGAAACAGCAGGAACCTACGGCCCGTATCCTCAATGAACTTTTTGGATTCCGGGAAACGTCCCGCAGCGAAAAGCATACTCTCTACACCACGGATGCCCCGATCGGGCGTGCCGTAATTATTGAGGAGGGGGAGTCGAAACCGTCGGCCAACGGGCGGGGCATTATTCATCACGTGGCATTTCGGGCCCGCGATGACGAAGAGCTGGAATCACTTCGCCAGGAGGTCATTGACATGGGTTTGCAGCCTTCGCAGATTATCGACCGCCACTGGTTTCACTCGGTCTATTTTCGGGAGCCGGGCGGGGTGCTGTTCGAAATGGCTACAGAAGGACCCGGTTATGATGTGGATGAAGATCCCGACAAGCTGGGAGAAAAATTGATATTGCCTCCCTGGCTCGAGGGCAAACGGGAGATGATTGAAAAACGGCTGCCGGAGATCAACATCTGAGGAGCAGCCGCTGTAACCATATCCAGCGAGAGCTGGTACAAGCCTTTTTTCCACTCTCTTCAACCAGAAAAAAACAACAGGTTTTTATGCCATTATTCAGAGTAGATCCGGACGACCCGTTCGAAGGTCCTCATCAAAAGCAGGGGGAACAGACCTACGGTTCATCCGTGGAAAAAGCAAAAGCCGCAATGATCCTGGTGCACGGGCGCGGGGCCTCTGCAGAAGGTATGTTTTCGCTGGCCGACCAGTTTGCGCAGCCCGACTTTCACTACGTGGCGCCCAAGGCCGCCAACCATACGTGGTACCCGTACTCCTTCCTCGAACCGAAGGAAAAAAATCAGCCGGGTATCTCCTCCGGGTTGCAAAAACTGTACGATTTGATCCGGTCGATCGAGGACCAGGGGATCCCCAAAAACAAGATTATGCTGCTGGGCTTTTCACAGGGTGCCTGCCTGGCAACCGAATTTGCTGCGCGCCATCCTGCACGGTACGGCGGAGTGGTCGGCTTAAGCGGTGGCCTTATTGGTCCTGAAATCCAGTTTGATGAGTATGAGGGCGATCTCGAAAAAACGCCCGTATTCCTTGGGTGCAGTACGGTCGATCCCCACATCCCCAAGGAACGGGTGAACGAGACGGAACAGGTATTAAAATCCCTTGGAGCGGAAGTAACCAAAAAACTCTACAAGGGGATGCCCCACACGGTCAACGACGATGAGATCAAAACGATCCGCGGAATGATGGCAGAGCTGTTAACTTCGTAATTTTTTACGCACTTACAATTTCTAATCAAGACTTACACCATGAACAAGCCAATTAACGTACTTGGTTTTGCAGGGAGCCTCAGGGAAGGCTCATACAACAAAGCACTGATCAGGGCCGCAGCAGAGCTGTCCCCGGAAGAGATGGAGATCCATTTTTTCGATCTCGAGGGTATTCCCCTGTACAATGCGGATCTGGAGGCAAAGGGCGACCCGGAGCGGGTGATCGAATTTAAGAAGGCGATCGACCGCGCAGATGGACTGTTAATCGCCACCCCGGAGTACAATCACGGGGTACCGGCCGTCACGAAAAATGCGATTGACTGGGCGTCGCGTCCCCCGAAGAAAGCGCCTCTTAACGAGAAACCGGTCGGAATTGTAGGGGCATCGCCCGGTATGACGGGTTCCGCCCGTGGACAGAGCCAGCTTCGCCAGGCGTTTGAGTTTACCAATTCCTATTGCATGCCCCAGCCGGAAATCCTGGTCTACCGGGCTCATGAAAAGTTTGATTCGGAGGGAACGCTTGTTGACGAGCGAACGAGGGATTATTTTGGCAGGTACCTGCAGTCGTTGTACGAGTGGATATTGAAATTTCAGTAGAGGAGTCCTATGCAGATAACCAGGTTATACAGCGGTGAAGACGGGGAGTCACATTTTGAGGATATTGAGATTTCCCTGGAGGATGCGGGCGATATCGGGCGTCTATCGGAACGGGAGGATGCAACAGGCATTGTTTTCAGGGAGACCGGGCCCGATTATGATTATGACTGGCACAACGCCCCGCGGCGGCAGTACATCATCATGCTGGATGGAGCGGTGGATGTGGAGATCAGTGACGGAACGGTCCGCCGTTTTGGCACCGGCGATGTTTTGCTGGCCGAAGACACCACGGGGCGGGGACATAAAAGCAGGGCGGTAGATAACAAGCCGAGGAAGTCCGTTTTTGTGACGCTGGACGAATTTCAAGTTGTTGGGGAGTTATGAGCCACCAGGGTAAACGCAGCGAAGGCTTAGTTTAGTTATTTGTAAAACCAACAACTAATATTGTCCGGTGATTTCAGAGGATGTTCTACATATCGGGGTCGAAGTAAGTCTGCTTTGCGACTAAGATTTAATATCCCAAAAATGTTAAAAAGGATTCAGGCAATCCTCCGGATTTTGCCCTTGCAGCATCGCCAAAAGGTTGTCGGCGGTTCTTTTTTGCAGTTCATCCTGTGCCCTGTCAGAAAACCAGGCATAGTGTCCCGTGGCCATCACGCGGGGATGCTCAACAAGCCGGCGTGAAAGCTGGTCCGGAAGCTCCGTTTTAAAAACGTCAAGTCCCGCGCTGTGAATAGATCCACTTTCCAGGGCTTCCAGCAGGGCCTCCTCATCCACCACTTCCCCCCGGGCCGTATTCACCAGAATCGGGCCGCGTTCCATCTGGTCGAAGGCCTCCTTATTAATCAGGTGGCGGGTCTCCTCCGTGAGGTTACAGTGAATGCTGATGACATCCGCCGTTTGCAGCAGTTCATGGTATGAAACGGGCTGAGCGTTTGCCCGCTCAAATTGTTGCTCTTCGACATAGGGGTCGCAGGCGATAACGCTTTTAAACAGGGAGCCCGCTTTTTGAGCCAGGGTCCCCCCGATCCGGCCCAGCCCGAGAATGCCAAGAACCAGTTCATGGAGCTCCGGGACGCGATCGGAGGGGGCGCCTCCAAAGCGGGTGTAGATATTTTCATAGCCGGGTTTTAGCATGCGCACGCAGGCAAGGATGAGTGCCAGGGCGTGATCGGAGACCGAATGGTTGCCGTATCCACGAACGTTGGCGCAACGGACGCCAAAACGGGTACAGGCGTCGACATCGATGTTGTCGTACCCCACTCCATAGCGGGCAACAGCTTTAAGGTTTGGCGTTTGCTCCAGGAAACGATCGTCGATTTCAGTGAAACGGATCAGTATCCCCTCCGCATCAGAAGCCAGGTTGATTTTTGACTGGTAATCTCCCTTCTCGCCCTCAAAGACTTCGAAATGGTACCCGTGTTCAGTGAACAACGTTTCTTCATAGCTGCAGGATGCGATCCCCGGATCCAGCAGTGCGATCTTCGGGGTTGTTGTATCATTGTCAGTCATAAAAAATAACGGTATTTTTTTGAAAAGTGGAAGGTTAACCATTCTTGCGTAGCCAGGCAATGTTCCTGAATTTTTTGCATGTTCATTATGAACGGATGAGAGCATATCCTGATCGGTTCGGGACAACTCGGAGTGCACTCGAATGCGAGAACGTGTTGATATCCGGCTATCGCCATCCTTTTGCTGCGCTTTCTGTAATGTGTAATTCCCTATTATGAAAAGTATTGTTAGATTGTCTCATCCGCCAATTTTCTCAATCCTGTTTCTATGGATATTTTATGGATAGGCATGGCTTTCTTGTTCGGGATGCTGGTTTCCCGGGTTAAGCTGCCGCCGCTGGTCGGCTATCTGGCAGCGGGGGTCATTCTTTCGGCTTACGGCTACGAGGCGGGGCAGGCGCTTCATGAAGTGGCGCATCTCGGGGTGCTGTTCCTGCTCTTTACCGTGGGACTGCACCTGCGGCTTAAAAATATTGTCAGGATTGAGGTTCTGGGCACAGGAGGTATTCACCTGCTGCTTAGCATCGGCATCTTTGTACCCATTGCCCTTCTTTTTGGATACAGCATCCTGGCGTCCCTGATTATAGCCGTGGTGCTCGGGTTTTCGAGTACCGTGTTGACGGCTAAAAATCTGGAGCGCAGGGGCGAACTGGGTGCTTTTCACGGTCGGGTGGCTATTGGAATCCTGATAGTGCAGGATATCGTGGCCATTGTGCTGCTGGGGCTGACCAGTGGAACGACGCCCTCACCCTGGAGTCTTGCCCTGCTGGGGCTGCCCCTGATCCGGCCGGGAGTAATAAAAATTGTTGAGCTGAGCAACGAAGAGGAGCTCAAACTGCTGTTTGCACTGATGCTGGCGATGGGCGGTGGAGCCGTTTTTGAGGGGGTGGGACTCTCCTCCGAACTCGGGGCTCTTGTTGCGGGCATGCTGCTTTCCGGTCACGAAGTGGCAGACGAGCTGTCAAAAAAATTATGGGGCCTGAAAGAGGCTTTCCTGGTGGGCTTTTTCCTTGAAGTGGGGCTGGCGGGACTCCCCGGACTGCAGGACTTTTACCTGGCGCTGGTCGCCGTTGCCCTTCTGCCGTTGAAAGCGGTGCTGTTTTTTGCGCTTATGCTGTTTTTTAAGCTGAGGGCCCGTACCTCGTTTATCGCCACAATTTCTCTTACCTCATACAGTGAATTTACGCTGATTGCGGGTTCAGTTGCGGCTTCTGCGGGATTTATACCCGGGGGAGTGGTCGTGGCTTTTGCCCTGCTCACAGCGATCTCCTTTGCGCTCAACGCCCCGCTTTCGATCTGGGAAGAAGCGTTGTGGAAACGGATGGAGCTGTTTCTCAGCCGGTTTGAGCGCGACGTTCGCCATCCCGACCAGCAAACGATCTCCCTCGGAGCCGCCGAATACCTGGTCGTTGGCATGGGGAATGCAGGGAAGGCCGCATACGACCGCCTGAAAAAAGAGAAGAAACAGGTCGTCGGCGTGGATATTGACCCGGCGCGGATTCAGCAAAATATCGAGGAGGGACGGCGTGTAATATATGGTGATATGCAGGATATTGAGCTTTGGAGCAATATGGAGCTGGATAATATCCAGGCCGTTATTTTGGCCGTTGGTACGCCGGATGCGAAAATTAATGCGACAAAATATATGCGGTCAAACAGGTTTAAAGGATCCATTTATGCTCTAACGATGCGGGATGAAGAACACCGCGCATTGAGAGAGGCCGGGGCTACGGCTGTGTGTCTCCCCATCACGCAGGCCGGACGCAAACTGGCGGAGTTGAGCCTTTTCGGTGACGACGGTTCGGAAGAGTTGATACTGAATACGGAAGTTGGAATCCCGGACCGTTGAAATTTTTCATAAAAATTTCAACAATGCTTTTAACTGAAGAGTGCAAATTTTGGACAAATAAACGGATTTAACACATGATTCAATATGGATATGGAGTGTACACACCTTGATCAGATACAAGTGACAGGAACCGATCAAACGGTTTGTCCCGAATGCGAAGCGCAGGGCGATCAGTGGGTGCATCTGCGTATGTGCCTGGTTTGTGGTCACGTGGGATGTTGTGATTCTTCAAAAAACCGGCACGCCCGAAAGCATTACCGGCAGACCGGGCACCCGCTGATCCGGTCGGTGGAACCGGGTGAAACGTGGCGCTACTGCTATATAGACAAGCTTTTTCTGAATTCGCAAAACAGGGCGATCCGCAAAGGCTAGTGTAGCTGTTGGGTTTTGAATTTATCCATCGTGCTATGCCATATGTCAACCATGAATATTCGGGTTTACGGGATACTTGAACGCAGATGAGGCTGATACTGCGGATTAACCACAGAATAGTTGTTCCAAGTACTTTCAATGATCTATCCATGTAGATCAGCCTGACTGATGGTATCCGCGTTATGTCAGGAAAAGATAAAATCCGGGACTTTACAATGCACTATTCCGTATCATCCAGGAGATGTGATTGCGCCGAAGGTTGCAAATTTGGTACGTTGTTGATCTGTTTTAAAAACGATCAATTTGCCATAAAAGAACTTGCGGGTCAATTTTGATCATATCGCCGGCAAAACTATTTTATTACTCAACAGGCACCGAGAACCGGTGTGTTGTAGTACCTGTTGCCAAAAAGAAGGGATTGAGGAAGGCAAAACATTCATTTTAAACTCATTCAAAAGGGCTGACACCATGAAGATAAAACTTGTATTTTTATTGTTATTGGGACTTTCGGTGGGATGCACCTCGCAAGAGGTTGTGGATGCCGACAAGGTGATTGAAAATGTGCATATCATTTCGATGAATAATGAGGGAGAGATACAGCAGGATCGCACGCTGTTTATCGCTGGCGATCGCATCATACGCATTGCGGAAGCCGGTCAACTGCAGGCGCCGGAGGAGGCTGAACGGATCGATGGTCAGGGTGGATACCTGATCCCCGGCTTGTCGGAGATGCACGCCCACATCCCCCCGGAAGATGCCGATCGCGCATATATTGAAGATGTGCTGTTCCTGTATCTTGCCAACGGCATAACTACGATACGGGGAATGCTCGGGCAGCCGCTGCATCTCGAACTTCGGGAGCAGGCGGCGCGGGATGAGATCGTAAGTCCCCGCATTTATACCTCCGGACCGGGGTTCAGCGGCGGCAGCATCCAAAATGTGGAGCAGGCCCGCCAGCGCGTTCGCGACCAGCACAAGGCGGGGTACGACTTTCTGAAGATATTTCCGGGCCTCAGCCTGGAAGAGTACAACGCAATTGCCGATGAGGCCAACAGCGTCGGGATTGAATTTTCCGGTCACATTCCCGCATCGGTGGGACTTGAGCGGGCTATTGAAGCGGGTCAGACCACGGTGGATCACCTGGATAAATATGTTGACGCCCTGGTCCCCGACACGGTGGATCTCGACCAGATAGAGGATCCGGGTGTCATATATTTTGGCATGCATCTCACACCCGTGGCAGACCGCAACAGGATACCGGAGGTAGCGCAAATGACGGCCGAAGGGGGAACCTGGAACGTGCCAACCCAGGCCCTGCTGGAACATGTACTGGGTTTGGAATCGGCTGAAGAGTTTGCCCGGCGCCCGGAATTCCAGTACATGCCCGATGAAACGGTCTCGGAGTGGATCAGCAGCAAACAGTCGATAACCGGTAATGAGGCCTACTCAGAAGAGCTGGCCACGGAATACCTGCAGCTGCGCCGCGACATCATCAAGGCGTTACATGATGAGGGTGCAAACCTGTTGCTCGGATCGGATGCACCGCAAATTTTTAACGTTCCCGGGTTTTCCATGCATCATGAACTCCGTTATATCGTCGAAGCGGGCCTGACGCCCTACCAGGCCCTGGAAACCGGTACCTACAACACCGCGCAGTACCTGCAGGATCTGGAGAATACCGGGACCATAGAGGAGGGAAAAATGGCCGACCTGGTGCTGCTGGAGTCCAATCCGCTGGAAGATATCAGCAACTCGGAGACGATTGCCGGCGTGATGTATCGCGGCAACTGGTTGAGCAAAGAGGAGATAGATAACCGACTGGAGAAGATCGCGCAAAAATACCGGTAGCGTTCTCCCTGTTTTCTCGGGCAGTCACTCGCGGAGAGTAATCACTTTGCTAAACGTAAATTCCGGGTGGATGCGGGACGAGAATACCATCTTTCGAGCATGGAGCGGGGAGGGTGAAATTGCAACGCAGCACTCAATCGAGCTTGTCTACAGCCGTGTAGGTCATTTCAGTGAGCACCTCGGTGTAGCGTTCGCCCAGCTCCCTGGCGATGGTCGACCGGAGCTCATCCTGAACCTGCTGCAGCCGGGGTTGCAGGTCAAGGCTTTTTCCGGTGGGGTGCACTTCCGTAGCACGCCCTGCAGAGGTGCGCTCGAGGTAGCCGCGATGCTCCATTTTGTCGAGCAGCCGTGTTACGGTAGAGGGACTCAGCTCCAGCTCCCGGCTGATCTGGCCCGGGCGGATTCCGGGTTGCTCGTTGACCGTCATCAGCAGGTAAGCGTAGGATGGAGACAGTCCCAGGGGAGTAAACGCCTCCTCGGCAATACTTGTCAACCTGCGCGAGAGAACATTGGTGGTAAAATAGAGGCAGTCCCGGTATCTGTTTTGTGAAAATTCCATATCATTAAAATACAGATTTACTCTGGACGGGCAACTCGAAAATTATAGGTAAGATGTTCTTTTTTTTAATATTTTTTCATCATTAACAGTAATAAAATCAGGGGGTTAGGGATATGATAAAGAATATTTTATTTGGGAGTGTTGGGTTTATTGCGACCGGAATTGTCATCGGGATTATTTACTTCTCACTTGTATTGCCAAACGTGAGTGAACCACCAAAGCTGGAAATTGAATATACAGATGAGCGGGTAGAGCGCGGCCGATACCTGGTGGAAAATGTAACTGTTTGTACGACTTGTCACACCAACAGGCAGCACCAAATTTTTTCGCAACCGATCGACTCTTCCCGTATCGGCGGGGGTAATCTGGCTCCCTTTGTGGAGGAGGGCGTCGGCCGGTTGTATGCTGCAAACATCACGCCTTACAATTTGAAAAACTGGACCGATGGCGAGCTGTACCGGGCTATTACCGCCGGAGTTGACAGGGACGGGAATGCCCTGTTTCCCCTGATGCCCTATCAGCACTACGCTGAGATGGACCGCGAGGATATTTTTTCCATCATCGCCTACGTGCGCACGCTGGATCCGATCGAACAGGAGGTGCCAGATTCGGAGCTTGAATTCCCGATGAACTTGATAGTCAAGACGATTCCCCGGGACCCGAACCCACAGCCCCGCCCGCCAAAGACCGATACGATAGCCTATGGCCGGTATCTCGTAAATGCCGCGAGCTGTTCCAGCTGCCACACACCAAAGGATGCGCAGGGTCAGCCGCTGCCGGGACTGGAGCTGGCCGGTGGATTTGAATTTCCGATGCCCACGGGAGGCGTGGCGCGTTCATCAAATATTACGCCGGATACGGCAACCGGAATAGGAACCTGGACGGAAGAAAAGTTTGTGGCCCGTTTTAAATCCTATGTCGCAGGAGTGCGTGCGGTAAAAGAGCAACAGTTCAATACCGAAATGCCCTGGACTTCATTTGGCGGAATGCACGAGGATGATTTAAAGGCTATTTATGCCTACCTGCGAACAGTAGCTCCGGTTGAACACAAGGTGACGGCCTTTTCTTCGGATATTCAATAACGGGGTGTGGGACGCACGGGGAAGGTGCACCCCACGAGACCGTTTATTTGATCGGTTCGATATCCCAGATTCGTTCCGCATAATCCGAGATCGAGCGGTCCGAGGAGAAAAAGCCCATATGGGCCACATTGATAATGGCCCGATTGTACCAATCCTGCTTGTTGCGGTAGACTTTTTCGACCTCTTCCTGTTTTTTGACATAGGCTTCATAATCGGCCAGAACCATAAAATAGTCGCCGTGATGCAGCAGGTTATTGATAACAGGCTGGAACAGGTCCGGTTTTTCGGGGCTGAAGAATCCGTCCCGTATCTGGTCGAGCGCTTTGCGCAGTTCCTTGTTTTCCTGGTAGTATTCCTGGGGATTATATCCTTCCGAACGGAGTCGCTCGATGTCGTCGACTTCGAGACCGAAGATGAAGATGTTTTCGTCTCCCACCTGGTTGCGAATCTCGATATTGGCCCCGTCAAGCGTGCCGATTGTAAGGGCGCCGTTCAGCGCAAACTTCATATTGCCAGTGCCGGAAGCCTCCATGCCGGCCGTCGAAATCTGCTCAGAAAGATCGGCTGCGGGAATCATTTTTTCAGCCAGTGAAACGCGGTAGTTAGGCAGGAAAATACATTTTAATTTATCGCCTACATCGGGATCATTGTTCACCTTGCGGCCAATATTGTTGATCAGCTTGATGTGCTGTTTGGCGGTGGTGTAGCCCGGCGCCGCTTTTCCGCCGAAAATGACAGTGCGCGGCTGTATGTCGGCTTCCGGGTTATCCTTGATACGGTTGTACAGCGTAATGACGTGCAATGCCGCCATTAGTTGTCGCTTGTACTCGTGGATACGCTTGATCTGGATGTCGAAAATAGAATCGGGATTTACATCGATATCAAGCTCCCGCTTGATGTAGCCAGCGAGGCGCTTTTTGTTCTCCCGCTTGATCTCGCCGAAGCGGTTCTTAAAGGCCTCGTCGTCGGCAAACTGCTCCACCTTTTTCAGCTGTTTCAGGTCGGTCAGCCAGTCGTCGCCGATGTGTTCCGAAATCAGGCTTGACAGGCCGGGATTGCACTGTTTCAGCCAGCGGCGCGGGGTGATCCCGTTGGTGACATTGGTGAACTTGTCGGGGTAAAGTTCGGCATAATCCTTGAAGATGGTCTTCTTCATCAGGTCGGAGTGGATCTTCGACACCCCGTTGATCTTGTTGGCAGCCACGATGCCCAGCGGCCCCATCTCGACAACCGGATCCATCTCTTCCCCGACGATGCGCATGCGGCTGACCCGGTCTTCGTCATCGGGAAACTCGGCCCTGATCTCATCCATAAACCGCCGGTTGATCTCGTGGATAATTTGTGTATGCCGCGGCAGCAGGTTTTGCATCAGCGAGATCGGCCATTTTTCGAGGGCCTCCGGCATCAGGGTGTGATTGGTATAGTTGATGCATTGGGTGGTGATATTCCAGCTGGTATCCCAGTTCAGGCCTTCGATATCCATCAGGATGCGCATGAGTTCAGGTACCGCCAGGTTGGGATGGGTATCGTTGCATTGAAAAGCGACTTTTTCGGGCAGTTTCCGGAAGTCGTCATGCTGCTTTTTGAACCGCCGGATGGCATCTTGTACAGAGGCGGAAACAAGGAAATATTCCTGCTTCAACCGCAGTTCCTGTCCCTTGAACACCTTGTCATTGGGGTAGAGGACGCGGGAGATATTTTCCTCCAGCATGTTGTCGCGCACCGCGTCGATGTAGTCGCCCTGGTTGAAACTTTTGAGGTCAAATTCGTGAGAGGCGGTGGCTTTCCAAAGCCGGAGGTGATTTACGATATCATTTTTGTACCCGGGTATCGGGGTGTCGTAGGCCACGGCCAGCACATCATGGGTGTTTTTCCACTCAAAATGGAGTTCACCGTCGTCTCCCATGTGAGAAACCGTTTCCCCGTAAAAGTGGACCGGGTATTCCACCTTGGGACGCACCATGTTCCAGGGGTAGCCGTACTGGAGCCACAGGTCTGCCTTTTCCACCTGCCAGCCATCCTCGATCTCCTGGTCAAAAATTCCGTAATCATACCGGATCCCGTACCCGATGGAGGGAATACCGAGGGTTGCCATCGAATCGAGATAGCACGCGGCCAGCCGCCCGAGCCCGCCGTTGCCGAGGCCCGCATCCACCTCCACCTCGCGGATTTTTTCGTAATCGAGGCCCAACTCCTCAAAGGCCTGTATCGCTTCATCCTGCATGCCCAGGTTGATCAGCATGTTGTCGAGAAGGCGCCCGATCAGGTACTCCATCGACAGGTAATAGACACGCTTGACGTCCTGCCTGTAATAGCGCTGCTGGGTGTCGATCCAGCGGTCGTGCAGCCGGTCCATGACCGACATTACCACGCTGCGATAGATATCCCATTCGGTGGATGAGTACTTGTCTTTTGCGAGAGTGTAGTAGAGATGCTGGTGAATGTCCTGTTTAAACGATTCCACGTCCATTCCGGTACGCGGATCAACGTGAGTAGCACTGTTTTCCATATAGACCAAATTTCTTTCAAATGAACAGCTAATTAAAAGTATTAATTGGTCAATTAAAAGTGAGGCACGAAATTATTTCGATAAAAGGCTTCTTTTGGGATGCGAGAGGGGTAGGGGCTGGCTGCCCTGGCAGGAGTGAATGTACGGTTTATTCCTTTTGGTAGATACCGCGATCCGGTTTAAAGCCCGGTTTGGTGATATTGGTGGGAAATCCCAGGTCTACAAATCCGTGATAGGCGTTGGTAGCTACAAAGTCTTGTTCAAAGAGACCGTAGACCGAGGACCCGCTGCCACTCATGGAGGCGTAAAGGGCGCCAAATTCGTAAAACTGGTCCTTCATGTTGCCGACAATGTGGTTGCGGGGCAGGACCGATTGCTCGAGGTCGTTTTGGAGGGTGAAGCGCCACTCTTCGGGGTCGGTCTCCGTAAGGGTTTTTTCGAGGTCGAACTCCGGTTCCGGGTTGGGCCGGCAGTGGCGGTAGGCCTCGGGAGTGCTGCTCTTTACATTGGGGAAACAGGTGATAATCCAGTAATCGGGTTGAATGTCGAGCGGGCGAATTTCGTGTCCCACGCCGCTCCCTATGCCTGCTTGTCCCTTGATGAACAGCGGTACATCCGCGCCGAGATCCCGCCCAAGGTCTGCCAGTTCCTCATCTGTCAGGCCCAGGTTCTCAATTTTGTTGAGCATGCGCAGGATAAGGGCGGCATTGCTGCTCCCGCCGCCCAGGCCACCGCCGGCCGGAATACGTTTGTCAACGTTGATATGATAGGCGTTGCTGATCTCCACATATTTTTTCAGTTGTCGCACCGCCCGGTTGATGAGGTTATCTTCCCCGGCGGAGATCGTCTCGTCGTCGGTATCCAGCTCCAGCTGCCAGCGGCTGGCTTTTTGCACTTCAAAACGGTCGCTCCAGTTGATGAAGCCAAATCCGGTTTCTATGCGGTGGTACCCGGTGGGCAGCCGTTCCAGTACGTGCAGCCCGAGATTTATTTTGGCGTATGAGTCAGCAATCCACTTCATATATCAGTTTAACAATTTGGCAGTGTGTCAGTTAACAGTGGAATTAAGAACTAAAAAATGAAAAATTAATCATTTTCGATCCCGGCAAAACATCATTCAGTGTAGAGCTAATATTTAACGTGATCAGCATGATCACTGTAATACTGTTCACTGTTCACTGATAAATTGGTCTTTGATTTTTATCATGTAATCGAATGCCGCATCATGTTCGTTGGGGATTTCTCCCTCCAGTATGGCCTCTTTGATCGCCTCTTTAATTTCACCGATGACCGGTCCGGGTTTCAGGTCAAAGGTCTCCATAATTTCATCTCCGCTGATCGGGTTGGTCCATCTGCGCATGCGATCTTTTTCTTCGACCTCTTCGATTTTTTGTTCAACACGATCGAAATTTTTGTGATAGCGTTGTACTTTTCGCTCGTTTTTGCTGGTGATGTCGGCCCGGCACAGCGTCATCAGGTCGTCGATATCTTCCCCCGCTTCATACAGGAGTCGGCGGACCGCACTGTCGGTGACCTCGTCAGAGACAAGGGCGATAGGCCGCAGGTGCAGGCGCACGAGCTTGCGTACATACCGCATCCGCTCGTCGAGAGGAAGTCCCAGCCGCCGAAAAATCGACTTGACCCATTTGGCGCCGATTGCATCGTGGCCGTGGAAGGTCCAGCCCGTTCCCTCTTCAAATTTCTGGGTGGCCGGTTTGGCGATGTCGTGCATGATGGCCGCCCACCGCAGCCAGAGGTTGTCACTCATTTCGGCCACGTTGTCCAGCACTTTGAGCGTATGCCAGAAGTTGTCTTTGTGGCGCACGCCGCGCACCTCCTTGACCCCGTGCAGCCGGTGCATTTCGGGAAAAAACTTCTCCAGGAGACCTGTGCGAAACAGGTAGGAGAATCCGATAGAGGGTGTGGGAGCCATCACAATTTTGTTGAGCTCCTCGATGATCCGCTCTTTGGAGATGATTTCGATGCGGGAGGCCATCTTTTCGATCGCCTTGTAGGTGTTCTTTTCGATGTCAAAATTGAGCTGGGTGGCAAACCGGACGGCCCGCATCATGCGCAGCGGGTCGTCGTCGAAGGTTTGCTCGGGATCAACCGGCGTGCGGATCAATCGCTTTTTGAGGTCCTGGATACCGCTGAATGGATCCAGCAGTTCGCCGAAGTTCTCTTTGTTGAGCGACCAGGAGAGGGCATTGATGGTAAAATCGCGCCGGAGCTGGTCATCCTCGAGGGTGCCGTCTTCCACAACCGGCTTTCGGGAGTTGCGCCGGTAGCTTTCCCTGCGGGCCCCGACAAACTCCAGGTCCAGGTCTTGATACTTCACCTGCGCGGTTCCGAACCGCTTGAATACGGCGAGGTTATCGGTACCCAGCCGGGATGCGACCTCCCGGGCTATTTCAATTCCTGATCCTACCGTAACAAAATCGATATCCAGTGCATCGTCCTGTTTGGATCGATTTAAAAAATAGTCGCGGACATACCCGCCCACCACGTACACCGGCTGGCCGAGCGCAGCGCCGGCTTCGGAAATAACGGAAAAAACTTTTTTATGCTTGGGATCTATATCCTTCAACGGGAAATGGTGTTGCCTGTTCAGATTGTTCAAATGAGCGTAAAAATAATAACAATTGAACTTGCTTTCAGGTATTCTTTGTCTAATCTTTTTGGTCTAAACTGATCCATTTGAAACCGTCGTGAAACAGTCTCGTTCCAAAATAGCGCTTCGTGTCAGCCTGTTCGTATCGTTCTGCCTGTTGCTTATTAAAAGCAGCGGGTTCCTGATCACGAATTCAACCACGGCTCTCTCGGATGCGGCCGAATCGTTTATCCATGTTCTGGCAGTGGCGTTTGTATATTATGGATTTTTGTTGAGCACCAAACCCCCCGATGAGAAACATCTCTACGGTCACGAACGTGTGGAATATCTTTCGGTGGGGGTCGAGGGCGCGGTTATTCTGCTTGCCGGCATTACCATCATTTATCAGTCTGTACATACCTACCTGACCGGCTATAACCTGCAAGAGTTGAACACCGGTATCTACCTGCTGGGCGGCGCGGCGGGCATCAACTTTTTTCTCGGGCAATACCTGCTGAAGGTGGGCCGGGAGGAAAATAACATGATGGTGGTCAGCAATGCACGCCATACGCTTACCGATGTGTGGACCAGCCTTGGCGTGGTGGCGACCCTGCTTATTATCAAGTTTACCTCCTGGGAAGTGCTGGATTCAATTGTGGGAGTAGGGCTGGCGATATTTATTATGTACGAGGGATTCAAACTCCTCAAATATTCGGTTGACGGGCTGATGGACAGCCGAAATCCCCAGATCGATCGCAGGATCAGGGGCGTCCTGCAGGAGGAGCTGCCCGGCTCAATGAGCAGTATTCACAACCTGCGGCACCGCACCACCGGCAACACCACGTGGATTGAGCTGCACGCCCTTTTTGAGAAGGGAGTCAGCCTGAAACACGCCCACGAAGACGCCACAATCTTAGAGCGAAGGCTTATTGACGGCGTACGTGGAGATGTGATTGTCACAATTCATCTTGAGCCGGATGGCCACCATGAAGAGGTTCATGAGGCCCTGCGCGAGGCCGATCAGGATCGCCCGCTGGAGGATTTTATTTAGCTGTGTGTGATGGGTCTTGAGTCGTGAGTGAGGTGGGAGTTGCCATTTAAAAAACCTACAGGGTTTTCGAAAACCCGGGAGGTTTGTATGCGCCTGAGACTTTTTGAGTTTTTAATACAATTGGCTACTGAGCAAAAAAAGAGACCCAAGACCCAAGACTCAAGACCATTTTCACACTTCCACGCCGATTTTGGAGTGATCGCCCAGATGTACTTCCTGGTTTACATTCTTGAGCTCTACGTGCTGCCCGATGGTTGAATTCTCGATATGGCTGTCCTCAATAGTTGTATTTGAGCGCACGATGCTGTTCGTTACCGTGGTATTTTTTAAGCGGCAACCGGCGGCTATGCTGGCATTGGGGCCAATGGT
This sequence comes from Halalkalibaculum sp. DA384, assembly GCF_043951955.1. Taxonomy (NCBI): domain Bacteria; kingdom Pseudomonadati; phylum Balneolota; class Balneolia; order Balneolales; family Balneolaceae; genus Halalkalibaculum; species Halalkalibaculum sp. DA384. The sequence continues at coordinate 312,063 of NZ_JBINJE010000001.1, read as the reverse complement.
GCAGTTTTCCAGCTCTACCCCTTCCCCGAGGTAGACCGGATCGTGGATGGTCGTGTTTTTGTAATCGTTTTCGTCGTACGGGTGTTGATCCTGCTCTTTTTCCAAGATTACCGACGAGGTGGCTCGCCAGGCCGGGAGCGTACCGCAGTCAAGCCATTCATCAACAGTCGCTTTTTTAAAAACCTTGTTGTCTTTTAGCATGCGGTCCAGTGCATCCGTAAGCTGGTATTCATTGCCCTTTCCCCGAATTTTGTTGTCGAGCAGGTATTCGATCTCTTTCTTGATGTCGGCTGCCTCCTTGAAGTAGTAGACCCCGATGATTGCCAGGTTTGAGATCGGTTTGTCGGGCTTTTCTACAAAATCGGTGATTTTATCCCCTTCATGTACGGCCACTCCGAAACGGGAGGGATCCTCTACCTCCTTCAGCCAGATGACAGAATCAGCCTCTTCAACCGATACCTCTGAATCGGTGTCAAAAATAGTGTCTGCAAAAACGACGATGCACTCGCCTTCGAGATCCTCTTCGGCACAGTAGACCGCATGAGCCGTACCGAGCGCTTCCTCCTGAACCCGGAAGCGGGATTTAGCGTTGTGACGTTTGCTCATCGCAGATAGCGTATCTTTGATTTCCTGCCCAAAATCGGGACCCAGAATAAATACAATTTCATCTATCGCCCGGTCGAGAGTTCGGGCAAACGTCTCCACAATGCGTTCAACAATCATTTTTCCGGCTACGGGCAGCAGCGGCTTGGGGGTCGTATGCGAATGCGGACGGACCCGGGTACCGCGACCTGCCATAGGGATAATTAATTTCATATATTTTCGTCTTGGTTTAGATGAAAGATTTATTGAGGGCTGTTAATATAATGGAACTCAAATACTTTAGCGACTTTCAAATATATTGTTAACCTCAATTTAATTCGGACTTTCCTCCATTGAATCTGTATTTTCGGTTTATTGAACTGCTTATGGCCGCGTTTGTACTGGTGATGGCGCGCCACACATTTCTGAGAGGCAAGTATTTTTTGCACATCTTTCAGCAAAAGGGATATAAAATTAAAGAGTACCGGGGGTGGCTGTTTGAGCACTGGAACCAGCGGGTGTTGACGCCGGAGCATGTCTTCTTCAACCTGGTGATTTTTTTACTGCTCTATTTTATGTCGAATACGATTACGGGCAGCGCCGCAATTATCACCTTGTCGATGTTTGGTTTTTTCTGGTTTGGCAAGTTCAACTACTACCGGGGAGACCGGCAGAAAAAACCGATCGTATTTACTGCCCGCATGATTCGCCTTGCCATCCCCTATGCTCTTTTAAGTCTTGTGATCCCGGTAATGGCCACGGGCGGAGCCTATCTCGGCCGAATCCCATTCACCGATATCCTCATGAAGCAGCCGCTGTTTCACAGTGCCGATATCTACGTGCTGGCCTTCGGCTGGGTGCTGGCCGACGCCCTGATGCCGTTCCTGGTCTTTCCGGCTGCCATGCTTACGGCGCCCATTGAAAAACGGGTGCACCAGTATTATATCGACCTGGCGCGTAAAAAAGTCGCCTCCATGCCGGAGCTTGCGGTGATCGGCATTACCGGAAGCTATGGTAAAACCAGCACCAAGTTCATGATCCGCGACCTGCTGGAAGAGCGGTACAGCGTCTGTTCAACACCGGGCAGCTACAACACCCCGATGGGTATCTGCAAGGTAATCAACAACGATCTGGAGGCCCATCATCAAATTTTGATTCTTGAGATGGGGGCTCGCTACGAGGGCAATATTGACGAACTCTGCGATATCGTTCAGCCGGATATTGCGGTTGTTACCAATGTGGGTATTGCCCATTTGGAGACGTTTGGTTCGAAAGAGGCGATTGCCCGGACCAAAAGCACGCTGGTACGGCGGCTGAATCCCAATGGGAAAGCGGTGCTGAACGTTGATGACCCCCTCGTGCGCGAAATGGCCGACTTGCGGGAAGATATACAGGTGGTGGGAGTGGGACTGGAACGGGGAGAGATCAGGGCCACCGATATCACCTATGGTCCGGAGGGAACCGGTTTTAGGCTGCATATAAACGGAGTTACCGAATCTTTTCAGACGAAGTTGCTGGGAGCGCACAACGTGCAAAACCTGCTGCTGGCCGCAGGGGTGGCCAGGCTCTTTGATATCCGTCCCGGTACGATGGCGGTGGCCGCCTCGCATATCGAGCCGATTGAGCATCGGCTCGAGCTGAAAAAAGAGGGCGATCTCTATGTGATTGATGACGCCTTTAATTCCAACCCGGTGGGAGCCAGGAACGCCGTAGAGATCCTTTCGCAATTCGAGAGTGGCCGTCGTATCATCATTACCCCGGGGATGATTGAGCTCGGAGAGCTGCAAGAGCAGAAAAACCGGGAGTTTGGGGAAGCCATCGGGCGTGCCGGGCTCGACCTGGTCATTTTGGTCGGTAAGAAGCGCACCCAGCCGATTCTTAAGGGTATTCACTCGGTGGGTTTTCCTGAAGAACAGGTCCGGGTGGTAAACAGTCTTTTTGAAGCAAACGATATTGTCCGGGATTTCACTCGAGCAGGGGATGTGGTCTTGTATGAAAATGATCTGCCGGATACGTACAACGAGTAATTCTTGATGGGGGATCGGGTGAATGTTCCGGATAAACGACGATCATACCTTAGGTTTTCCTAGGTTATCTTACTGTTTTGTATTAATTTGCTAGCAGGTTCCCTGCATGTCATGGCAGGGATGCAAAAAGAAAATTAACCATTCTGTTTGTTTATTATTTATATCCATAATAATCAAAAGGGAGGGAGTTATGGTACCCAAGACGATGAAGAACACAATGAAAACCGCAGCCACGTGGTTTGAGATACCGGTCAAAAAATTGAGCCGGGCGAAGAAGTTTTATGAGGGAATCTTTGAAGTGGAACTGATCGATATGGAGATGGGCGATGATTTCAAGATGGCGATGTTCCCCGTAGAGGATGGAGGGATGGGAGGTGCCCTTTGCGAAGGAAAAGAGTTTTATATCCCGAGCCACGAGGGTTCGTTGATCTACCTGAATGCCGAGCCCCGCCTGCAGTCCGTTGTCGACCGGATTGAGAAGCACGGGGGAAAAATACTTCGTCCGAAAACCCAGATATCCGAGGAATATGGGTACATGGCTATTTTTGAGGACACCGAAGGCAACCGCGTGGCCCTGCACGCCATGAAATGATTGTAGAACCACAGAATATTGAACAAGGAATATCGAATGCAGAAGGATAGGCTCCTTATTCGAAATTCCTTGTTCTGCGGTTCGCTATTTTCTAGGGTTTGATCTTGATATCGATTTTCTCAGTGGTAGGCTGCTCCTTGTTGCGGATGGCCAGCTGCTGTATGGTGTTGTTTGAAAGTTCGATAAAAGCCTGAGCCGACCTGGATTCCACATCCTGCAACACAATAGGCTTGCCGCTGTCGCCACTCTCGCGAACCGACTGCTCCAGGGGAATTTCACCCAGGAAGTTGATCCCCATCCGCTCAGCCAGCTTGCGGGCCCCGTGTTTGCCAAAAATATGGTACTTCTTGTCGGGCATGTCCGGGGGAACAAAGTAGGCCATGTTTTCGACGATGCCGAGAACCGGGACACTTACTTTTTTAAACATCGCCACCCCTTTGCGGGCGTCGTCGAGCGCTACATTCTGCGGGGTGGATACGACGATAGATCCCGTCAGGGGCACCGTTTGAACAATCGTAAGCTGGATATCCCCGGTTCCGGGAGGCAGATCGAGTACGAGGTAATCGAGATCGCCCCAGACCACTTCCTGCATAAACTGTTTGACGGCACTGGTGACCATCGGTCCGCGCCAGATCATCGCCTGGTCGGGATCGACCAGCAATCCCATTGAAACAAACTTGACGCCATATTTTTCAAGTGGAATCAGCTTTTTTTGGGTAGTAATATTGGGTCGTTCGTGAGTGTCCATCATCGTCGGGATGCTGGGCCCGTAAATATCGGTATCCAGCAAGCCCACTTTGGCCCCGGTACGGGCCAGTCCGCACGCCAGGTTGACGGCCACGGTGGATTTCCCCACGCCCCCTTTGCCTGAAGCCACTGCAATGATATTTTCGACCCCGGGCAGCAGTTCTTCCTCCCCCTGCGGCTGTTGCGTGGATTGTTGCTGCTTTTTTTCTCGATGTCCCTGGCCGGGAAAAGCCGGTTCTCCGCCATCCTCTTCATCTCCTTCGAGCGCGCGTTTCTTGGAGAGGTTGACCGCCGTCTGGATGTCCAGCACCAGGTCGTTGTCTACATACTTGTGGAGCGTCTCCTCGCACATCTGCTTGAGCCTGGTATCCAGCTCCGGGGTTTTTTCGGGCAAATCGATCGTAAAGGTCACAAATTTATCCTGGACAATCAGGTCCTGAACAAGATCGAGGGTGATGAGGTCTTTTCCATATTTCGGATGGATGACATGCGTTAACGCCGTACGTACCTGCTGTTTGTTGATAGCCATAAACTGTCATTTACAAAGTTTTCTTTAAAGCCCGTAAAGATAAGGATTTTACCCGAGATGCTAAACGCCGTGTTTCGACTTTTTATACGTGTCTTGATGTGCTCCACGATTAAATTCGATCAATCGTCAACGATCCATCTATGACCAATAAGGGCCTACCTGCCGAGGAGGAAGGCAAGATTTGCAGGTATTTACACATCGCCTATATGTTGGGATTTCTGCAGTAACCGGAGGCGAAGTTTGGTTATTTGTGGACTGGTTATCCGTTATTCGAATACACCAATAGTCGATAACCAAAATTTGACGGCATTTTTTTAGTTTGTTTTTGGCCGTGCACAAAATGATCAGAAAGCCCAACAAGAAAATAGTAGCATTTTTTAAAAAAAGAGGTGTTCCATTTGGCTTGGTTCAAAAACTCAAGATTGGATAACTGTTTACTGGTACCCTGCGAGGGATGGAATAGCTGAATCGCGAAAATATGAGCCGGCGGGCTTGGTAGTACGCTTTTTTCTGACACCAGGCAGTACTTGTTCAGAAGAGAGTTGCGCCATCTGCTGCTCTTTTTTACGCTTCTGCTGCAAGTGAAATTTGTCAATTGCCTGAAAGGCTTTGGCCATGGCTTCTTCAATGTAAACACCGGTTGTAACGATGATGTTCTCTCCATCAGAGAATGCCAGATGGATAAACCTGGAAAACCCATTCCCGGCTTTATGCAACCTGTAGAACCCTCTGTATCTGTCGGTTGAATAGTAGTCCCGATAATTGCCACATTTATTCATAATTCAGCCTGTTCTTCCGTTGTTAAGCCAGTTAGCTATAAATACTGCAGATGATATGTTGATGCCGTTGGAAATTCTCGTCTGTTGTTGTCAGGGCGGCCTGCAAAGCAATTTTCAAGTATGGGATTGTGATCGAAAGACTGCTTTGCTCAACGCAAAAATGACCGCTTGTTTTACAAACCTCTCATGGGGTAATCATCGCCTGTAAATTATATGCGCGTTTTTCTTAATGCGCAAAATTATGTTACAAATAAATATTAAAAAAAACTAATGAATATTAATTGTTTGTAATATTTTAATCGTACTCGAATATCCTTGGGTGAAAAGATCACCGCTTCCCGGTTTTAGCACTATTCGTTGAGCAATATTTAAGGGCAGAGGAGAGCTGGAAATCGAATCCACAGAACGATACGCCGCCAGTTCTTCGTTAACCGGTTTTGAATGGCCTCTGACACAGACGGCTTATATACTTAAGGCTGGTGTTCACGATGAACGCGGATTTAATCCGCTCCCTTGAATGGGCGGTGATTATTTAAATGGCAATCAGTTCATAATCTTCTTGTCTTAATTTCGTATATTCACCTGTTTATTTAAATGTCAAAATTACACTACTGAATGTCCCGATCCCAAGCTGCAGCTAAAGAGCAGAAGTCAACGAAAAGCGGCGACCGCCCCATTATTGTTAAAGGCGCCCGTGTTCACAATCTGAAAAATATCGATATTGAGATTCCCCGGAACAAGATGACCGTGGTGACCGGCGTATCGGGTTCCGGGAAATCCAGCCTGGCCTTTGACACTATTTATGCTGAAGGTCAGCGCCGATATGTAGAAAGCCTTTCAAGCTATGCCCGGCAGTTCCTGGAGCGCATGGACAAGCCGGATGTGGATTTTATGCAGGGGATTTCGCCGGCTATGGCCATTCAGCAGAAAACCACCTCCTCCAATCCGCGCTCCACGGTGGGTACCACTACCGAAATTTATGACTACATGCGCCTGCTTTGGGGGCGTATCGGCCGCACAATTTCACCGAAATCGGGCCGCGAGGTAAAGAAGGATTCCACCAAGACCGTAATCGAAGAGCTGCTCGGCCGGTTTGAGGAGGGCACCCGGTTTTACGTGCTGTTCCCGATCCCCCACCACGAGAAGAAAAAACTGAATGACGAGCTGAAGGTGCTGAAGGAGAAGGGATTTACCCGCCTGCTGCACATGCAGGATGAAGAGTTGCTGGATTTGACCGTCGATGAAGTCAATCCTGACAAGATGAATGCAGATGAGTACCGTGTGCTGGTAGATCGGCTGGCAGTGAAGAAGGATGAGGATACCCGGAGTCGCATCGCGGGTTCCCTGGAGACCGCGTTTCATGAGGGGCGGGGGCGCTGCTCAATCAAGATACGCAACGGTGAAGAGCTCAACTTCAGCGAGCGATTTGAGATGGACGGCATGGAGTTCGAGGAGCCTACGCCCCAGATGTTCTCCTTCAACAACCCGTATGGTGCCTGCGACAAGTGCGAGGGATTCGGGCGCGTGGCGGGCATTGACGAGGACCTGGTTATTCCCGATCCGGAAAAAACAATCCGTGACGGGGCTATTGCTCCCTACAGCGGACAAAAATTCAGCAAACACCTGCGCGACCTGATCAAGGTTTCCGCCCGTTACGGCCTGCCGATCGATACTTCCTACAACGAGCTTTCCAAAGAAATGAAGGATATCATCTGGAACGGCAAGGATGAATACAAGGGGCTGAATGAGTTTTTTGAGGATGTCAAAAGTCAGTCCTACAAAGTGCACATGCGGGTATTTTACTCGCGCTACCGGGGCTACAGCCGCTGTCCCGATTGTGAAGGGTACCGCGTGCGGCCCGACGGTTTGTACGTGAAGGTGGCGGGCAAACATATCGGGGAGATTGCCGAGCTCACCATCGGGCATGCCCGGGAATTCTTCGAGGAGCTGGAGCTGACTGAATTTGAGAAAGAGGTGGCCGAGCAGATTTTGTATGAAATTCGGAAGCGCCTGAAATATCTCGATGAGGTGGGACTCGACTACCTCACCCTGAACCGGCTGGCCAACACGCTCAGCGGCGGGGAGTCGCAGCGGATAAGCCTGGCCAACTCGCTGGGCAGCTCGCTGATCGGCAGCCTCTACGTGTTGGACGAGCCCACCATCGGGCTGCACCCGCGCGACAACGACCGCCTGATCAACATCCTGAAATCGCTCCGCGATATCGGAAACACGGTGCTGGTGGTAGAGCACGACCCCGCCATGATCGAGGCCGCCGACAATATCATCGATATAGGTCCCTTTGCCGGGGTACACGGCGGTGAAGTGGTATTTGAAGGTCCATATGACGAGCTGAAAAAAGCCAAAACCCTGACCGGCAAGTATGTTAGTGGACGCAAGGAGATCCCGGTCCCCGAAAAGCGCAGGAAGGGCACCGGAAACGCCATCGTGCTGCAAGGGGCCAGCGAGCATAACCTGAAGAGCCTGGAGGTGGAGTTCCCGCTTGGCAAGTTTATCTGTGTTACAGGGGTCAGCGGTTCCGGCAAGTCAACGCTAGTGCACGATACGCTCTATGCCGGTATCCAAAAACAGCTGGGTACCTACAACGACAAAGTGGGCCGCCACAAGGCGATCAAGGGGCTTAACCATATCGATTCGGTGGAGATGGTCGACCAGTCGCCGATCGGGCGCTCTTCGCGCTCTAATCCCGCCACTTATACCAAGGCATTTGACGGGGTGCGGGATCTTTTCTCCAATACCCGGCAGTCCAAGCTGATGGGTTACGAACCGGGTCATTTCTCCTTTAACGTACCGGGCGGGCGCTGTGAGACCTGCGAGGGCGAAGGGGTGCAGACGATCGAAATGCAGTTTATGGCGGATATTGAGCTTACCTGTGAAACTTGCAACGGGAAACGCTACAGGAAAGATGTGCTGGGTGTAAAGTACCGCGGCAAGAATATTCACGACGTGCTGGAGATGTCGGTCTCCGAAGCGATCGAGTTTTTTGTGGATGAACCCTCCATCACCAACCGGCTGCAGCCGCTGGAGGACGTGGGACTCGGCTACCTGAAACTGGGACAAAGCGCTCCAACACTTTCCGGCGGAGAGGCACAGCGTGTAAAGCTGGCCAAATTTCTTTCCAAGAGCGCAGGCGATCACACGCTCTATTTCTTTGATGAGCCTACCACAGGTCTCCATTTTGAGGATATCAACAACCTGCTGGATTCCTTCAACCGCCTGGTGGATGAGGGGCACACCGTTATCATCATTGAGCACAACTTGGACGTCATCAAGAGCGCCGACCACATTATCGATATTGGTCCAGAAGGCGGATTTGCGGGGGGACAGATTGTGGGTACTGGTACGCCGGAGGAGATTGCCGGGATCGAGGAGAGCTACACGGGCAAATATCTGAAAGAGATGTTGTAGGATGTGAGGGGGAGACGTCAGACGTCAAACGTGAGACGTGAGTGGTTGTTTGTGATTTTAGAATGGATAATCTTTTCCCGTACTATATCGGGCTAATTCCTCGGTGAATAATTCGAACAAATTTATTCCTGCTGACAGAGAAAATGGCTATTGTACAAACAGGCTTATGTGGGATCGGGCAAACCCTTATGAGATTTTTTTAATGGTGTACTTGGTTTATATTTTTATTCAGAATTTCTCAAATGTGGGGTAAAGGCGGACGCGGTTGCCTGTTTGGGCGTAAAACGCAAAGGATCATTTTCAAGAGCTGCCTTAACATAAATCAACTGCTGCCTGCCTGTCCAGGAGATAATCCCATTGATCATTCATCAGGTAACCTACCCGGATAATTTTGATAAATTCAGATCAAAAGAAACCGTTTATGTTTTATGATAAGCGACTGATACTTCTGTCCTTCATTTCCATCTACGCATTTCTGGTAGTATCAAAAGCTCAGGCCCAGGATGCGGCAATGCAGGGAATTATTTCTGATAATTCCACCGGCCAGCCGCTCTACGGGGCTAACGTGGTGTTAAAACCTGTTGCCGGAGAGAAGTTCATGGGGGCTGCGGCTGACGGCGATGGATTCTACCGCATCAGTTCGATAGAACCGGGCACCTATTCACTGCGCATTAGTTATATCGGGTACCGACCCTATACCGACACCCTGGATTTGGATGAGGGGGAAAACAGGACTGTTAATGTATCGCTACAGCCGGATGACGCCCAGCTCGAGGAAGTGGTGGTGGAGCAAACCACCGGGGCCGTATGGAAACAGGAGGGGCGCCAGCGCATTACCCCGGTTGAATTGAGCCGGGTGCCCAGTCCTGCTGCCGGTGACCTTGCCACCTATCTTCAGACGTTGCCGGGCGTTGTGTCGATGGGCGATCGCGGAGGGCAGGTGTTTATTCGCGGGGGAACGCCTACTCAAAACCTGGTGCTGCTGGATGGAGCGATCGTCTACCGCCCCACCCATATTGTGGGATTCTTTTCTCCCTTCCCGGAAGATCTGATCTCGGGAGTCGATTTTTACGCCGGGGGATTTGGTCCCCGCTACAACAGCCGGGTCTCATCGGTCATGGATATCCAGATGCGGCATGGCGACCGGTACAACTTCTCAGGGTCGGGTTCTGTGAGTCCGTTTGCCGGCGAAGTGTTTGCAGAAGGCCCGATCCAGGAAGGAAAATCATCCTGGATGTTTTCGGCCAGAAATTCGTTTATCGAACAGGCGAGCAGCTGGCTTCCGGTAGAGAGGCAGCCGCTCAAATTCGGCAGCCAGCTGCTTAAAACCAGCTTCACCGGCAATGATGACCGCTGCTCTGCAATGGTCATGAATACCTACGACCGCGGCCGCATGGATTTTGAGGTGAATGACAGTATAAAATGGCGGAATTTTATTTTGGGGGGGAACTGTATAGCCCTGCCCCCGGACTCCCGAACACTCATGCAGACAAATGTCAACCTGTCCTATTTTTCCAATTCCAGGATCGATGAGGAATCGTCTGGATATTCTTCAGATATCTGGCGGGTAAACCTGGATATGAACCTTCGTCAATATATTGGCGATATCCGGGTTGATTACGGTTTTTTTTCCCGGTTAAAGCGCCTCAACTACCATATGGATGAAGAATTTCTGGGGTTGAACAGCGAAAGCCTCTCGCAATTTGTCCTTGGTGGACATCTCGAAACAAATATCCCGATTGGTGAACGACTGACGGTCCGTCCGGGCGCCGCCATAACGTTGTATACGGGCGATTACGCCCCAAGCCTGGAACCCCGTTTCAGGATGTCCTGGCAACCGTTCGGGCGCGAAACGGAAGAAATTACGGCGGCAGCCGGCCTGTATCGCCAGGCGGTGACAGGCATAAGCGACATGCGGGATGCCAGCTCTGTATTTGTAGCATGGATGACTTCACCGGTAGAACAAGAGCAGATGGAAGCGCTGCATGCCACGCTGGGATGGCAGCAGTCGCTTGCCCGGGGTCTGACATGGTCGGTCGAGGGTTATTACAAGCAAATGCGCAACCAGCCGGTACCGCTTTGGAACACTATTGCCCGGTTTACGACAGACCTGGCCCAGGCCAATGGAGAGGTCTACGGCAGTGACCTGCGCATGGAGTACAGTACCAGCTGGTTCTACGGCATGCTGGGATACGGGTTTAGCTGGACGATGTATGAAGCCGCGCAGGATCACTTTAGTGTCTGGTTTGATGAGCCGGTTCAGCAGTATCATCCGCCCCACGATCGCCGGCACCAGGTGAATGCGCTGGTGAGCGCTGATATAGGCTCTTTTACCGCCGGCGTGCGATGGCAGCTCGGTACCGGCGTGCCGTTTACCCGACCGATGGGATTCGACGATATCCTGGATTTCAGGGAGCGCCTGCCGGATGTGCTTCGAGACCAGGGGCTGCGCCGCGTAATCCTTGACAAGCCGTATCAGGGCCGGCTGCCCGCCGTACACCGGCTGGATATGTCACTGGAACGGGCGTTCAGGATCATAGATCCCGGGCTGACATTGAATGCGAGGGCAGGAGTCGTCAATATATATGACCAGACCAATATTTTCTATTACGATGTCTATACCCATCGGCGCATCAATCAGCTGCCGGTTTTACCCTATCTTACGCTGGAAATGAAGGTAGGCACTTGATATCATGTTTGTCATAGAGGTCTTGTAAAACCGTTGTTTTGCCCGATTTTATATTTTTGCGCACTCGAATCCTCATTTATGAGATATAAGCTGCGGTTTTGAATGCACTCAGGGACCAACACTCCTGTGTTTTAAAAAACCGCGTTAACAGGAAAGAAGTGAAAATGAATGGTAAAATTTCTGGTAATCCCATCATGGCAAACTCGTTTTGCACGTTGATCTCGGGCCTGCTTTTGTGCCTCTGGGGTGGAAGTTTGGCCGGATGCGAGCAAACCTTTGAACCCTACAAGGAAAATAATGAGTTTCATTTCTCATTTTACGGCTACCTGGATGCCTCCGCCGATACGCAGTGGGTGCGGATTTCACCTGCTCGAGTGGAGTTTCAGGTCCCCACGGATGCACCGGACGCAGTAGTGACACTTGAAGAAATGGAAACCGGCCATTCAGCCGTTTTGGAGGATTCGCTGTTCGAACGTACAGGCGGATACAACTACTGGAATTACTGGACCACGATGGATGTCCGGGCGGAGCACACCTACCGACTGCTGGCCGAATCTCCGGATGGGGCTACAAGCAGCGTCACCGTCACCATTCCTCCAGACTTCCCGAAGCCCAGGATCGGATATCATCTTAACGGATGCCAGGCTACCCTGTCCATTCGTGGCGTCGAGCGGCTGGCAGATGCACAGTCGGTATGGCGCTATTCTGCTCAACAACTCTACCGGTTTCCCTACCGAACCCAGGCATATGGAGGCGTTTCTGGTTTTCATACCATCGAGCTGAATGCTATTCGTGAAAGAACCCAGATACCGGTGGCCGAAAATGTGGATGTGCAGAGTAGGTATGTAATGGTTGCTGCCGGCGGCCCCGAATGGGTGGAGGGGGTGGATTCACTGGACGATCCGACCTATACCCTGCCGGAGGGGTTTTCCAACGTGCAAAACGGTCTTGGCTATATGGTGGGAATTCTCAGTAAAACGACTCCGTATGAAGAGTGCCATTAGCCAGCAAGAAATCGATCGACAAGTAAATATTGCAATTGCAAGGGCTACAACAAGTGAAATACAGTCAGCAAAAATACAGGCATACAACTGTCGGCGGGATATGGATATGCCTGATCGTTGGAGGTTGCCTGGCAATGGTTGCAGCCGGCTGTGACTCGTCCTTCCAGCCTGTCATGGAAAATGAACAGTATTTCTTTTCCATGTACGGCTATCTGGACGCTTCTGCCGATACCCAGTGGGTACGGATTGCCCCGGCGCGTACGCAACTCGAGATGCCGGACGATATCCCCGAAATGCAGGTCACACTCAGGGAAATGGAGAGCGGTCGTTCGGCGGTCATGAAGGACTCTCTTTTCCAACTGGATAACGGCGTTAACATGCTGAATTTTTGGACAACCATGGATCTCAAACCTCAGCACACGTACCGTTTAAAAGCGGAACGAAAAGATGGGGCCTACAGCAGTGTCACCGTAACGATACCGCCGGATTTTCCACAACCTAGACTGGGATACGCCCAAATGGGATGTTCAGCCACTGTATCGATCCGGGAGGTGGAGCGTCTGGCCGACATACAGTCGGTATGGCAGTTTCATATCAATCAAGCGGGATATAAACGCGTAGACCTGTACCGGTTTTCCTATCGGGACCAGGCCTATGGACTATCCGGGGGGTATACTGTAACCATCGATCCAATCCGCGAAAGAGAGCATATAAATGTTCCGGACGGTGACGCCAGGCTTACCGAACGCTACCTGTGGGTGGCCTCGGGCGGTCCCGAATGGGTTGAAGGGGTCGATTCGCTGGATAATATTACCTATACGTTGCCGGAAGGATTTTCCAATGTGACAGACGGGCTTGGATATGTAGTCGGAATTATCAGCAAAAAAATACCCTATAAAGAGTGCAGCCCTCAGTGATGCCCTCGAAGAAGGTCCCCTTTACAACGGGAAAATCCATTTTACTTGAGCCGGAGGCATAGTATATTGCCCTGGTCTGGCCCTGCCCGCCGCTCCGAAGAGCGAAATACTACATGATCCGGTTTCCCGAATTCCACTGGCAGGAAACGTTGCCGGGAAATGGACTTTAACTCAGCATGCAGCTGTTCCTGCCGGAAAACCAGATCAGCGACCATGATTAAACCTGTAACTTCTATCAAACAAATAGCATTTCTGGCAGTATTTCTTTTGGGGTCTGCTTCGGCACAGGCGCAATCCCAGGAAGAGATCAAGCCGGACAAGCAGATCAAGGGCGGGCTGGTGGGCAGCCGGCTAATAAATACGGAATGGGAGAGCAGCCCGGCACCGGGCTTTGCAATTGGACTATCGCTCGATTTTCGGTTTACCCGGCTTTTTTCTGTTCAGCCTGAAGTCTTGTACGTTGAGAAAGGCAGCCGGGAACGAGTACAGGTGCCATCCCTCGATACGGAATTTAACCTTGTCCTCGATTATGTTGAAGTACCGGTCCTGGCAAAGTTTCACCTGCCCGCGGACGGCCTGTTGCTCCCCCACGTTTATATAGGCCCCTACGCTTCTTTTCTGATTGAAAACAACAGCAATACTGAAATCTTTGAAAATGAGCAGCAGACCCCTGACGAGCTGATCGGGGAAGCGAGAGACAGTGATTTCGGGATTGTTGCCGGGATCGGGACCGATCTTGATTTCAGATTTAACACCGTGAGTGCTGAGATAAGGTATAGCGCCGGATTTACCGATGTGTTTGGCGGCGCAGCCCCGCAACCCGCGCGCAATGGGACGGTTATGTTGTTAATAGGATTTCAATTTTAGGCAAGTTTTCCTGCGTTAACTTTTGCATAAGAGCCCCTTCATTCTTAACGTGTTGAAGCATTTTGGTACGCTGGAAACAGCAGGCGGTCAGACCCTTCACGCTGTAATCATGCCAAAGTATAACCCGGCGGCCATCACCCTGCGCACTGGCGGCGGGGTACTCCGGGTATTCAAAGAAAAAGAGAATATGTTCAGGCGGCTTATATATCTAAACTGGTCAGCTTTTTTGGCACGACTCACCAAATTTCAGTCGATACTGGTGATCGGCTATATCATATTTTTGCTGATACTGTTCTCCAACCTGCTGGGCAGTGCCTTGTTGGTGATTATGTATGAGCGCGCGCCCCGGGGATTCCAGGAACTACCGTGGCTGACGCCCTCTGTCCGCGTGCTGATCCTGATCGTATTTGCCAACGTTTTTTGGCTGCTGCACTTTTCATTTACCAGCACGCGACTGCTGAACATGGAGCTCAACCGGAAGCTACTGGCCTACGGCTACCCGGTCAACAAGCTGGCCTGGCATCTCAACCTGATCGGCTTTTTCCATCCCATTAATGTGATCTATAACTTCACATGGGCTGCTTTTTTGCTGATGCAGGTGCGTCATCCTATGTATATTCCCGTGGTCATTGCCGTTGTGCTGCTTAACTACTCGATCATCTACTCCATCAAGCACCGGTTCCTGCATCTTATCGAAAAGCGGTTCAGGCTGGTTGTCTTCAGCGGGCTATTCCTGGTTTTCGGGACGATATCCGCACTGGCTATTTTGTCGCGCTATTCCAGCTTTGTGTTAAGCCAGTACCTGCCGGATGTGCAGAGCCTGATCCGAATATTGACCTATTTCCCCGGTGGACTGATGATGGCATCGGCCACAGCCGAGTATAACCTGGCTATCGCGGCGGCCATTTACGGGTTTTCGGCACTGCTGGTGTTCCTGGTATTCCGGGATCACTTTTACAAAACCAGGGAGGGGCTGCAGACGCCTCACACACAAAAGGCGAAAAACCGCCGGAGTACGCTCTGGGGCTTCCTGAAGCGGTGGCTCGGTGGAAATGCAGGCAAGTTTTACTACTATATTATACTGCATCCCTATAATCGCCTGTTTTTGTTGACGGTGGCCCTGGTTCCCGCAATCTACATTCCCCTGTTGCTGCATCTTGAACAGAGCTGGATCACCTCGGTTCTCATTCCCACCATGATGGCGGCCATACCGGTGGCACTGCTGGCTGTTGGCATGGCCAACATGTTCGGATATGAGCACCGGGAGTTTTTGCTGCACCGGCAGTTCCCGGTGCCGTTTGAGAAGCAGCTGAAGGAGCGGTTCCTGGGCATAATTACCGTACCGCTGTTTATCTTTTACTTGATCACAATCGGGGAGCTTATATACTTGCCGCAGCTCGGGCAGGTGGTTGATATCTATGTCGCCAACACCTTCTTTTTCCTCTGTTTTATGCTGGTATTCCTGTTTACATCTTTCAACTATTACAAGAAAGTGAGCTACAGCTCGTTCAGTTTTAAGCACCCGATTATCCCGCAAAAGGTCACTTTTTTGATGACATTTCTGATGTTCGGACTCGGCTACACTATTTTTATCCCGCTGGGAGAATACAATATCTACCGCCGCTGGGTGATGGTGGGACTCATCGCAGCCATCAGTATCTACCTTTGGCTGAATATGCGGGTGCTGGTGAAGGCATTTGAAAAGCATGTGCTGCACCAGATCTGGCTGGATGGGGAGTAGCAATACGGATAATGAAAAGACAACTTCAACGGTATCCAAATGAATGAACAAGTGAAGCGTGAAACAGACCAGGCAATCCGGATAACGGGCCTGCGAAAATCGTACGGCGATACCATGATACTGGATAATTTCAGCCTTTCCGTACCCTCGGGAACAGTTTTTGGGCTTATCGGTCCCAACGGCGCAGGCAAGAGTACCCTGATCGGTATTTTAACCGGCCTGCTTGATTCCGAGGAGGGAGAGATCGTGATCAATGGATTGCCGCTTACCGAAGAAAATGAGATCAACATCAAGGCGCAGATCGCTTCCGTATTGCAGCCACCGCTGCTGTTTGAACACTTCAGCAGCCACGATTTCCTGCATTATATCTGCGACATTTATGAGGTGCCGGCCGCAGAGCGACAGAAGAGGATGGAATCACTGCTGGACTTTTTGGGACTTTCAGAGTTCCAGCACGCCAAGATCAGCAAGTTGTCTTCGGGCAGCCGGAAAAAGCTCTCGTTTTGCGCAGCTATCCTGAGTGAGCCGGAGATCCTGTTCCTGGATGAACCGTTTGAGAGTATTGACGTGATCTCGATCGGCAGGATGAAAACAATACTGAACCGGCTGCAGGACAAGGGCGTTACGATCGTTATCACGAGTCACATCCTCGAAATTGTTGAAAATATGTGCGACGATATCGCTATCCTGCACGAGGGAGAAGTGATTGCCTATCTCGATTCCGAAACCCGCAGGGAGCTCCAGGAAGATGCCAGCCTGAGCGAAATTTTTGAGCACTATGTTGGGGTGGAGCACCCGCGAGAGGACGTGCTGAAATGGCTGTAGACGTTTTTTCAGGTTCTTTACGGCTGTTTTGGGTTTCGGCAGGAGATCCGTAATTAATAGTGAAATCCCAGCCAGTTCCAGTGGTAAAGCTGCCAGAGGTTGGCGGTAAAAACGATGCTGATAATCGCTAGGCAGAGCCGGCTCCAGAAGCCGCTGAGCGAATTTTCCCACGCCCGGAAAGTCAGGTACCAGAGTGTGATCGTCAGCATGACCGATATCAGCGGGAAGATCAGCCAAAAGGTGATGGCCGAAGATAGCCCGTACACGATACTTTCCGGTCCGGTCAGCGAGGTGCCCAAGCCGATATAAAAAACGAGCAGGAGCAGGCTGTTGAGCCATGCGATAATCTTGATATACAGTGGCAGCGGCGAGGTGGTTATCAGCGTGGGCCGGTAGGGGCGGCGTACCAGGTAGGCGGCGGGCCAGTACAGCAGAGTCAGCAACAGGGTGGCGAACGTGATGCCTAACAGGGTGAAATGGAGGGTACGCGAAGAGATGAACGGGATTTTTTCAAAGGCAACAAACGGCATGTCATTAAAAAACAGGTGCGTGATCTCCCCGTCACTGTTCTGTCGAAAAATCAGCGGGTGTCGATTTTCGGTATTCCGGAACTGGAGGCTCTCGGTGGGAATCCATTCCTGTGTTTGGCCGTCCCGCGTCACGTTCAGGGTGCGGTCGCCGGTTACTTGAACCGTTACGGGATTCATCAGCGAAATGATTTTGGTCAGCCGTTCGTGGGAGTACCGGTTGGAGCGGTACTCCCCGGCAAACTGCTGCAGGTAGGGTTGATCAGTGGACATCGTATCTGGGGGCGACGCCTGGTCGGGGAAGTAGCGGTCAACAAACGCCTCCAGGACATGCTGGGTTGCCTGTGCTCCGCCAGCACTGTTAAACGAGATAAAAAAGCCGATATCGTAATCGGGAAACAGGGCCAGCAGGGAGTGGAACCAAAATGTGCTGCCCCCGTGTCCAAAAATGGAGACGCCATTTTGGCTCATGTCGATAAAGCCGTAGCGCATCGGGTTGAGCTGATCGTGGTGGCTGAAGGCCTGGCTCTGCATAAGCCGGGCGGTTGTGGAATCGAGCAGTGTGTTTCCCTGGTAGCTGCCCAAGTTCAAATGAGCCTGCATAAAGGGGATCATGTCGGCGGCGGTGGAGCTGGCAGTACCAACAGGGCCCAGCGGAACAAACTCGAACGGCTGTTCAGTGAGGATCCCCTCTTCGACCGCATATCCCCGGGAGAGCCGGGGCTGTAGAGGCTCGGGGACAGGTTGCCTGAAGGTCGTGGCGTCCATCTCCAGCGGATGAAGGACATACTGTTCTATATAGTCGGGGAACCGGAGTCCGCTTACCTGCTCTACGATATGGGCGGCGATTGCGGTACCGTGGTTGGAATAGGAGGCGATCTGGCCCGGTGGATGCACCCGGGCGGGCAGCTCTTCGATCAGTATTTCTTCGAGCGGTCGCAGCCGACCGGTATCAAGTGCAAAAAGCCCGATAATCCGGTCTTCAAAACCGGCGGTATGAGTCATCAGGTGTTTAAGGGTGATCGGCTCAGGATAGGTGTCGGGAATAGTGAACGCTTCCAGGTACCGGTTAACATCGGTGTTGAGGTCCAGCTGCCCTTCTTCAACGAGCTGCATAACGGCGGTCCAGACAAAAAGCTTGGAGATAGATCCAACCCGGAAAAGCGTCTGGTTCGGGTCGACCGGTACCTGATTGCGCCGGTCTGCATATCCATAGCCTTTGAGCATCAGTGGCTGCCCGTTTTGGATAACGGCGAGGGTGGCACCGGCAATCTGTTGTTCCTCCATATACGATTGAATAGTGCCATCCAAAAACGCGTGCAGGTCAACGCTGTCAACGGGGACAGTCTGACCAAAAGAGGGTCCCGAAGTTGAGTAAATAAAAAGGAGAAAGAGTATGCACAACTTTTTCATGAGATCAGCAAACTTAAAAGTAGAACATGGACATTTCAGCAGTAAAGGGAACTGTACAACCGCTGTTTTTCAATAGCAACTATATTTTTTGCCAGGGCTGCACCGATCCCGGCTTTAGAGAATTCCCCGGTCAAAAAATATTATAGAAGGCTTTGCAAAACTCCCAACTCCTTGTTCTGAGAGATTTGTACGCCGGTTAAAAGATCAAAACGGTCGGACTTTCCAACAAAATAGCAGGTTCTGCAAAGGTTTTCCATAAACAGTAAAAGCAGAATAGGGCCTGCGGCAATGATCCGCAATCGAAATTTTTATCCGATAGCAGTGATTTGATATCGGTTACTATAAAAAAAGTTCCGCGTAATGAGAGAGGATTCGGGCTTTTTGAATGCGCAACAGAGAATCCCTTGGCCCGGCCTGTCAACTCCCGGCAAGCTGAACTCAACTTTCTGCCAACGACAATGGGGTGCGATAAATCCGGTTCAAGTTGTGTGGGCGGAAATGAACTCAAAAGTTACCGTTAGAGATTGGGTTATTAGTTTATTCAAGAAGGGTCTGCAAAATCCTCAATTCCTCGATCGGAGGGAGTTGTACTCCCGTTTAAAGACCATAAGGTCGTTGGTACAACTACCTCCCAACAAAATAACAGGTTCTGCAAAGGTCTCTTCAAATAACTAATAAACCAGTCCACACATAACTAACCTGTGCCTGCGGTGGCTGGAGCGGGGCCGCATTCCCCGTTCATTTTTTTGAACGGCCCAACAATGAATCCAAAAATCCGGAGGAGTCCAGCTGAATTTGGCAGCCTGCCGGGAAAGCAAGAACTCGGCTCCGTGGTTTAACCCTGACACATAACGGGATCTGGATTGCCAATTGTTTTCCGAGGAGGCTCAGGTTTTTTATCCCATTTTCACGGCAATCGTCGGACGACAAAGCCAGGCGTCCGACGAGTAATTCAGAGAGCCTATGTTAAATCAGTTGTTGAATACCGTTATCTCGGCTTTGTTTGTGTTGATCACTTCAAGTCCTTCGAAATCTGTTTTCAGGCTCAGGGGGCGTGGGAAGGAGATCACGTAGGCATCCTCGTGGATCGGCTTCAGCACCTCCTGAACATCGCTGGCGTGGCTGAACTCTTTAAATAACCCGATCATGACCTCATAGAATTCTTTGCGGTGGATGATGAAGATCTTCTCCTCGGCTTGTTCTATCACCCCGTTTAGTTGCTGGAGCGTATGTTCCCGCATATCCCGGGCGATATCCAGGTTTTGGGTGGCAAAAATCTGCACATAATGTCCCCTGGGCAGAGATTCGGTGAGCCCTGTCGCGGTATCCACTTCTACGCCATTTATTGTTTTGTCCTGAAGCTCAGAGAAAGCCATTTTTAGGTTGCTTAACCGTTCATTTAAACGGCTGATATGGTTTTTCAGGGAGTCGATTTCAGCTTCTTTTTCATTTTTCAGCTCAGTCAAAAGCTTCTCGTTGTCGGTATCCCGTTTTTCTACCTGCTCTACCCGTTGTTCCAGGTTGGAGATGAGATTGGACTGTGTCATAAAGCGATCGTATTCACTGGGACTGATATCCACCGGCACATCCCGCCAGGAGGCAAGTTTGGCATCTTTTTTGCCAAAGTTGATCCGAACTCCGAACGTGAGGGTATTGATCAGGTCCGTTCCAAAGCCCTCGTCATCATTGTCAATAGAGTTGGAACCGATATGGTATTCATACTGGCTGAACAGGTCCACCGTATTCGTCAGTCGATAGGCGACGCCCGCCCCCGCATTATAGCTCGCGTTGTGCAGGTCATACGCGGCATCGGGGCCATCGTAATTGACAACATCATAACCGATACCGGCGGTGAGAAAAGGGTTGACCCGGTTAGAGATCCTGTTCACGAATAAAAGCTGATTGAGATTGACAAAGTTTTTCAGCGTAAACAGGTTCACCGAGCTGGTAAACGGGATGGCTCTCCCTTTTACCTGCGTGTGCCGGTAACCGAGTTCCAGCGACCACGCGGGAGTCAGCGCATATTGCACTCCCAGCCCGAATGCCGGGGTGTCTTTGGTGTTGACGCTGAAGTTGCTTGACATGAAGTAATTGCCCTGGTTCATGTCTCCAAGACTGGCTCCACCACTCACTGAAAGACTCAGTCTCCGGTATTCGTTATTGGAGTAGTGCTGGGAAAAAGCTACCGTAGAGGCGATCAGCAATATGGAAATGCTGAGTATACTTTTTTTAATAATCGATGAAGAAATCATAATACTCTCTCTTTGTTTGTTGCTATGCCTTATTTTACTGCTCTCGTATTGAATCAGTTGGCCGGACATACTCTCTCTATAATATTATGTCCTGATCCTTCCGTGCATTGCGTGTAGTTAAAGTTTACACAGATTTTCAACGAGCTCATATTTGAATTTTCTAATTTTTTTTACCCGCTCTCCAGGCTTTCAAGCAGTGTAATCAGGTCTCGATTGTGCCAGCAGGCGGCGTGCCCGGCAAGGGCACAAACCTGTCTTTGCAAATGCGGCGCTATTCGCCTGAGCTAATCCCAAAATCAAACTTGCACTGACCTTCGTGCCGGGATCTTTTCTAAACCCGGTTGAACTCGGTAAATGGTGCAAAAGTGATGTTTCTTGATGAATACCAGGGCCTTTTGCGATATATAAACGTGGGCATAATGTGTAATTGGGAAGCGGCTCGCGCAGTATTCAGTTCCACATACACATTACGATCTATAATTTGTATGTTTAGGCTTGAAATAATGGTTTCTGTATCCTGCAGACCCTGTTTTGGGAGTGAGAAATAATATCAAAATTCGGTTTGATATTATTTTTTCTAATCCCGTATATTTGGAATCTATTTTAAAGCCGATGAGTCGGTAGCTCAGATGGTAGAGCAACGGCCTTTTAAGCCGTGGGTCGAGGGTTCGATCCCCTCCCGACTCACCAAGCATTAACTCTCTCTTAAGCCCCTGTAGGTGGATAACCGCAGGGGCTTTTTTCTGGAACAACATGTGTGGAATGCAAAGCCGGTCTATTATCGTTGTTCTATTACATATTTTGTATGCATACTACTTTTTAGAGTCGAACACTATTTATGGCAGATAAAGAACAAGATCAGTCTTCAAACGAGCAACCATCCCCCCAAAATGCTCCCCAGTTCAGCACGCCGGGTGGTAAGCAGCGCATTATTTTTTGGCTTATCATCGCAGCACTCTTCGGATTTTGGGTCTTAAGTTCTAGCGATACCGGAATTTTTGGTGGTCCGCCGAGTATTGATTACAGCACTTTTCGGGCACAGGTAGAGTCGGGCAATGTCGATCAGGTTGTGATGAAGGGCGACCGCATCCAGGGCGAGCTCAAACAGCAAACCGCGCTCAAGTCTTCGGAAAACGACACCACCCGCTATTCGGAATTTACGACTTATATCCCCTCTGTGGGAGACGATCGGCTGCTGGGCATGCTGGAGGAGAACGATGTCAAAGTTACGGCTGTCCCCCAAAGCGATTTCAACTGGTGGACCATTCTCCTCTGGGGTATTCCGCTGATGTTCCTCTTTTTTATAGGGATGCAGTTTTTCCGGCAGATGCGCGCCCAGGGGCAACCGTTTATGAATATCGGGAAAAGCAAAGCCAAGCTGCAGGATGCCAAAAAAGTGGATACCACATTTGACGATGTGGCCGGACTGGAAAGCCCCAAAACAGAGTTGAAAGAGATCGTGGGATTTTTAAAAGATCCGGAGCAGTTTGACTCGCTGGGAGGAGAAGTCCCCAAAGGAGTGCTGCTGGTGGGGCCTCCCGGTACCGGTAAAACGTTGCTGGCCCGGGCGGTGGCGGGTGAAGCCGGCGTGCCGTTCTTTACGATTACCGGGTCCGACTTTATGGAGATGTTTGTCGGGGTTGGCGCCAAGCGGGTGCGGGATATGTTTGGCAAAGCTAAGGAGAAAGCCCCCAGCATCATCTTTATTGACGAGCTCGACTCCATCGGGCGCAAGCGAGGGGCCGGCCTCGGTGGTGGACATGACGAACGTGAGCAGACGCTCAACCAGATGCTGGCGGAGCTTGACGGGTTTGAACCCAACGAGGGCGTAATCGTGATGGCGGCTACGAACCGACCCGATATTTTGGATAAAGCGCTGCTCAGGCCGGGGCGCTTCGACCGGCAGATTACCGTAAACCTGCCAACCCAGGAACATCGCGAGGAGATCCTGAAAATTCATGCCAAGAATAAAAAGATGAGCGATGATATTGACCTGGCGGAGATCGCTCGTTCGACCCCGGGATTCAGTGGAGCGGATCTCCGGAACCTGCTGAACGAGGCCGCACTGATTGCCGCCCGAAAGAAGAGCAAGCACGTAGAGCAGGAAGATATCGACCAGGCCCGCGACAAGGTGATGATGGGCCTCAAGCGCGACGGCATCAAGTTGTCGGATGAGGAGAAATCGCTGCTGGCTTACCACGAGGCGGGCCATGCCGTCGTGGCCGCAGCAATGCCCAACGCTGACCCGATCCACAAAGTAACCGTCATCCCGCGTGGCAAAGCGATGGGCGTGACCATGCAGCTGCCGGAAAGAGAAAAACTGCTCTACCAGAAAAAGTATATGCTGGACCGCATGGCGGTGATGATGGGAGGACGGGCAGCAGAAAGCCTGATCTTTGACACCTCGACAAGCGGAGCTGAAAACGATCTGAAAGAGATCACCAAGCTCGCTCGCAAGATGGTGCTCGACTGGGGCATGAGCGACAAGTTCGGCCACATGGCGTTTGGCGGCCAGCGGGAACAGGTGTTCCTTGGGGAGCAGATGGGCAGCCAGCGCGAGTACAGCGACAGTACCGCCCGCGAAATCGATGAAGAGGTGAGGCGGATCCTGGAAGATTCATACAAAAAGGCGGAAAACGCCCTCAAGGAACACCGGGATATACTGGACAAGGTAGCCCAGGAGCTGCTCGAAAAAGAGGAAATTCCCGGCAAATGGGTTGAGGACCTGGTAAAAGCGAAGTCAAATAACCAGAAGGTCAGCGACGAAGAGGAGTAATCCCGCACATGAAAACGTACAAAATTATATTTGACAGCGGAGTAACAGAGCGGGTTGAAGTGGGGTCGATAGAGTATAATGACCACATCGGCCGGATAGAGATTAACGACGAAAACGGGGACGAGATGGAACAGTTCTACCTGGATTTTGAACAGATTGCGGCGATTATTCCGCAGGACTGACAGTGATTCCCTGTCACTGGAAATGGCTCAATTGGGTGTGATAAAGCCGCCGTTTACGGGAACCCCGGTGCGCTTTATTTGTAACTTGTCTATAGGATTTTAGACCACAAAATAGTAGTATGCAAGTGATCTGTTCATAATTACTGAACCCAACGAGGGAGCGTTATGTTGAAAGAGTTCAAAGAGTTTGCCGTAAAAGGGAATGTGGTGGACATGGCGGTCGGTATTATTATCGGGGCGGCGTTTACCGGTGTCGTCCAGTCGCTGGTAAAAGATGTGATGATGCCTCCACTGGGGCTGCTGCTTGGAGGAGTCGATTTTTCTAATTTTTTTATTGTCCTGAAGGAGGGAACAGCCCCCGCCCCTTATGCGACGATCACTGCGGCGCAGGAGGCCGGCGCGGTTACACTGAATTACGGCGTTTTTATTAACACTATTTTAGGCTTTTTGATCGTCGCCTTCGCGGTGTTTGTGCTTATCCGGTATATCAACAAGCTTAAACGTCCGCAGGAAACGCCGGAACCGGTGGTCCCCAGCCTGAAAAAATGCCCGTTCTGTATTTCCGATATTCCCGTCGAGGCTACACGCTGCCCCCATTGTACCTCGGAAGTGGATTAGCAACCCACGGTATATTGTAAAAGACAGATATGGTACGCCGCCATTTGAGTGATGGATGAGACGCCCTGTGCGGGTGCGGAGCAGTGTGTCTTTATGATCCTTTTTTAGAAGGGAATGCTTTGCTTTTGGAAGCTCCCTTGTGGTTCCACGTCGAATTTAGTAGCTATCAAGTGAATGGTAATAAAACGGTACGGTGATGAGAAAAATAATATCCACAGTGTTGCTGGTCAGCGGACTCCTGCTGCTTTATTTTGGTTATGATGAATATCATTCTTTCCGTTCGGAAGTCGACCAGTTGCTGGGCGGTGGTGGCTCCGACAAAGCGATCTGGATGCTGGTAGGCGGAACGGCCGCTTCAATCGGGGGCTTGGTCGGACTGCTGCGTGGAGAGCGGTCGATTTGAGATGGAGCATCATAATCAGTCCGCAATTAACTAAACTGCGCTGCCCCTGCACTTGTCTCGGTCGGCTCACAAGTCCAAGGCCGGAAAGGGATGGGGAATAATGAATGTAGAATCAGGAATAATGAATTTCGAAGGGGTGCCGGGATAGAGAACACGGATCTTTCCCCCCTTGTGGCGGTTTTTATTTGACTTTTTGGACAGCCTCGCAGTGCCCCCCATTTTTATGTAGAATCAGCTTTTCTTGGCCTTGAATGCGGCGGCTGCAGCGGGATGTCCCATTCATCGCCTTTTGGTTGCTTTTGAATCAAGCGAAAAGGAACACTACTATTGTGAAGAGGCCTTGTAGGCAATAACGACCCCGGGTAACGCCTATCCCAGGAACAGGTTCAGCAAAAAGACCATCGCCATGCCTGTGATGCCGGCCACGGCGGAGCCCGCGGTCTGCAGTCGGTATGCCTGGGCTACATCCATCCCCGAAAACTGGCTGACCACCCAAAAGTAGCTGTCGTTGGCATGAGAAACGGTCATCGCCCCCGCCCCGATCGCCAGGGTGACCAGCACCGGTCCCAGTCCCTCTGCCAGTCCGGCCCCGGGCAGCAGCGGCAGCATGATGGAGGCGCTGGTGATGATAGCCACGGTCGACGATCCCTGGGCCGACTTGAGCGCTGCCGCAATAAGGAACGGCAGGAAGATGCCGATATTCCAGTTGGCAAGCAGCTCCCCGAGGAACGTACCGATCTCTGTGGCCCGCAACACGCTGCCAAACGCCCCGCCCGCTCCCGTAATAAGGATGATCGTGCCGGCATTTTTTAGCCCGTCTCCCACCCAGTCGCCATACACTTTTGCATCGCGGTGGGTTGGATGAATCGTCCGGAAGGCCAGGAACACCCCGATGATCAGCGCCGTGTTGGGATCGCCCAGGAAGTTAATCGCTTCGGCGCCCCATCCCGCTCCGAACGGGTTCGAGGGCAGGGAGGCCACCGAGCCCAGGGCGATGAGCGCCATCGGCACAAGAATCGGCAGAAGGGCCGTAGTCGAACTCGGCTTTGGTCCGGCCCCCGCTGACGGTTTCACCGCTTGTTTTCCGCCAGCGGCATCAACAGTGCCGGCCGCATCCGGGTCGATATAGATCCGGTTCCCGATCCACCTGGCAAAAAGATAGGTGACCACAATCACGGGAATTGTTACCGCAATTCCCAGCAAAATGACGGACCCGATATCAGCCTCCAGGGTGCCCGCGGCGGCAATCGGTCCGGGTGTGGGCGGTACAAACACATGTGTGGCGTACAATCCCATGCTGAGGGCAACCGCAAAGGTGGCCAGCGACTGTTTGGTCTCGGAAGCCAGTGAGCGGTTGAGCGGGGAGAGAATAACAAAGCCAGAATCGCAAAATACCGGGATAGAGACGATCGCCCCCGTAATACTCATGGCCAGGGCCGAGCGCGCTTTGCCGATACCGCGAATCACCAGGTCGGCGATCACCTGCGTACTTCCGCTCTTCTCCAGCAGCGACCCGATAATCGTTCCGGCGGCAATCACAATACCGATCGAACCCAGCGTGCCGCCAAATCCCCCGGTGATGGCCGATACCGTTTCCGACCCCGGTAAGCCGGAAAAAAGTCCCACCCCAAAAGCAGCCAGCAGCAGCGCCAGGAAAGGATGCAGCTTCCAACGGGCGGTTCCCAGTACGATAAAAATTACGGCGACGATCAGTAACCCCAACAACAGGTATCCGTGCATCAACAACCTTTCTTTTCGTTAATATCCCGCTTCAAGTATAAGAATCTCACGGAAAAGGACAACTCGGGAAATGGGGATTGGGAATAAGAATGGAGATACAATTGTCCCGTGTTTTCCTGCCGGGCGGATACGGGCAGCACCGACCTGTATGAGTCGGTCTTCTCTGTCTATGTTCCGATCGGGAAAATAACTCTCCCCGTTTAAAAATTTGGCCTACTCCCTGTTCAATACTTCAATCGCTTTTTGCATGTTCTTCTCTTCAAAATAGTGGATCAGGGAGAGCACCCGGGGCAGCAGGAATCCCGGGGGATAGGCTACCAGGTTGCCGAGGCTGGAGATCTGGTCATCCACGCGGCGGATGAGCTGGTCCCGCGCTTCCTCTTCGGCCTGTGCCAGGTTTCGGGCAAATTTCCAGGCGAAGTCCCGCGCTTTTGCTATACTGAAATTCACTACCGCCTCGTCGTTTCGCTTGCCGATCCAGTCGAGCAGAAACATGAGGGGAGAGACCCGGCTTATCCGCTGCTGCATCTCATCCACCAGTTCGGCCAGCAGCGTGTTGATCATCATGAAATCGCCTTCCAGGCCGTAAATCTCATCGCCCGGTGCCACTTCGGAGGCGGCGATTCCCAGGTCCAGGTTGATATGTGCGTTCATTCCCAGCAGCAGGTGCTGCATAATAATCACCTCCCGGTTTTCTGCGGCCTCAAAAGCGACCTCCCACGAAAAGGAGACCGGTTCGCCATCCCTGTGCCGCCAGAATGCATCGATATACAGGCGGGCAAACGCGACGTCAAAATGCTCCATGCGAGTGGCGTTCTCGAATCGATTTTCTTCGATCCCCCTGGCAATTTTGGCTGTCGTATGGCGATAGACACAGGCAAAAATACCCAACGGACTTCCCTCGCCGAGCGTTGCATCGATGATATTGTCCAGCTCCGTAAGAACCTCGTCGATGGTGGTGATGTCGGTGTGGGGCATGGAAAGCCTCTTTTTTTCGTGTTTATGACCTATGATCGCAACAGGCTGGTGTGTAATTGACTAACTGGTGTAACTAGATATTTGTGCCCTGTGAATCTGCTTTAAAAACGTACAGCTTATTGGGGTACAAATCTAGTGGTATGTCAACCCAGGATCCTGGATTTTGGCCTTGCTCTGGCAGAACGCGGATAAAACCGATCATGCCGATCTGCACGGATTAACCTAATTACTCTGGGGAATCTCTAAAGATGATAAAGAAGTTCCAACAAGAAACATGAAGCTAATTTTCATAAAAGTGGTGTTCCTTTTGGCTTGATCCAAAAGGAATCTAAAAGATCTGGGCGGTGAATGGGGCAAACGCCCGAGCCTCAGCAGGCGTGGATGCTTGTTGCGCGGTATGTCGCGTCTGTACGGGATACTGCTTCGGTCTCTGCGCCCCATTCAAGGCCGGGAAAGCGGGTAGTTTTTCATTCACCCCTGGTCAAAAATAACCTCAAACCTTCAACTCTTAACCTTCAACCTTCAATCCTCAATCCTCCGGCATTATTAATACTTCATAATTCTTCATTCTACATTCTCCCCTCCCCGATCAACGGAAAAATCGGACCCGGTTACGGTAGATTTGCGGTTCGCCATCGCTTCCAAGATCCGTGCATAGTCCGGGAGGTCTGATCTTGTACAATGGCCATGTGTTTTCCGGGAAGTCGGTAAATGGTTGGGTTATTAATGCATATTTCATACTCATGAGTCTGTTGATGGTTTTTTCGATTGTTGGAGCTGTTTCTTGAATTGGCTCAAGTGCCAACGCTACTTAAATGATCGCTGAGAACCGGGATCCGTGCAGAAAATTTTTGGATTATTGAGTCAGATTGATGTGGGGCTGAAAAGGTGTTCAGTTGAAATATTTATTCCTAAAATGATTTTCTATTGAATAAAAGGTATAATCATTTTGAATCGGGTACAGGATCATTTCCAAATCCCACCAGATGGATCTAGATAAGCAAATACGATTGGCGGCTTTCAACTGGCTGAAAAAACAGGTAGAAAAATATGGTGATGTATTAAATCGAGATATGCTGGCCCAGGGGTTTGAATTCAAGGGAACCAGAATACCACTGGTTTCACCGCAGGGAATCTTTAAACCCAAAATACTTGATTTGCCTCTCACTATAACCACCTCGCCCAAAGGTCCTTATGAAGATAGCTTTGATGAACATGATTTCTTGCTCTACAAGTATAGGGGCACCGATCCCATGCACCGAGACAACGTGGGACTTCGCAAGTGCATGCAGAAAGAGGTGCCCTTAATCTATTTCCATGGCATTATACCCGGCAAGTATCTTGTCGTTTGGCCGGTATATATAATTGGAGATGATCCCGACTCGCTGACATTCAGGGTTGCAGCAGACAACCAATATGATGTGGACCAGGAAATAAGCCGAGTTGGTGAGACTGACAAATATCGCCGGGCTTATATTACTGCTTCCGTAAGACAACGACTGCACCAGCGCGGTTTCCGTGAACGCGTGATTGCCGCCTACCAGTCGCAATGTGCCTTCTGCCACTTAAAACATGTAGAGCTGTTGGATGCCGCCCATATCATTCCCGACCAAGAGGAAGAAGGGATACCCTCCGTTAACAATGGATTGGCCTTGTGCAAAATCCATCACGCCGCTTTTGACAAGCACATTCTTGGCGTTACTCCGGACTATGAAATCAAGGTCAAAGATGAGGTCTTGAGAGAAGAGGATGGACCAATGCTACTGCATGGAATTCAAGAGTTGCAGGATAAGAAATTGATTTTGCCTAGATCGAAGAAGGCTTGGCCTAATCAGGAGTTTTTGGAGTGGCGGTATCAGGAGTTTAAGGATAAAATTTAATCTGTAATCATTCTGATGAAATTACCTCTGAAGATTAGACTTTACATTTTAGACATCTTGACTTAAGAATTATTCATAACCATAACCGATTACCAAACAATAATAGATATCAACTTGATTCAAACAATAAATACTTTAATCTAAGATGAATAAAAATGAGAGAGGGTTACTACTTCTTATTTTTCTAGGAATCCTAATATTTATAATTGTATCGTTTAACACGAGCTTACCTGAAAACCAATCAGCCAAGATTGTATTGATATCCACTTTAGTTATGCTGTCATTGGTAACATTTTTTTTAGAACATTTTTTTACAAAGCCTACTGATGTTCTGGCTTCAACAATATCGATAATCTTGTTGCTAGCTCCATTAAATGATCAGTTAAACAACTTAGGGATTTGGTATGATTTTTTTTTGATATACAATATTCTTCTTTTCTGTACCTCCTTAATGGCTTTATTCCTTTTAACTAAGAATGAGTCTTCTAAATCAACTAAGAACATATGGTCAAAGAGGTTTAAGGAATTCAGCACTTTGTTCGGGAAGGGTAAACTATTGTTTTTTGCTTTGTTCATTTTAACTCTTCTTTTCTATGTAGATAATCAATCTTGGGCTTTTCTCAGTTTATTTTTTTATAGTGCTTTAATCCTTTTTATAGAGCCCAAAAAACATACAATTAATTTCTTTATTGAAAAGGATACGGCTCCTGAAGAAGTTGGTGAAATACTAAGTGTAGAATCTGGTAATATTTTTCTCGCAAAAATTTATCCAGACCAAAATACTCACATAGATAAATTTGAATTTTTAATGTTTACCCACACTATTCAGGGTAATGAAAAAACTTTTCTTGGCTTAGTCGTTGATAGCACCCTCTTAGATGAAGAGAAGTGGATCAAAATACTACAGTTAGAAGAAATAAAAGTAAATTCGAATCTCTCAGCAAATAGAATATACCAAACCGATAGAGACAAAGGAGAGGATTACGAAAATTTTGTAGGTCTTGTGACATCTGGTTCGGATATCGAAACAATTAAGTTTGAATATTCTCCGAAGGTTGGAAGTTTAGAAGATGGAGACTTGGTTACGCTTGATATAGACGGTAGAAATGTATTCTATCAAATAATAAATGGCGTGGTTAAATCTGAAAACTTAGAAGAGCGAAATAAAAGAGGATATGTAGAGGCAGTTGCAATCCAACTTGGGGTTTGGGATAAAGATTTAGGAGCATTTGATAAATTTGGTTGGGTTCCAAATATAAATACCCCTGTCAATAGATTTTATAGAGATTTTGATTTGCCAGAAACTTCAGAAAATGAATTTGAACTTGGTTTTATACCTAAAACTGATATTCCATCTGTTCTAGATTTAAAAGAAGCTGTAACACATCATACAGCCATATTAGGTATTACTGGTAGTGGTAAGTCATTTATCGCGAGAGAAATAATTGCAAAGCTAAAAAGAGATACTAAAGTAATCTGTATTGATTTCACAGGTGAGTATGTTGATAAATTATCAGCATTAGACCCAGAACTACTTGTAGATAAGGAAGGATTAGATGCGACTGAAGAATTATATGCAAAGTATAAAGATGCTGATTCCAAACGGGCTGGGAACCAAGAAACTTTAAAGTTGAAAAATCAAATAGATGAGAAGTTGTTAGGCTATATAACAGATTTTATGGATAGTGAAGATAACCTATCCATCTTTGAGCTACCTGACTTATCAAATACGTCTTTTATTTTGAAGTTTACTCAGCAGTTTTTAGAAAGTATATTTAAATATGCTAAGAAAAATGATGACGAGAGAATTTGTATAGTTATCGAAGAAGCTCACACAGTTGTACCTGAAACTAATAGCTTGGGGGATTTTGGAGATTATAGTAGTAATAAAGCTTTAGTGAATAAAATTGGACAAATAGCCCTCCAAGGTAGAAAGTACGATGTTGGATTTTTTGTTATTGCTCAAAGAACTGCCAATGTTTCAAAGACAGTACTAACACAATGTAATACAATTATAAGTTTTCAAGCACATGACAAAACCTCTTTTGGGTTTTTGGAAAATTACTTTGGCAGTGATATGATAAATGCGATCCCAACACTTAAAAGGTATCATGCTGTAGTTTCGGGCAAGGCCATCAAGTCAAAATTACCAATGATTATTGATCTAAAACGAGAAACATCACAAGATCAAGAAGAGTAGGATACAATTGGTACAATATCCTAATTAATAGTTTTTTATTTTACCTCAACCTGCGAATACTCTCAGCCAACCCCGCACTGCAACCAGCATCTAAACAACAATCATTCCCGCAAAGCTGCAGATTTTGGCCAGGTCGCCGTCCCAGTTCGGTTTGATATTGAGGTTTCACAACCCATCCCAACGTACCATTAAGGCCGGAACCCAACCCATACATCAAAAAGTGTAATTTTTAATGTATGGTACCTGTAAAACCCTTATGTTGAGGCCGGAATTAAACTCATGCCTTAAATGACAGGTATTTTAATGTCTCAACAGCCGATATACCGCGTTAATCCCGATCGCAATACACCCTGGAATGACCTGCCGCTGCTGCCGATCGATGAAGAACTGTATAAAAATGTTGAGATCTACGAACAGCTGGGCCGGGCCAAGGAGGCGATGGGGCTGCTGGCCGGACGCAGCGTGGCCATCCCCAACCAGGCGCTCCTGATCAACAGTATTACCCTGCAGGAGGCGAAGGATTCGAGCGCCATCGAGAACGTCTTTACCACCACCGACGATCTCTACCAGGCGTTCAGCGACAGCCGGTTCGATGATAATGTATCCGCCCCCACGAAAGAGGTGCTTCGTTATCGGGAGGCGATATGGGAGGGACATAAATATTTACAAGAACACGGTGCGTTTGATCTGGATTACTTTGTGAACTTGTACCAGGAGATCAAAGAAGCCCGCGATGCCATTCGTCCGCCTTTTGCCACGACCTATATTCGCCAGGGGGGCAGTGGACCCAATGCCGGCAAACGAGTGTACACGCCGCCCAAGGGAAAGGAGGTGCTGCGGGAGAAGCTGGAGAACCTGACGGAGTTTTTGAATGACGATTCCATCCCGCCCCACGAGCCGCTGCTAAAGATGGCGATTGCTCACTTTCAATTTGAGGCGATCCACCCCTTTCGCGATGGCAATGGACGCGTGGGACGCATCCTGAATATTCATTACCTGACAAAGGCGGGACTTTTGGAGCTGCCCATTCTTTATCTCAGTCGCTATGTCATCGATCACAAGCAGGAGTATTACGATACGCTGGCGGGGGTGTCGCAGCGCGGGGACTGGGAGGCCTGGATACTGTATATGCTTCGGGCGGTGGATTCTACGGCACGGCTGACCTACCGGAAGGTCAATGATATCCTGGAGGCCAAAGAAGCCATTTTGGAGGCCGTGGAACGTGAGCAGAATTTTCAGCGCCCGGGCCAGCTTATCGATGCCATTTTCACCCAGCCGTTTACGAAGGTGAGTCACCTGACCGATGCGGGGCTGTATGCGGAAAATACGGCCCGCAGCTACCTGAATACGCTGGATGAGATGGGGGTGCTGGAGAAACGGGAGATCAAGGGGCGTCACTATTATCGTAATCGTGAACTGGAACAGATCCTGACGTTTTAACCCGAATTATTCACAATCATATTAAAAAGACGCACAACCAAATTTCTTGGTGAGAAATTCGAGTTAGGTTTTCTCCTCACGGCCTATGAATTTGTCTCCCGCTCCCGGCAAACACAAAGAAGGCGGAGTGCGTTATTGATTGACTGGTTATCAGTTGGCAGGATTGGGCGGTAGCAAGGGGCGTGGCCAGCTTCATCCGAATATTTCTAAAACCCTACGCCAAAATATTCTCATTGCCCGAATCCGCTACAAATACGCAGGCAGACTGGGTCTGCTCTACATAGCTGCGGAGCTCATCCAGGTCCGGGTCTTCCGGCAGCCCAAACAGGTCGACATCTGCCTGGGGCGCCTCCCGCATCACCGTCTTAAAATCGCCGATCTCCACATGGGGCTTCACATCGGGCAGGCGGGCCACATCCCGCAGATTTTCAAGATATTGATACGCATTCTCCACCTCCGGCTCCTCCACCACGGTGATGATGCGCATCTCGGCATCCCAGTTGACCTTCAGCTTGTACGCGGTCAGCATCGCCAGGTCTACGTTGCCGAGCTCCATGCTCAGATCCCAATCGGGGCTCTGCTCATGGACCCACACATTTACCAGCGCACTGCGTCCGAGCTGGGCAATCGTATCCTCAACATATAGTTGAATGCCCATATTGTTGAGGCGCGCCTGCCGGATGATCGACAAAATTTCATCATCATACTGCTTGTGGGCGGGGAGTCTCAAAAACAAAATGTTGGGCCTGAAAAATGTGCCTTGCAGGGTTTGCAGCGAATTGAGCACGGCATCTTCAAAATTATTGGAATCGATGACGCTCCACCGGGCATAAATATTTTCTCGCTGAAATGACATTGAAAAATCCATCAGTGAATCCCTGAACGTTCCCTCATCTTCCTCCCCCGAGACTCCCACCAGCTTGACCGATCCCTTGGGATACACCAGGTTCCTGATAAGGCTGAAGTTGCCGCGCAGCTCGCGGGAGCTCCGGACCGGCACCAAGAGATTGGCTTTCCAGGCCCGCTCGTTATTTTCGGGCAATAGGGATACCCGCTTGGCCGCCCACTCGGCCAGTGACACAAACAGGCCGCTTCGCATATCGCCGTAGGGGACCTGAAGCTTTCGGTTGGACAGGTACAGGTACGTGATTATGACGAAGCCCAGGGCGATGAGCCCGAAGGTGGAGTTGATGACAAACATGGTAAACAGGCAGCCCACCGTGCCCAGGAACGGCACAAATTTGGGAATCGAAAACGTCGGCCGAAAGCTGATCATGTCCATCTGCTGCTCAATAAAGACCACCATGTTGATCATCATGTAGGTGATCAGGAAAAACATGGTGATCAGCGGGGCGATGGTATTCAAATCCCGCAGCAGCAGGGTGCCCAGCACCAGGCCGCCGGTCAGCAGGATGGCATTACGCGGTTCGCCGTTGTCCGCCAGCTTCGAGAACACCTCGCCGCCCGGAAATATCCTGTGATCTCCCAGTGCCTGCAGGATACGGGGCGCCCCCACGATAGAGGCCAGCGCCGATGAAAAGGTCGCCCCCAGCAGTCCGCCCAGCACCGCTGGCGACCAGAACGCGTAATCGATCATCACGTTGTAGTTGCTCACCAGCTCATCTACCGGGGCCACTTTGGCCATCCAGTATCCACTGGACATATAAATAAGGTAGCTGATGCCGATGGCCGACAGCGTGCCCAGCGGTATGCTCTTCTTGGGATTTTTAAGCTCTCCCGACATGTTGGCCCCGGCCATAATACCGGTGGCGGCGGGAAAAAGAACGGCAAAGACCACCCAGAAG
This sequence comes from Halalkalibaculum sp. DA384, assembly GCF_043951955.1. Classification (NCBI taxonomy): domain Bacteria; kingdom Pseudomonadati; phylum Balneolota; class Balneolia; order Balneolales; family Balneolaceae; genus Halalkalibaculum; species Halalkalibaculum sp. DA384. The sequence continues at coordinate 277,124 of NZ_JBINJE010000001.1, read as the reverse complement.
CTGACACCCTGGAAATTATCCTCCGGCTCACCCGGGAACTCTCCCCACCACTGGATGCTGTGTTCCATCGCCCCGGTAAACACGCTGGCGCCCACCGATACCAGGGCCGCGATGATAACCGCCAGTATGATGTACTGGATACGAAAAGCCAGCCTTGCGCTTAGATAGGCGACGATGAAGAGCAGGCTGAATACGACCATATCGACGGCAATGGCATAATGGTCGGGGAAGATATAGAGCCAGCCTTCCCTAAAACCGAAAATGTACATGGTGATGGCAAACGTCTGTGCCAGGTACAGCGGCACGCCCACACTGCCGCCGACTTCCAGTCCCAGCGACTGCGAGATAATGGAATACGCCCCGCCGGCCTTAATGCGGATATTGGTGGTGATGCACGACATCGACAGCGCCGTAAAAGTGACGATCAGGAAGGCAAGGGTGATGATCAGCCATCCGCCCAGCAGTCCGGCATTCCCGATCACCCAGCCCTGTCGCAAAAACAGGATGACTCCCAGGATAGTCAGCAGGGTGGGAACAAACACGCCGCCAAAAGTGCCGTACTTCTGCTTTTTTTTGGAAGCATGTTCCTCAACTTGTTCCTGCAGCGTGGATTCTTCTGCGGGTTGTTTATTCATGGAGATTCATGGTAACGGGTTTACCGGTCAATATGACAAGCAAACTATAAAATCACTTTTAATGAACAAACTTGTTTATGGAGATCTTCGAACTGCTTGTCGGACGGCTGGTGTTGTCGTCCGGTGAATGATCTCGGACTTTTTACTTCGCCGTATTTCTACAGAGGTATGGCTTTCCAATGGTGTGTGCCCTGGAGGGAAATTTTTATGGTTATTGCACTCCCAAATACACTCACTTCAACAGATGAAATTTTAATCACTGAAATTGGCAAAACAACGGCTTTGCAAAGTCCCCGTTTAACAGATGTTTCTCGGTTACAATGTTCTGCATTGGAATTCACGGACTATGTATCGCTTTAGAGATATAATCAAATCCTATACTCCTGATCGATAATTTCTAACAGCCGGGTGGAATGGTTGGGGAGTCTTCGCGGTTGTAACAGTCAATATAGTTCAATGTTAAACTAAAAAGGATTACAAATGTCCACCCCCAAGCTTTTTGACACTATTGACGTGGGAACCCAAACCCTGAAAAACCGGCTGGCGATGGCGCCGATGACCCGCAACCGGGCTCATAACGAGGCCAATGCTCCCACGGAGCTGCATGCCGAGTATTACAGCCAGCGCGCCTCAGCTGGACTCATCCTCTCAGAGGGATCGCAGATATCCCGGCAGGGGATGGGCTATATCGACACTGCCGGTATCCACAGCCAGGAGCAGATCGAGGGATGGAAGAAGGTGCTGGAGGCCGTCCACCAGAACGAGGGTGTGATGTACAGCCAGCTCTGGCACGTGGGACGGGTTTCCCACACCTGGTTCCACGATGGGGAGCCGCCGGTGTCCTCCACAAATAAAAATGCCAACACCCAGGTATTCACGCCCGAGGGCTTCCAGCCGACCTCCACGCCCCGTGCCCTCTCTACGGAAGAGGTGGAAGCCGTGGTGCAGGATTTTCGGCAGGCCGCGCGCAACGCCATCGAGGCCGGGTTCGACGGCGTACAGATCCACGGCGCCAACGGCTACCTGGTGGAGCAGTTCCTCCATGACAGCATCAACGACCGCACGGACCGCTATGGCGGCTCTGTCAAAAATCGGGCCCGTTTTCTCTTTGAGGTGCTGGATGCGGTGATTGAGGAGGTGGGATCTGATAAAACATCGCTGCGCCTCTCCCCCAGTAATCTGATGGCTACTGAAAATGACTCTGAATCGAAAGCCCTGTATGAGTATGTGATCCGCAAACTGAATGAGGAGTATGAGCTCGCTTTCCTTGAGCTGGTGGAACCGCTGGCCGACCTGTCGGACCACCCGCAACTGGCAGAGAATGTGTTGGCCTACTATGGTCCTTTTTATGACGGCGTGCTGATGACTAATGGCAACTATGACCGTATAGCGGCCATCAACGTGGTAGAAGAGGGGAAAGCAGATATGGTTTCTTTCGCCCGCGAATTCCTGGCCAACCCGGACCTTCCGAAGCGCTTCGCGCAGAACGCCCCCCTCAATGAACCGGATCGCGACACCTTCTACGGCGGCGACGCGAAAGGCTATACGGATTACCCGTTTCTGGAGGAAATGGAAATCAAGGGTTAGCCTGCATTTCTCCCCAAGAAATTGGTTTGTATGCAAGGCGAAGTGGTAATCGCAAGCGAGACGTATGCTGGTACGTTCAGCGAGCGATTCCCACATTCAACGCAGCAGATGAACCAATTTCGCAGTCCGCTACACCCTGTCATAGTATTTTCGGTCGGGAAATCAATCTAAATCATTGTAATTCATAGTATTACAATGATTCAAAATTATTCTCGTGAGAAATGCAGGTTAGCGGGGTCTGCTGAATTCAGCCGGAACAGGTGGGTTTCCAGCAACGCTGAAAAGTCAGGGTACCAGAATGACTTTGCCGATATTCTGGCGCTCCTCAATGTAGCGGTGAGCGTCGGCCACCTCGCTGAACGGGAAGGTTTTGTCTACATGCGGGGATACCCATCCTTCACCGACGCCCTCCAGGAGTTGGCGCATCCAGTGTTGCGCCTTCTCCTTTTCATGCCACAGGTGTCCCAGGTTGACTCCAAAGACGCCCCGGTTTTTGTCGAGCAGCGGCAGAGGGTGGAAAAAAGGCATGGTAACGACAGTTGCCAGCAGTTTGAGCTTGGCCCACCATCCACCAGAAACCCCTTCGCTGGCACTGGAAACCCCAAACATGCCGAGTCGCCCGGTTGTCCGAAGGGCTTTATAGCTCCGTTTCCACTCCTTTCCGCCCAGCGGATCGATGATTAACTCTACCCCCCGGTTGTCCGTCATTTTCATGAGCTGCTTGTACCAGTCGTTGTTCCGGTAGTCGATCGGGTGGTCAAGCCCGCGTGCTACCAGGAATTCGTGTTTTCGGGGGCTGGCCGTGCCGTAGGTGGTGGCCCCGATGTGCTGGGCGATCTGCAGTGCGGCAAGTCCCACGCCCCCGCCAGCGTTATGGATCAGGATCGACTCCTCGGGCTGCAGCGAGCCCATGACCCGTATCAGCACCCAGGCGGTGAGGTAATTTACCGGCAGCGCAGCCGCCTCTTCGAAGGAGAGGGCTTCAGGCTTTTCAAATAGTTGATGGGGCTTCACCAAAACTTTTTCGGCTTGTCCCCCGAAACGGGTGGTGGCAATGACCTCTTTTCCTTTCCATTTCGGATCCGCCTGCGCCCCGGCTGCCTCCACGATCCCTGAAACTTCGTAGCCCATGACGCACGGCTTGGGCGGGGCATCCTGGTAGGTGCCTTTGCGGGCCAGGATATCGGCAAAATTGATGCCCGCCGCCCGAACGTCAATCAGCAGCTCCTCCCCGTCAGGCACAGGGTCTTCCGCTTCCGATATGGTGAGTACGTCGTAACTGCCGTCGGCGCTGTTTACAATCTCTCGCATAATACCCTGTTAGTTGCTTGCATATTTTTCCACCCCGGCAAGGGCCACCATCATCTCAAAAAGATCGGTATTCCGGGTAAAATTATCCATCTGTTCAATGCCGGGTCCAAGCACCGCCAGCTCCACGTAGTCGGAAGTGTGCACGGTGCCCAGCCAGTTGATGGAAAGGTAGTTGGCCAATATGGAGCCGAGCACCGCCTTGGGACTGTTTTTGGCCTCGTAGACGGTGGTGAGTTCACCATTCAGCGATTTAAGGAGCATGATGGCTTGCTGCCGGGTAATGCCCAGGTTGGTTGCCGTTTTCACACGGTCCCGAATGTCTTCAACGGAACTATTGGCGTCCAGACCGGAAAGGATCCAGTCGTTGCTGTGGGTGAACTGCTGGATGTTGTCGAGGTTGCTGCCGGAATCGGTATAGCGGTCTCCGGTCCCGTTGACAGCGGGATTCGCGTTCCCGTGATCGGTCGTGATGATCAGCAGGGTATCCTCTCTGCCGGAGGCAAAGTCGAGGGCCACACCCACCGCCTCGTCAAACTCAATCTGGTCGTAAATCAGTCCGGCGGCATCGTTGCCGTGGGCCGCGTGATCCACACGTCCGCCTTCTACCTGCAGCAGAAACCCGTTCTGAGCCCCGTTGAACTGTTTGAGAGCGGTTTGGGTCATCTCTGCAAGGGTCGGCACTGTCGACGCCAGGGCAGCGTTGTTTTGACGGTCGATGGTGTAGGGCAGGTGCGAATCGGAAAAGACACCGAGCAGCTTTTGCCGGCTGGCGTTTGGCAGGTTTGCCTTTTCGCGAATCACGTCGTATCCCTTGGCGCGGAATCCCGCAAAGAGATCCTTGCCGTCATCCCGGTCCGCCGGAGCAAAATGACGGGCTCCTCCGCCCATCAGCAGGTCGAATTCCCGCTGCAGGTACTGCATAGCAATAGTGTCTTCCATGCCCCGGTCGGGCACGTTGGCGGCAAACCCGGCGGGTGTGGCGTGGGTAAGCCGCGTGGTCGTAACCAGGCCGGTTTTTTTGCCGGCATCGCGGAATATTTCGGCGATCGGCTTGTGGCGGCGCCCGTCGGGCGACATGTTGATCGCCCCGTTGTTGATTCGCTGGCCGGCTCCCCAGGAGGAAGCCGCTGCGGCGGAATCGGTCACCGGAGAATCGAGAGAGGCCATATCCATCAGCCCCCGGTGGTATGGGCGCTCGGTGGAATCGTAGAGCTCCAGCCAATTGGTGGCCTCTCCATACTGGCGCCGTTTGACAAGGTCGCCCAGCGTCAGGGTGCCACTGCTCATCCCGTCACTGACCATAAATATGATGTTCTTCGCTTCCCCCTTCGCCTGGGAAATCCTGTCCAGCAGGCTACTGGATTTTCCGGATAAAACAGAGGAACCGATTCCAAGAGATGCTAATGCGCTGCTTTTTAAAAAATCTTTCCGACTAAATGAAGACATAAAGGATCTGATTGTCTTGACAATGGTTTTGGTTAAGATAAGTGATATCAGGTAGAAGTGTGATTAACTCCTTGTTAAATGTTTTTATCCTTATTGTGTACGCGCACTGATTCGCGTAATCCAGGACGCGATTACCCTTTCAAAAGGTGTGCGGGATGTGTAGGTAAATAACACGGACTGATACCTATTTTCACATAAAATTCGTAGTATCCGGTATCGCTATTCACAAGAGGGCTTTGCAAAGCTCCCTTTTTTCGGAGTCCTCAGAAATCCAATGTTATCTACATAAAGTGAGATGGAAAAACAGCACTATATTTTGTTGAGTATCGCAATTATTCTTGCAATGGCCGTACTGGGATATTTCATAAGGGAAACGGCGATCCGTTTTAAAGAGTACGAGCGCACGGTCACCGTCAAGGGCCTTGCCGAGCAGGAGCACCCGGCGGATATCGTAATCTGGCCGATCCAGTTTACCGAGGCGGGTAATAACCTCGAGGCGATCTACACCTCGGTTGAGAAGAGCGCAAATATCGTTAAAACGTTCCTTATGGAGCGCGGTATCGGTGAGGAGGCGATCTCGTTTTCGACGCCGGTTATGACTGACAGGTCGGCACAGCGGTATGGTGGAAATGAGAACGTGGAATTCCGGTATGTGGCCACCCAGAATGTGACGGTCTACTCGAGCGAGGTCGACAAGGTGCGCGAGGTGATGGGAGAGCTGGTGGAGCTGGGGAAGCGGGGCATCACGCTGAGTGGCGACGAGTACCAGGTGCGAACCGAATACCTGTTTACGCGGCTAAATGAGATCAAGCCGGAGATGATTGAGCAGGCCACAAAAGAGGCGCGGCAGGTAGCACAGAAATTCGCCGAAGATTCCAACAGCAGGCTGGGTAAGATCAAGACGGCTTCGCAGGGACAGTTTAGCATTGCCCCAAGAGATAACAATACCCCGTATATTAAAAACATCCGCGTGGTTTCTACGATCGAGTATTACCTGTCAGACTAGTCTCTGGATCTGACTGTCTCAAATTGAGGCAGTGAGGTTAACGGCGGAATCATCGATTCTATTCTCCCAGGATGCGGTTAAACAGTTGGCCGAACATCCCCTTTCGGGTGTCAAAGGAGGGTTCGAAATGCCGGAATCCCGTTACCTGTGTGCTGTCCCCGTTAAATTCCAGCTTGTAATTCCATACGTAGGCGGAAGAAGGGTTGGCACCCGATAACCAGAGGTCGGATCGCCCAAAACGGAGATCGGAGAAGATGAGTCCGTCCGGGCGCTTCTCGACGGTATAATACCCGTTGGAGAACCAGAGCAGTCGCTGGACGGGCAGGTCATCCCGGTAGGGGGCTATCAGGTCAGACTGCCTGGGCAGCGTTATAAAATCGATCTCCTGATCGTCGTCAAAGATGGAGTAGAGTCCCACATGGATATCGTCGCCGCTTTCCAGGTAGCCGGTCCAGAGAAATATGGTCAGGGGAGCGGGGGTGGTCATGTACCGGTCCACCGCCATATTCTGCTGCCGGGAGTTATCCTCAAAGACCGTATTTACATGCCATTTTACTCCAAAGCCCATCAGCAGGTAGAAGGAGCTGATTCCCAGCCCGAGGTAGTTGGCCCACCGCCGTTTGTGCAGATTCCGGTTGAGGAAGAGCGCAACCAGGATGCCGCCGAGGAGAGGCACCGTATAAAACGGGTCGATAATAAAGATTGAGTTAAAACTGGCGGCATAATTGCTGAAAGGCTGGAATACCTGCGTACCGTAGCTGGTACACACGTCGATAAAGATATGGGTAGAAAAAACCCAGAACACCAGCCCGCTCCACTGCTTCCATCCGGCCTTGTGGTTCCATTTGAGTTGGGCCAGCAGCCAGCCAAACAGGGGCGGGGTCAGCAGGCAAAAAAGTATGGAGTGGGTAATTCCGCGGTGAGCAACAATCTGTTGAGCTTCTGTCAGGAAGGGATTCGCCAGAATATCAAGGTCGGGAACCACCCCGAGTACAGCGCCCCATAGTGGAGCTTTATTTCCAATCCTGCGCCCGAGTACGGCCTCCCCGACGGCAGCTCCCAGTGTGATCTGTGTAATGGTGTCCATTCAGCAATTTTGTAAAAAAAATTAAAGATTTGTTTGTGCGGCCAAACCTGGTCGATTTCTCAATTTTCCTTCAGAATCATGTGCGTTATTTACACTAGACAAGTTTTTACATTTAGTGTTGAACTATTTCATATTTCATTCACTTTTTTTGGTTACTGAGACAAAAAAGTCGGACGTAGACAATACAACAACAATTTTGAATAATTATCCAATGATATTTGCAGCCGGTTCATATATCCGTTCTACCACGGTCGCCCTGGTGGCGGTTTTTTTTGTGGTTTCCTGTTCAGATGAGGCCTCTCAGGGAAACAGCGATTCCCCTACTAATTCAGTTATTCCAGCAGTTGAAGCGGTAGAGGCACGTTACGGATCCCTGCCGTTAAGCGAGCGGCTCAGCGGTACAGTGATTGCCGAAAACCAGGTGGAGCTTTACCCCGAGATAAGCGGTCGCGTTGCCGAGGTACTGGTCAGCAATGGCGGCGAAGTTCAGAAAGGGGATCCGCTGGTCCGTCTTGATGACACCCAGTACCGGGAACAGGTCCAACAGGCGGAGGCAAGCTACAGGATCAGTAACGCCCGTTTAAAGCAGGCCCGGGCCCGGTTGCGCCAGCTGGAGGCGGAGTACAAGCGAACCAAAACACTGGCCGACCGCGATCTTTCCAGCGAGCTGGAGATGGAAACGCTGGAGGCCCAGATGGCATCAGCCGAGGCGGATGTTGAACTGGCTGAAGCTGAGCTTGAGCGCGCGCAGTCAACGCTTGAAGAGCAAAAAGAGATGCTGCAACGGACCGTGATCAGGGCCCCGATCACGGGGTCCGTGGGGCAGCGCAATGCAGAGGTGGGCATGCAGGTAGGTACCGGCACCCACCTGTTTACGATCGGGAATCTTGGAGATTTACGGGTGGAAGTCGTATTGACCGAAGATATGCTGAACAGGATTGAGATCGGACAGACGGCCGAAATTATGGCACCGACAAGAGATGGGCAGACTGAAATTATACAAGCGGAGCTCTCCCGTATTTCTCCCTTTCTGAATCCCGTGGCCCGCAGTACCGAAGCAGAAATTGATGTATCAAATGAAAAGGGCCTGTTGAGGCCCGGGATGTTTGTCGCGGTGGATATTTTGTATGGAGAAAGTGAGCAGGCCACGCTGCTGCCTACCAGTGCGCTGTACACCGATCCTCAAACCGGTGAAGAGGGAGTTTATGTGGCCACTACGCTTGGATCGGAGGTGGAACCGGTCGAAAGTACACCGGATGATTCCGGGAACCCGGCCCCGCTTACTGAACCTGTTGATGTCGAGTTCAAGGTGATTGATGTTATTGCGGAAGGACGTATGGAACTGGGAGTGGCCGGGGTGGAACCGGGTGACTGGGTCATTACCGTCGGGCAGCACCTGTTGACGGGCGGCCGCCGGCAGGCCCGGGTGCGCACCAGCTCCTGGGAGCGCATTTTGACGCTCCAGGGATACCAGCGTAACGACCTGTTGCAGGAGGTCCTCAACACCCAGCAACAGAGTCCTCAACAACCAACCATGTAACGTAAAAAGGATCTAACCATGCCGCTAACGAAAACTGCTGTAGACCGACCTATTGCCACCACGATGGTGTTTTTGATTGTCATCGTGCTGGGCGTCATCTCGTTCCGGTATCTGCCGGTAGACCTGCTGCCCCCGATTGAGTATCCCCAGCTTACGGTCAGTACCGATTACAACAATGTCGGGCCTGAGGAGATGGAAAAAATTATTACAAAGCCGGTTGAAAATGCCATTGCCGGCGTTCCGGGCGTGGAGCGCGTACGCTCAAGCTCCTCGGAGGGCCGAAGCCGGGTGACGCTTGAGTTTTCCCAGACCACGGATGTGGATGTGGCGGCCAATGATGTGCGGGCCGCGCTGGATCGCATCCGGGATGACCTGCCGCCCGAGGTGGAATCGCCCCGCATCTGGAAGTTCGACCCCAATAATTTTCCCATTATTATTGTGGGAGCCAACTCCGAACGCCCGCTTCCCGACCTAACCCAGATACTGGAGCGGGAAATTACGCAGCGTTTTGAGCAGATAGACGGGGTCGGCTCTATCGATATCTGGGGCGGTATCTACCGAGAAGTGCATGTAGACCTGAAGAGAGATCGACTGATCGCAAGCGGACTCTCCTCGGCGCAGGTTCAGCAGGCGATCGCCAGCGAAAACGTGAACCTGCCGGGCGGGAATGTGAACTCCGGTACGCAGCAGCTCTATGTGCGGACTCTAGGGGAGTACGAGACGGTCGACGAGATCGCCAATACCATCATTACCGTGGTTGACGGGAAACCGATCCGCGTAAAAGATGTGGCCGAGGTAAAGTGGGACTATGAGGACCTGGACCGGCTGGTTACGATCAACGGTGAACCGATGGTTCGATTCGGCATTCGCAAACAGACGGGTGCCAACACGGTAGCGGTGGCTGAAGAGATCCGTGCAGAGGTTGAACGCGTCAACAGCGAGCGTTCGGATCTTGAACTGTTTGTCACCATTGACCAGAGTGATTTTATACAGAATTCCATAGACAACGTGCAGTCTTCGGCCATGTGGGGCGGACTGTTGGCGGTATTTATCCTGTACCTGTTCCTGAGAAACGGATCCTCAACATTTATTATCGCCCTTTCTATTCCTATTTCGATCATCGCCACTTTTGCACTGCTCTATTTTAACGGACTTACGTTAAACCAAATGAGTTTTGGAGGGCTCGCCCTGGGTGTCGGCCTCATTGTGGACAACGCTATCGTGGTGCTGGAGAATATCGTACGTCTAAGGGAGGAAAAAGGCGAGAATCTGCGAACCAGCTCGCTGGTCGGTACCAAAGAGGTGGGCGGCGCCATTATCGCCTCTACGCTCACTACCTCCGTGATCTTCCTGCCGGTGGTATTCATGAATACCATCACCGGCATCATTTTCCAGGAGCTGGCGCTGGTGGTTGTATTTGCATTGGTGTGCTCCCTGTTTGTGGCCCTTTCACTGGTACCGATGCTCTGCAGCAAGTTCCTCACGATTAAACCTTCTGAAAAGGAGGAGATCAAGAAGAAAGGTCGTTTTCGCCGTTTCTTTGTGATGATGGAAGAGAAATATTCCCAGATTATCGACAAGGTACTGGATCGCAAGGTAATAGTGTTCAGTTCTACTGCCGTACTGGTCATCGGCTGCTTCCTGGTGATTCCACAGCTCCCGATGGAGCTCGCCCCGCAAACCGATGCTGACGAGATCGATGTGGATCTCGAGATGGCGCAGGGCACCAGCATCACGGTTTTGAATGAGTACCTGAAGGAGCTGGAGACAGTAGTCCGGGCAAACTTGCCGATGGAGGATGTACGGCATATTACGACCGACGTACGCGACGGGCGAGCTGAAGTGGAAATTTCAATGGTGTCGGCTGACGAGCGTTCCATGAGTACCTCAAAAATTGCCGATCAAATTCGGGATAATGTTCAGGGACTGATTCCGGGAGCCGATATCAGGGTTAGCGCGCAATCGGGACTCTGGATGCTGCGTCGATTGTTTGGCTCGGGAGGGGGCACCGAGGTGGAAGTACAGCTTATGGGGTACAACCTGGATCAGGCCCAGGAGATATCCAACCAGATTAAGCTGCTGATGGAGGAGATTCCCGAGGTGGAGGGCGTACGCACCGACCGCAGAGAAGGACGACCGGAACAGCGAATTATTTTCAATCGTGAAAAAATTGCTGATCTCGGCCTTTCGATTACTGAAGTAGCCCGCGTCATCCAAACCAACGTGGGCGGCAGCCGGGCCGGGGTGTTCCGCGAGGACGGCGATGAATACCCGATTATTGTGCGCCTGCAGCCCGAAGACCGCCTGAGTACGACCGATCTTGATAATATCTCGATTACCACTCCCAACGGGCAGGTGATCCCGGTGTCTTCGCTGGTTACCAAGGAGATGGGACGGGGACCGACCGATATCAACAGGGTGAACAGCCAGCGGGTATCATACATATCGGCGAACCTGCAGAGCGGCGTGCCCCTGGGTGAGGCCGTGGAAAAAATTCAGGAAAAGCTCTCAACCCTGGAGCTTCCGGCCGGCTTCTCTATTGTATACAGTGGAGAATACGAGGAACAACAGGAGGCGGCAGCTGACTTTCAGCTCTCTATTCTCATGGCGCTGATCCTGATCTACATGGTGATGGCCGCCCAGTTTGAGCGTTTCCTGGACCCGGTAATCGTCATGTTTTCGGTACCGCTTGCTGTCATCGGGGTGGTCCCGACGCTGCTGCTTACGGGAACGACGCTTAACATGCAGAGCTTGATGGGCGTGGTTATGCTGATCGGTATTGTGGTGAATAACGCCATTGTACTGGTCGACTATATCAACCTGATGCGCCGCGATCACGGAATGAGCGTCCGCGAGGCTGTAATTGTCTCGGGCAAGCTGCGCCTGCGTCCCATCTTGATGACGACACTGACCACTGTTCTGGGACTGCTGCCGCTCTCCTTCGGGCTCGGGGCAGGCGCTGAAATTCAGGCTTCGCTGGCACGTGTGGTAATTGGCGGACTTACTGCCTCTACCCTCGTCACGCTCGTATTTATCCCCGTAGTGTATGTTACGGCGAACAATGTGCTTGAAAAAGTTCGTGCCTCAAAATGGTACCTGTTCGACAAAACGGACCAGCAGGTACAAACGGCCAAGGCGTAACCGTTGGTACCTTCGTCGTTTTAAGCCTGGTGCTCATATGGGGACCAGGCTTTTTTGTTGCCCTTGATTTTAAAGGGCTCTGCAAAACATTCTATTTCTCGTTTTAAGGTCACAAAGGTCGGTATTACAACTACCTCCCAACAAAATAGCAGGTTCTGCAAAGGCCCCATTTTAGAGAGGACCTGGAGAAAGTGGATCCAATCCATTTACAATGACTGTTGATTTGAGAAAGCCTTCTCAAATAGTTTCAGACTATAAGCAGGAAGAGGCCATATAAGTAAATGATTTTCACCAAAAGTTACGGTTTTCTTTTCCTTTGACAGCGGTATTCTTTTTGGCATGATCCATAAGTAACCCAAAAAGGCGTAGAATGGGGCAATTCGCTCCAGCTGCAACAGGCGTGTAAGTTTGTTGAGGCGCGCCATGTCGCGTCTGTACTGGATCCTGCTTCGGCTACCCCCCCTTACAGTTTGTCATAGGAGAGATCGGTGTTCAACTCCTGGTTGGCGAATGAAAAGACAATCCAGGTGATGCCGCTTAAGGCGATCAGCTCTCCCCCGTCTTCCAGTATCAGCATGGGGGTATCTGACCAGGGAAATCTATTCATCAGCAGTGCGTGTAGCATATCTGCTCCGGCGCCAAATATTGCCAGTACAATTACCCCTCCAAGTACGTACCAGCTGATTTGGCGTGCAAGCGCATTACTAGCTCGATATGCCAGCCATCCGAGGGCCAAAAACAGCGTGCCGACAAGCGCATACACCGCCAGCTCTCCGTAGTCCTTTCCCCGAAGCCCCAGCGCCGGAGCCAGTCCAACCCAGTCAGCGATATCTCCGCCCGCCGTTTCGTGGATCTCAAGGGAGTCGTCAAGAAGCAGATACAGAAAAAGAAGGGAGCCAATGCCGTATATCGGCTGATACATTTTAATCGTCAACCATCCCAGGAGAAAGGCGACCCAAAAGAACTTGACGTATTGGTAGACCTCTGAATATCCCCGCTCTGTGCCAAGAGAAAACTTGTTGTCACTTGCATATCCAACGGTGTGGATAATTTCGAGCCCGATAAACATAAGGTCAGCCGAAATGAGGAGTATCAGGAGCAATATTGGCCAGCGCCATACCGGTATGGATTTCATAATACGTATTTCCTTAAGGAGAGACTCGACTCTTGATGTTTTTATATTGCCGATCACTAATTAATGTCTGTATTTGAAAAATAAATATAAGGTGCCTGAGCATAACTAGCATTTACATAAATATTTTTTAACGGAGGTAATTAAATTCATGCATCCCGGGATAGAAATTTAAAATCCCGCAAGCTCAAGGGGACTGGGATTATTTTCAAAATCGTTATTGAGGTAAGACCAGCCTTTATGACTTTGCCAACAAAATATTTACAGTTTTACAATCTACACGTAATGCAGAAGTAAAATAGATTTGTTATATAGAACTGAGAATATCACCCTAAGTGAAAGTTAAATTAGTGCATTTATGTCAATATCACGCAAGCAGTTTATTCAACGCGCAGGTGCAGTAGCGCTGGGTTTTTCGGGACTCCATATCTTTTCCGGTTGTGCCGCTACGCGTAATATAAATCCCGAAGCTATTTCGGAAGCGTTTGGTCCGCTCAGGTCGGACCCCAAGGGCATTATGGACCTGCCGGAAGGGTTCTCTTACAAAATCGTGTCCCGGTTCCGCGATAAAATGGACGATGGGTTTTACGTACCCCACCGGCCCGATGGCATGGCAACGTTTGAAGGACCGGGCGGCACTACCATCCTGATTCGGAACCACGAGGTGAATGCAGCCCGCGGAGGTGATGAGAGCGCGTTTGGTTCTGATTTTGCACTTGCCGAAAAACTGAGCGAGGAGGATTTTTACGATTATGGCGTCAATAGAAATCCAGGGCAGGGCGGCACGACGACGGTGGTGTATGATACCGAGAATCAGCAGGTGGTACGCCAGTTTTTGAGTCTGGCCGGAACCCTGCGCAATTGTGCGGGGGGACCCACTCCGTGGAACAGCTGGATAACGTGCGAAGAGATTGTGATGCAGCCCGATGACACCTACGCGAAGGCGCACGGGTATGTCTTTGAGGTGCCCGCCACGGCCGAGCCGGGTCTTGCCCGCCCCATACCGATTAAGGCGATGGGACGGTTTAACCATGAGGCGGTAGCTGTTGATCCCGAGAGTGGCATAGTGTACCTGACCGAGGATGACGGGGAGGGCCTGTTGTATCGATATATTCCCAATACTCCCGGCAGGCTGCTGGATGGGGGTACGCTTCAGGCCCTGGCTGTTGTCGATCAGCCCCGTATGGATACACGCAACTGGAAACAGCAGGCGGTGGCCGTGGGACAGACATTGGATGTGGAATGGATCGACCTGGAAGATGTGGATGCGCCGGAAGACGACCTTCGGTACCGCGGTTTTGAGGATGGAGCGGCGCGCTTTGCCCGTGGCGAAGGCATGTGGTATGGTAATGACGCTGTCTATTTCGCCTGCACCAACGGCGGGCGGGAAGAGCTGGGACAGATCTGGAAGCTGATGCCCGCCGGCCCGCAGGAGGAGCATGACAAGCTCGAACTGTTTGTGGAACCCAACGACGGGACCATGATTGAAAATGCGGATAACCTGACAGTAGCCCCCTGGGGCGATATCTTTGTGTGTGAGGATGGCGATGCCGAGCAGTATCTCAACGGGATTACGCCCGAGGGAGAGATCTACAAGTTCGGTAGAAATGCGGTCAGTACTTCGGAACTGGCCGGGGCCACCTTTTCTCCTGACGGCTCTACGCTCTTTATGAATATACAGCACGAAGGTCTTACGATCGCTATTACCGGTCCCTGGAACAAGGCAAAAAAGTGGGGATAGAAAAGACTGGTTTCCTTTTGATTGTCCTGGGTTGTGATGGCAAACGTGATCCCTCTGCCATTTGATCTAATGATTTGCCCGAAACGGTGTAAATAATAACTTTTCACACTTTTGGATTCTATTGGATAAAGGGTAAAAAAAGGGATTGAAAAGCAGACCGCCCTCCAATCCCTTGTTAAACCTGATGTCAATTTAATCGGTTTCTTCTGTATCCTCTCCCTGGGTTGGGTCTATAGGACCGGTGTCAATCTCGCTGGTATCAACATCCAGATCAATATCCTTTCCGTTGGCCATCGACTTAAAAGCCTCCAGGAAATCCATCGGCAGCGGGAAGAAGGCGTAGCTGGTATTTTCTTCTGCCACTTCGCTCATGGTTTGCAGGTAGCGCAGTTGCAGCGCTATGGGGGCTGTTTGCATCATTTCGGCCGCTTCAACCAGCCGGGCGGCAGCCTGGAACTCTCCTTCGGCATTAATAACTTTGGCACGCCGATCCCGCTCGGTTTCAGCCTGTCGGGCCATGGCGCGTTTCATGTTTTCAGGCAGCACCACATCACGCACCTCTACCGACACCACCTTGATCCCCCAGGGATCTGTCTGCCGGTCAATGATCTCCTGAATCTTTTTGTTGATTTTGTCGCGATTGGCCAGCAGCTCATCCAGCTCTACCTGTCCCACGATACTTCGGAGAGTCGTTTGTGCCAGCCAGGTGGTAGCCTCAATATAGCGTTCCACCTGTATAATCGCCTGTTCAGCGTCTATCACCCTGAAAAAGGTGATGGCGTCCACGTTAACGGTTACGTTGTCCTTGGTAATCACTTCCTGCCGCTCCACGTTGATCGTGAGCACGCGCATATCCACCCGCTCAATTTTATCGATAAAGGGAATAAGGAAGATCAGTCCCGGACCTTTGGTATGTTGAAATTTACCCAGCCTGAATACCACTGCCCGTTCATATTCCCGCAGGATTTTAAACATCTGCGGTAACAGGATGGCCGCAAGTACGGCAATAGTGATGACCCAGGATAGAGAATCAATAATTCCAGAATCCATAATCTGCTCCGTTTTTTATTAGTTTGCTGTTATTGGTTATTTGTTTGTTGTGTTAATTAATTGCTGGATCGGTTGAATGTCACCAGTGGGACGGCACGTACACCTGACCTGGCCGGATTTGAAGATCATGATCAGCTTGGAAAAATATCCGGTGCCGAGGTGTTGACTAACTGTTTGTTTGAATTCATCTTGTTCTCATGATTGCCGTGAAGATGAGGTGATGTCAGAAACCGGTTTGACCTTCATTTTAAGCCCCTTGACCTCTTCCACTTCCGCTAACGCTCCTTTTTCAATCTCTTCGTCGCTGTACGCGTTCCAGTACTCTCCGCTGATAAAGACGCGCCCGCCGCTGCTGTTTACCTTGTCAACGACTTCCGCATGCTGCCCGATCATCGTTTCCACCCCGGTACGGTTTTCAGAAAATTGTATTTTTAGTCCGGCCGTCACAATCCAAACGAAAAACAGGGTGGTAAGCACCGTTGCCGGTACCAGCCAGGCCCAGGAGAGCTCCATCGATTCGGGAAGGTCCTGGAACAGCATCAGAGCTCCCAGGAAAAACGAAACCGCTCCCCCGGCAATAAGGAGTCCGAATGTGGGGGTAAACGCTTCCGCAACAAAAAGGATGATCGCCAGCCCGATCAGCACAAAGCCGGCAATGTTGATCGGCATGGCCGCCGAGGCGTACAGCAGAAGGATCAGCGCGATAACGCCGGCTACCCCCGGAACGATGGCGCCGGGATTCGTCACTTCCCCGACAATGCCGTAAATGGCAATCATGGTCAGGATCAACATGACCTCAGGTCGCATGATAAACCCGAAAAGATTTTCCGCCAGGTTTTGGGGAATCTCCGTAATAGTGGCGCCGGTGGTACGCAGCGTGTCGCCTTCCACAGTTCGCCCGTCGATCTGTTGAAGGAGGTCATCCCGATCTTCTGCAATCAGGTCAATTACATTCAGTTCAAGCGCCTCCGATTCCGTCACGGCTTCTCCTTCTCGGACAGCAGAAATTGCCCACTCCTTGTTGCGATCTCTGCGCTCGGCGATACTCTCAATAAAACTCTCGGAGTAGTTGAATACCTTGTTCTGCATTACGCTGTCCATCTGTGCCCCGCTGCCTGAAACCGGGGACGCCGCCCCGATGGTGGTAGAGGGAGCCATCGCGGCAATATGAGCAGCCATGGTAATAAAAGTGCCGGCACTGGCGGCCCGTGCTCCATCCGGTGATACATACACAACGATGGGAATATCGGAATCAAAGAAAGTTTGTACGATGTTTTTGGTGGATTCAAGCAGTCCGCCGGGCGTATCCATTTCTATGATGAGGCAAACAGACCCGTTCTCCCGGGCGTTGTCGATTCCCCGGCGAATGTAGTTGGTGGTCGTGGGACTGATGGCGCCCTCTACGCGAATCACGCTCACGGAAACTGAATCCCTGCTGTCGAGGGCGGTGGTATCAGCAGGCGTATCTCCCTGGCCGAACATGAAAAAAGAAAGTATGAGGAACAGTCGTATCATAAGCCGTGAATATCAAAAATTGTGTGACCCAAACAAGCAGGTACCCTTTTTCATTATAAAGAACTTTGATCAACAAAACAGTTCCATCTGCAGAAACTTCTGTAAAAGAGTGTGCCTGAATACGGGCTTGACAGCACTTGCAGGCTTTCGTAAAAGGGAGGAAGACAGAAACGTCCGAAAATAGTTGGAGGCGCTGCTATTAACTGGTCTTTTAATGTTCGGGGATCGATCAATGGGGAGGGGTCGAAAAGCGGATATTGCCCGCCCTGCGCCGGGTGTACCCGGTTGGGTGATTCCGGATAAACTGATATATTGTATCCTGAAAAATTAATTAACCAGTTGGTAATTACTCTATGAAAGACCGGGAAAACGCAATCGATACGAAAGACAAAATTCTTGAATCGGCTTATGAGGTTTTTTTGCAACATGGAATAGATGGCTCCGGAATCAAGCAGATTGCGGACCGGGCCCAGGTCAACAAGGCGATGCTCTACTACTATTTCGACTCCAAAGAACACCTGTTCAAAGAGGTCTTTCGGAAGGCGGTCCGGGAAAGCGGGTTGAAAACGCTGGAAGCAATGGAGGACGAGCAGACGTCCCTGTTTGAAAAAATTGAGGAGTATATCGCCGCACTTACCGGGAAACTGGCAGAAGAGCCCCGCGTGTTTTCTTTTGTCATGAACGAGCTCAATCGTCATCCCGGGGTATTGACAGAGATATTGGTGGAAGCGATCGATTTTGACCGTTCCGTGCTGGAGCGGCAAATGAACGAAGCTGCTGATCGTTATGAGATTGCCCGGATCAGCCCGCGGCAACTGATGGCAAATATTACTTCGCTTTGTCTCGGACCGGTCATCAACCAGAAGTATTACACGGTGATGCTTGATATATCGGACGGGCGCGAGTACAGGAACTTCCTGGAGGAACGGAAAGGAATCATTTACGATATGACGATCAGCTGGCTTACCGCCTGACTAACAACGAGGGGTATTCCAAACCCTTCCGCCACCATTGAATCCATGCATAACAACCTCTTCTCTTCATATTTATATTATTTATATGCAGTAATACTGTTTATCCTGGCGGGATGCGGTTCTTCCGGGATATACATTTCGGAGGAAGCCACAGATCAGCAGGCTCGGCAGCCTCCGGTTGAGTCGCCTCTTTATTCGGTTTTTCTGGTGGGTGACGCTGGGGCACTGGCACCAATCAAGGGTGATCCGGTGGGAAAGTTGCTGAAGCGAAAGGCCAACGAAGCGGGCGAACAGAGCGCTGTTGTTTTTTTGGGAGACAACATCTACCCGGACGGTCTGCCGGAGCCGGGACAACCGGGACGTGAAGAGGCAGAAGCCAGAATTCGCGCGCAGCTGGATATTGTGAAGCAATATTCCGGGAGGGTCTTCTTTATCCCGGGAAACCATGACTGGAATAACTCGCAGCCCGGGGGACTGGAGGCAGTCGGGCGGCAGGAGGCGTTTGTAGAGCAATACCTGGGGCGCGGCAATACGTTTTTGCCGGACGATGGCTTCCCGGGTCCGGTGGATATCGAGCTGGTGGATGACGACGATACCCCGTTTGACAAGGATATCAGGCTCATATTGATGGACACTGAGTGGTGGCTGTACCAGCACGAAAAGGCGTTTGGCGATACCGGGGAGTATGAACTGCAGGACGCGGGCGATTTCCTGGTGGAGCTGCGGGATATTATCCGGAAACGGACCAACGACCATGTAATCGTTGCGGGGCACCATCCGCTCTATTCCAACGGAACCCACGGTGGATATTTCCCTCCCGTGAATCACCTGCTTCCTCCCGTGTTCGGATCACTCTACGTCTGGTATCGGAAGTTTTTTGGATTCCGGCAGGATATCTCCCATTACCGCTACCAGGAGCTTAAAAATGCGCTGCTGGAGGCGTTCGACGGCGTCTCCAATTTGATTTATGCTTCGGGCCATGATCACAGCCTTCAGCACTTCCGGATAGACCGGCGACGGATGTACCAGCATTATCTGGTGAGTGGGGCCGGTTCGCGCCCCGACTTTGTCGCTGCCGGCCGGAACGCCGATTTTACCTACAGGGGAGCGGGTTTTATGGTGATCCGGTATTATGAAGACGGCTCGAGCTGGCTGGAGGCCTGGACTCCCGGGAACAGTTCCTCCGGGCAGGGACGCCTGCTGTACCGGCGGCAGCTGGCAGCCCCCGATGATGATCCTTTTTATGGTACCGGTTCCGAGTTTAAAATGTCGAATCTGGATAGCGCGGAATTGAAGGACAGCACGATTACCATCGCTGCCAACTCCGCCTACGACAAGCCCGGACCCATATTTCGGACGGTATTGGGGGTGCACAACCGGGACCTGTGGGCGATCCCGGTGGAATTTCCGGTATTTGACATAGCAACGGTGGAAGGGGGGCTGGAGGCCGTAAAGCTGGGAGGGAAGGGGCAATCCAACACCCTGAGATTGGAAAACGAGCAGGGGCGGGAATTTGTGCTGCGTTCAGTCGATAAAGTGGCGGGCAAAATCTGGGACGAGCACCTGAAAAATACCCTGGCGGAGGATTTGGCACAAGATCAGTTTTCGATCCTGAATCCCTACGGCGCGCTGATGGTGCCTCCCCTGGCCGAGGCCGTGGGTATATACCATACCAATCCCAGGATCTATTACATCCCGCACGACCCGAGGCTGGGAGAATTTGCCCACCAGGTCGGCGGGCGCCTCGCATTGTTTGAAGAACGCCCGGATGATGATATGTCGCATGCTCCCCATTTGAGCGGATCCAGAGAAGTGATGAGCACGCGCGCTATGCTGAGCGAGGTGGAGGGCGACCTGGATCACCGCGTAGACCAGCCGATGATGCTTCGGAACCGGTTGCTGGATATCTGGATAAGCGACTGGGATCGCCACGAAGACCAGTGGCGGTGGGCCTCTTTTGAGCCGTTTGAACTCGACTCTTCGCTCCGTGGAGAAAAACGAACCGAAGGGAAAATATACCAGCCGATTCCCCGCGACCGGG
This sequence comes from Halalkalibaculum sp. DA384, assembly GCF_043951955.1. Classification (NCBI taxonomy): domain Bacteria; kingdom Pseudomonadati; phylum Balneolota; class Balneolia; order Balneolales; family Balneolaceae; genus Halalkalibaculum; species Halalkalibaculum sp. DA384. The sequence goes on along the minus strand of NZ_JBINJE010000001.1, from coordinate 256,918 downwards.
ATGTCGCTTTTATGGTGATGAACGGGGTGCTCCCCACTCTCGGGAAATTAACCTCGTTCAGGTTGTACCAGGATTTTACCGAGAGCTACGGAAACCTTAAGGGCCTGACGATGAACAGCCTGGCCCTTACCCGCCGGTTTACCAACCAGTTAACTCGGCGCGAGTGGATGTCGATTGCCCGGGATGTGACAGATGCCCTTACGAACGAGATTATCAAAGAGGCGGTGGGACGGCTGCCGCAGGAAGTGCAGCTGGCAGCGGCTGACCGCATTGAGCATGTAATGAGGGTACGGCGTGATCAGCTTCCCGAGATCGCTGGGCGGTATTATGAGCTGATCAGCAAAGTTGTGGATGTGGTCGGAAGCCACAAAAAGGAGTTCTTTGAGATCGAACGGCTGGATAATGATCGAACCCGGGTACGGGTATTTAAACGCAGTGAAAAAGAGGAGCCGGATCGAAAACCCTATTATCAGCGAACGTTCTACCCCAGTGAAACCCGCGAGGTTCGCATATATGGAATGGGTGACGATGATGAATTTGAGATAAAAGGCGCCGCCGGCAGTTCCATTTTGGTCAGAATTGTGGGTGGCAGTGGCGCCGACCGGTTTACAGGAAAAGGGTTGAGCCCGGGGGGAGATGAGAATATCAAACTGTATGACTCCACCGCCGGGAACACCTGGAATGAGGTAGCGGGACTTGATATCAAAAGGTCCAACCGCTCCGGGCTCAACAGGTATGATTACAGCAGGGGATATTCCTACAATACCGGGGAACCGCTCCTTTTTTTCGGGCATAACAGGGATGATGGCATTTTTATGGGAGGTGGAGGTACCGTACAGCTTCACGGGTTCAAGAAATATCCTTTTGCAGCCTCCCACACGCTTCGGGCAAACGTTGCGGCCCGAACGGGGGCGTTTAATATTCGGTATAATAGCCGGTTCACAGAGGTTGCGGGAAGATGGGATGGCGAGCTTGATATCCGGGCATTGACTCCCAATAATATTCGCAACTTTTTGGGATTTGGAAACGAGACAAAAGAGTCTGTCAAAGATGATGACTACTATAAGGCCCGCCTTTGGCAGTTCGGAGTGGCTCCTTCTCTGCGTCGAAGCCTGGGCACCGGCGTCGACATATCGGTGGGCCCCTATTTCCAGGTTACCAACGTGCGCGAAGATGCCGGCCGGTTTATCGGTCAGCCGCAGGCCGGAGTTTCTCCCAATACATTCGAAGATCAGTGGTATACCGGTTTGGCCGGAGAGCTGAGGCTGCAGGATATTGACAACAGCACGAATCCGCGGCAAGGGTTTCGGCTGCAGGGTTGGGGAGACCTGAATCTGGGAGTCAAAAATACAAGCGCCACTCATGGGACTGTTGGAAGTTCTTTGGCACTCTATTTTTCGCCCTCGCTGAACCCACAGTTTACGCTGGCCGCCCGCGTCGGATCTGAGCACAACATCGGCCCGTTCCCGTTTTACAAAGCCAACAGCCTGGGGGGCGTCAGGAATTTGAGAGGACTCCGCAGCACCCGCTACAACGGGAGAACCAACTTCTATAATAATATGGAATTACGTGGCAAGCTCTTCGATTTCAGCAGCTACGTGCTGGGCGGCGAAGCGGGATTTTTGGGATTCCTGGACCACGGGCGGGTCTGGACCGACGGGGAGCAGTCGGATACCTGGCATTGGGGCTACGGCGGGGGACTGTGGGTCAATCTGTTCAGGATGTCGATAGTACGTGGCAGCATCGGTTTCTCGGAAGGGGAGTGGAATATACTGGCTGGGGCCGGCTTTTTCTTTTGAGGTCCTGCTGTTAGTCCCCGCATGACAGAGACGGGGGAAGCGCGTCGCTTGTGAGAGGATTTTTTCGTAATATTTAATAATGCGAATACTCGAAAGTAATATATATTGCTTTCATGGCAGAAGCCATTGAATTACTCGTTCGACGAATTGTTTTCTCGTACGGGGAATATCCTTGACTGCAAATGAGGTGTAGGGCTTTCAAACACCGTCAGTGCTTTAGTGAACTAGGAAGATTCAGGCTCAATGAAACGGAGATGAGACTTTGCTGCAGGTCAGGTTACTACGGAATAGTAGTAGGAACAGTAGTCTTTAACATGGTCGGTCTGTACAGATCAACCGATCGGTGTTATCTGCGTACTGTTTGGGAAAGACCGAAATTCAGGGTTTGGCGTGGCACCGGGTATTCGTATTTACGGTTTGACAATTAATGCAGGAGTAAATAAATGGCTGTTGAACATTTTCGTCTGTTGGCTGCTATCATGTTTGCGGACATGGTCGGATATACCGCCATGATGCAGGAGGACGAAGAGGAAGCTGTGAAAAAGCGCGATCGCCAGCGTGAGATACTGGAAGAATGCATCCTGGAGAACCAGGGGCGGGTGATCCAGTATTACGGGGACGGTACGCTCAGCATCTTTGGCAGTGCCATACGCTCGGTGGAGTGCGCCATCGAGATCCAAAAGAAACTCAATTCGTCCAACGAGCAGATACCCCTGCGCATTGGCCTGCATGTGGGAGATATCGTCTATGACGATGAGGGCGCCTATGGAGATGCTGTAAATATGGCCGCCCGCATCCAGGCACTGGCGGTTCCCGGGAGCATCCTGGTAAGCGACCGCCTCTACGATGAACTCAAAAACCATCCTAAAATAAAGGTAAAAAACCTGGGAACGCACCAGCTGAAAAATATCAGCCGCGAGGTGACGGTGTATGCCATCAGTAACAGCGGATTGGAAGTTCCATCCCGGGCCGATATACAATACAAGACCGGCGGTCTGGTTCGAAGTGTGGCCGTGCTGCCGTTTTTGAATATGAGTGCCGATCCGGATAACGAGTATTTCAGTGATGGTATCACTGAAGAAATTATCAACGCCCTGACCCGGGTAGAAGGTCTGGAGGTGACATCACGGACTTCCGCGTTTGCTTTTAAAGGATTGAGCAAGGATGCCCGGCAAATTGGAGAGGAATTATCGGTGCGCTACCTGCTGGAGGGCAGTGTTCGGAAGGTGGGAAATCGTGTGCGCATTACCGCTCAGCTTATCGACACGGAAGATGGATTTCATATCTGGTCGGAAGTGTTTGACCGCGATCTGGAGGATATCTTCAGGGTACAGGACGAAATTTCCCGCAAGATTGCGGCCAAGCTCAAGGAGGATTTCTCCGATGCCGATCTGGGAATCAAGTCGCTGGTTAAACCGAGAACCAAAAGTGTTCAGGCATACAATCATTTTTTGAGAGGAAACTTTTACCTGCACAAATGGTCGCCGGAAGATGCCAGGAAGGCGATAGAGCACTACAAAAAAGCCCTGGAATATTGCGAGGGATATGCCGAAGCCTATGCGGGCATTGCCAACTGCTATACCTTTCTGGGAACCAGCACGCGCTGCTCCACCCATCACAATATATATGCCAGGGCTGAAGAGGCAGCTGAAAAGTCTATTCAACTCGACAACCGGCGGGCAGACTCCCATATAGCACTCGCCTTTGTACGGCTGTTTTATTACTGGGATTTCAAGGGGGCGAAAAAAAGCTTGAGGCGAGCCCTGGCTATCGATCCCGCTTCCCCTTTTGTAAAGCAGGGTTATGCCCTGTACTTGCGGATAATGGGCAAAAACCGGCCGGCAATACGAGCGCTGAAAGAGGCCCTGCAAAAAGATCCGCTTTCGTTGACAATCAATGCAGACCTCGGCCGTACCTACATCAATGACGGACAATTGAAAAAAGCCCTGGAACAGTTTAAGAAAACCCTGGAGCTGGATGCCACTTTTCGTCCGGCCCTGGAGGGAAAGGGATGGACATATGTGGCGATGGGTGACTTTGAAAAAGCCCTGGAGATGTTTGAAACAAACCCGGGAACGTTGGAGAAAGAATTGAAACAGATTGCCCAGCGGGGCTATGTATATGGAATCATGGGCAAGAGGGAAAAAGCCAACGAGTGTATAAAACTGTTGCGAAAAAAGGAAAAGCAAGAACCGGATATTTCACTGGCCATGGATTATGCGATGGTCTGTTTGGGATTAGGTGAGATCGACCAGGTCTTTCACTACCTGAACCAAGCAGTTGAGGAACATCTGGGCAGCGTATTGTTTATCCGGTCGATCCCGCTGTGGAATCCGCTGAAGTCGGATCTGCGATATGAAAAATTGCTGGAGCGAATAGGGATGGAGAAGGAAACCCTTGTAGCAGGTTGATTCATTACCGGTACTCCGGTTAGTATGGTAAATCGGGGAAGAGGCGGCTTCAGTAATTATTCACTGGAAACAGTAGTATCCTGCAAAAAACCGGGATCGGGTGAATCAACGGTTTTGCGAAAAATCCTTCTAATTAGAAAACCATTATGGAACAATCAACAGAACCTACAAAAGAACAGGAAGAGCGCACCGGGTCGGAACCGGAAGAGCAGCCGAAGAATGGAGAGCAGGAAAAGGAGGCCGAGGAGGAGAAAAAGTTTGGTTCACGAAAACGGGGCGTGTCAGATATGTTCCGAACGGCCTACCGGACGCATGTGGAACTGAGTGCCATTGCCGACAACAAGTCAAATATCATGATCAGCATCAACGGGATTATCATTTCCATCGTCATCGCATCCATATCTCCAAAAATTGATGCCAATCCCTGGCTGCTGTGGCCTACCGCGGCCCTGCTTATTTTTTGTCTGGCGTCACTGGTGTTTGCCATCCTGGCCGCTCGTCCCAGGGTTAATAAGAATCCGGTAACGCTGGAGGATGTGCGCGAAAATCGTGCAAATATCCTGTTCTTTGGCAACTATAACAATATGGAGCGCAGTGAATTTGTAGAGGGCATCGAGGAGTTAATGCAGGATGAACAACGCCTGTATGACTCGATGGCGCGCGATCTTTACGGGCTGGGACAAGTGCTATTCAAAAAATACGACCTTCTGAAGGTCTCCTACACAATCTTTATGGCGGGTATTGTGCTGGCCGTGGTTCTGTTCATCACCGTTTTTTTGACCGTTGCCTGAGGGTTTGCCACTTAATCCTTTTAAAACAGGTGCCAACAGAATTGAAGGCTGATACTATTTTGTAAATTAATACATTAAGTCTTTTCAACCCCCCTCAATTTCTCGTTCTGAGGAAGCTGTGCTCCCGCTTAAAGGTCAATAAGGTCGGTGGTACAACCACCTCCCAACAAAATAGTGGGTTCTGCAAAGGTCACTACATATTACGTATTGCGTAAAAAGCAGCGTTGTTCTTCACCTGTCGTTCGCTCTAAAGAAACTGTTTCCAAAAAGAACCTAATCACGGAACAACATCTCACGTCTGACGTCTCACATTTAACGTCTGAAACCTGTTAGAAAAGACTGGCTTGTTCGTCATCATCTTTCTTTTGTGCGCGCTCCATTTTGGGGGCGGGGCCTCGTTCCCGGTTGATCAGCAGCATGTCGGGGTGGAATTTTTTGTCATAAATCCGCCGCGCGATCCCCTGGAGTGCTTTTTCCCCGCGGGGGGTAATCAACAGGCGTTCATTTTCTTCGATTGTCAGGAACCCGAATTCCTTGAGATCATTGATAATCATGAAGGTAAGCTTGGAGATCGTACCGGAATTTTGTTCAACGTAGTCCCGGCTCACGGTTTCGTCCCCCGCGTCAAGAACCAAACCCAGGATATTCAGCTCCGTTTCAGTCAGCGGATAGCCCTCGGAACCTTTGGTCAGCAGTTCGTCCCAGGCTTTCTGGCTGTAGTAGAGGCCGAACCACCACTTGGCATCCTTCACCATACGGTGGGTAACGGTACATGCAAAATAATCGCCGGCTTTCGCTTTTTTGGGCATTCCCCGTTCGCGATACATTGAAACGAGTGTAGCCAGATCCAACTCATGCAGGTTGGGAGGATAACTAAAATGAAAGTCGGATTTCTTTTCCATAGCCCTTTCAAATTAATAAGAATGCCCGGTTGGTTTTTGAGGCCGTGACTTCGGCGATAAACCGTCGCCGAGTGGAAATATTAGCCTGTATTCTTCGGGCCACGTCTACTTTCCTTTCTCTTCAATTAGCTTGACAGCCTGCTTCATCGATACTTTTTCCGGCTCCACATTATCCGGGAGGCTGATATTTTTTTTTCCATACTTAATATAAGGACCATACCGCCCGTTCATCACCCGGATCTTTTTCCCGTTGGTGGGATGTTCGCCAAGCTCTTTGATCTCAGAGCTGCGTTTCGGTTTTTTCTTCTTGGCCAGCAGCTCCAGCGCGCGGTCAAGAGTCACATCCAGTACATTGTCATTCTTTCGCAGCGAAGCGAACGTCCCGTCATGTACGACAAACGGCCCGTAGCGTCCAACCCCGGCGCGCACCTCCTTGCCGGTATCCGGATGCTTGCCCAGCAGACGCGGGAGGTCCAGCAGCTGCAACGCCAGGTCCAGGTCCACTTCTTCCGGCTTCATCCCTTTCAGGAGAGAAGCGCGGGGAGGCTTTTTATTGTCGTCGGTTACTTCCCCGACCTGTACGTAGGGACCGTAGCGGCCGTTGCGAACATAGACAGATTCGCCGGTTTCGGGGTGTTTGCCGATCGATTTGGGGCCTTCTTCTTCCGCTTTGACCAGCTCCTCCAGCTTTTCTACCGTTATATCACTCGGGTACCACTGGTTCGGGATCGACGTTGTCACCTCGTCGCCATTTCGTTTCGATTTGATATACGGTCCGTACCGGCCTACGAGCACATCAATGTTATCGAGGTCCTTCAGCGGCAGGTGCAGCTGGCGCGCTTCCTGGGGATCGATGTTGTCTTCACGAGATTCCACCTTGGCTTTCAGCCCATCGTCTCCTTTGTAATAGTTGCTGAGATATTCCTTGGGATCTCCTTTGCCCTGGGCAATCTTGTCAAGTTTGTTCTCCATTTCGGAAGTAAAATCGCTGTCCACCAGTTCGGGAAAGTTGCGCTCCAGCAGTTCGGTAACGGCAAAGGCGGTAAAGGTGGGGATCAGGGTCTTCCCGTCGGTTTCCACATAGCCGCGATCTTGCACCGTACTAATAATATTGGCATAGGTACTCGGTCGACCGATGCCCCGTTTTTCGAGCTCCTTGACCAGCGTGGCCTCCGTAAACCGGGCAGGCGGTTTGGTTTCATGGGAGATCGGTTCTATGCCGTGTTCCTCAATCTTTTCGCCTTCAGTCAGCTCGGGCAGATAATTTTCCTGGTTTTCAAGCGCCGCTTCAGGATCATCACTACCCTCCACGTAGGCCCGGAAAAAGCCCGGGAACAGAATTTTTTTTCCGCTGGTTTTGAACTCCGCTTTCGTGCCGTTGGCTGTCGCTTTAATGACTACGTTGGTGAATTCAAGTTCGGCCTCCGCCATCTGGGTGGCAATTGTGCGCTTCCAGATCAGGTCGTACAGTTTGAAATCGGGACCGCTGAGGCCGGCTTTTTCCGGTTTCTTGAAATAGCTGCCCGCCGGTCGAATCGCCTCGTGGGCTTCCTGGGCCCCTTTTGAGCCTCCGCCGTAGTTTCGCGCGCGCTTAAACAGGTATTCCTCCCCGTATTCCTCCTCAACCGCATTACGGGCGGCGTTGATCGCCTGTCCCGAAAGGCGCGCCGAGTCGGTACGCATGTAGGTGATAAGCCCGTTTTCGTACAGTTTCTGGGCAATCTGCATGGTGCGTTTTGCGGAATAGCCAAACTTCCGGTTGGCCTCCTGCTGAAGGGTAGAGGTTATAAACGCCGGTGACGGATTGCGTTTCTGCCGGTTTTTCTTGACCTCCGACACCTTCCACTCCGCTTCCGCCAGGTCATCCCGCAGCTGGGAAGCTTTTTTGTCATCAAGCAGGACAACCGACTTCGGCTTTTTCAGCTTCCCGGTATTTTCATCAAAATCTTTGCCGGATGCGAGCCGCTTGCCGTCCAGGTGCGTCAGGTCGGCCTCAAAAATATCGTTGTCTTCCAGCTTGCTGAGCTGGGCTTTCAAGTCCCAGTAACGTGCCGAGCGGAATTTCATACGCTCGCGTTCCCGTTCCACCAGAAATCGCACGGCCACCGACTGCACGCGCCCGGCAGAAAGGCCCGGCGCGATCTTTTTCCACAGCAGGGGAGAGATCGTATAGCCCGCCAGCCGGTCGATGATGCGGCGGGTCTCCTGGGCGTTAACCAGGTTCATGTCGATATCTCGGAAATTCTTGAGGGCATCCTGGATCGCCTCCTTGGTAATCTCGCGGAATACCATCCGTTTGACCGGCACATCGGGATTCAGCAGTTCCACCAGGTGCCAGGAGATCGCTTCTCCCTCACGGTCTTCATCGGTAGCCAGGACCAGCTCGTCGGCATCCTTGAGCAGCTTTTTTAGTTTTTTGACGACCTTCTTTTTGCCCCGGGGAATAACATAAAGCGGTTCAAAATCTTCATCCGTATTAACCCCCAGGTTGGCCCATTCCTCTTTCTTGAATTTCGCGGGTATCTCCTTGGCGGAGGCCGGAAGATCGCGGATATGCCCCATCGAGGAATCGATGACGTAATCCTTGGGCAGGTATTGTTTGAGGGTTTTGATTTTTGTGGGTGACTCTACTATTACTAACGATTTCATAATGTAATCAGGTACTACAGGTTCTCGATCAGCTCTTTTAACTCCTCGGCATGAGCTTTCGTATTAACTTTTTCAATAATTCCCAAAACGGTTCCGTCGGTATCGATCACATAAGCGGAACGGGAAGGAGCCTCATATGTATTGCCAAACATGTTTTTTTCTACGATCGAATCGGTGGCTTCCGCAAATTTGTAATCGGGATCGGAGGCCAGCGTGTAATTGATATCCAGCTTCTCCGCATAATTTTTGTGCGACCGGCATCCGTCTTTACTGATCGCCACCAGGTTAAAGCCCTCTTCATCAAACCATTCGGAATGTTCTGCGAGGCTCTTGTTCTGCCTGTCGCAACCGGAGGTGTTATTCCTCATATAAACCGATACAATCGTTGGCCGGTCAAGAAGATCGCCGAACGCAACCTCTTTTTGTTCCCCATTCTGGACGACAGTGAGCGAAAAGTCGGTATCAATTTGATCTCCGGTCGATATCATTTGTTCCTTCTTTTTGGTTTGATTGTTCCCTGGTTCTTCTTGGAAGGATAATAAATTGTATTTGGCCTTCTATCGTTTCCGTACCAGCCAACATTTTAAAGACCGTATATAATAACGCCCTCTTGTTGATACTGCAATTACTTTTTGTTGGAAACGTCTCACGTCTCCCTCAACACCAGTTTAGCCACCGCGGCCACCACGATGGAGTGATCGATGGTGCCGTCACGCACACGTTCCAGAAATTGTGCATAGGGAAGGGTGTGCACCTTGATCCGTTCGTGTTGATCCAGGTTCATGGAACCATCTCGTTTGCAATTTTCCGCCAGGAAAAAGTGATTGTAGTTGTTCATGATGGCGGGATTGGCACTCACCTTGCCGAGCGAGGTCCATGAAGCAGAAGTGTAGCCGGTTTCTTCCTGCAGTTCTCGTCGGGCCGTCTCGAGGGGTGTTTCCCCTTCATCGCACACGCCGCCGGGTATTTCCAGTGAGGGCTTGTCTATCCCAAAACGAAACTGTTCGACGAGCACAACCGCCCGCTCTTCCGTCAACGCGATGACGTTGACCCAGTGGGGGGCATCAATCACATAGAATGTCCCTTGATGTTGTTCGGACCGAAGGCAAAGCCGCCGTTTCAAAAGACTGAATATTGGTGTGTCATATTCCTTATTTTCTTGTTCAATAGACCACGGTTCGACACTAAAAGAGAACGGTTTTTTACTCATGGGTGAGGTAATGACTGATAAGAAGTTTGAATTTCATAAAGAGGATCTGGGAAAACAGGAGACCATTCATGATAAAATGGTGCAGGCCTGCAACCTGATGGAAGATATCTATGATCATGGAGAATATCCCAAAGTATTGATCCGCCGGTCGTGGTCCCGGCACAACCCGGTGATCGACGGGGAGATGGCCCGGCCCCGGGCGTATCGCTGGTACCTGCTGCGGGAACTCACCAAGCTTGCCGAAAAGGGGGCCTATATCAAGATAAGTCCCTCCCGCAATATTGTGCCGATGGACGATCCCCTGCTGCTCGATAATACCGATGAGGACGAGTGGGATATCACACAGAAAAAGCTGTTCCTGTTTAGTCCCGAGCGGATCGACATTTCCCTGAATCGTCTGCATCATTACACAGGAACCAGCCCGGAGCACTTTCAGCGTTATATTCTTTTTACGAACTACGATATGCATGTGGAGGTCTTCAATCAAAAATACCCGGACTGCATTAAACCGGATCGTGATGGAGTGCAGATGCCGGCCTATCACCATGTTTTGCCCGACAACAAGGGGGTGACGCTTATCAACATCGGGGTGGGGCCCTCGAATGCCAAGACCATTACCGATCACGTAGCCGTACTGCGACCGGACGCCATGGTGATGGTGGGGCACTGCGGCGGGTTGCGGAACCACCAGAGTATCGGGGATTTTGTACTTGCTACGGGATTTCTCCGGGCCGACGGCGTGCTGGATGATATCCTGCCGCTGAATATCCCGATTACGCCCAACTACCTGTTGAATGTGTACCTTAAGGAGGTGCTCGATACTTACGACCGCAACCACCGGATGGGAACGGTATATACCACCGCCAACCGCAACTGGGAGTTTATCAAGCGGCGTACGGTCGAGGAGATTCACATGAGCCGGAGCATCGCCATCGACATGGAGTCGGCTACCGTGGCGACGAACGGCTACCGCTACCGCATACCCAATGCCACGCTGCTCTGCGTGAGCGACCGCCCGCTGCACGGCAAGCCGAAACTCAGCGATGAAGCCCAGCATTTTTACGAGGAATCCAAGCAAATGCATCTGGAGATGGTGATCGAGGCGCTGGAGATGTGCAAGCAGAACTACCCGGAGGGACTTCCCAACGCCAGCATACGCGCCCCGAATGAGCCTCTCATGGGCGGACCGGATGATGATTAGCGCGAGGTCAGACGTGAGACGGCAGACGTGAAACGGTAAACGGCAGACGGCAGATGTGAGATGGGAGACAGATATATTGATTTAAATTTCATCAACGTCTCACGTCTCACATCTGCCGTTTGCGGTCTGCCTTTTTCTGTAAGGATTGCTCCCAAAACCGCTCTATATAGATAGAAAATTGATCTGATAACAGTCAAAAGAGAGGGGTACATATGTCAAATTCTGGGAATGCTACCGAATCCGGGAGAGAAAAGGAAACGTTTGAAGCTGAGCGGTTTCGCAATCGAACCGTCAAGGAGATGCGCCCTGATGAGCAGCCGCGCGAAAAGCTGATGAAATATGGCGGGGAAAGTCTTTCCGATGCAGAGTTGCTGGCTATTTTGTTGCGTACCGGCAGCCGGGAGATGAATGTCATCCAGATGTCGCAGGCGCTGCTCGATCATTTTGACGGGCTGCGCCACCTGGCCCGCAAAAGCTGGCAGGATATGAAAGTGATTCCGGGCATCGCCAAGGTCAAAGCCCTGACGCTGGAAGCGGTGTTTGAGCTGTCACGCCGTATCCAGGTGGCTTCACTGGGCGAACAGCTGCAGATTACGTCTCCGCAGCAGGCGGTTGCCTATTTTGCTCCCAAGCTGCGCGATTTGACGAAGGAAACCTTTATCGTGGCCTTCCTGAATAATGCAAAATACCTTTCCGGCTATCACAAGATCAGCTCGGGCGGTTCCACCGCCACGATTGTCGATCCCGCCGAGGTCATGCGCCAGGCTATTCTCAACGAGGCTCAAAGCATTTTACTTGTCCACAATCATCCCAGTGGCAATAAAAGCGAGTCAAAGGCGGATAACCGGCTTACGGAACGTATTGTTGAGTCGGGAAAGCTGCTCGGCATACCGGTCAATGACCATATCATCATCGCGGGCGACAGCTACACCAGCTTCCGCGCCAAAGGCTTGATTGGATAGAACTGAAGAATATTGAACAGGGAATTTGGAATGAAGAAGTATAAGGGCAAATTCGATCTTGAGGAGCGGTTGATAGAATTTTCATTATCCGTTATAACGATTGTAGAAATATTACCCAAGACTTCAGTTGGTAGACATTTTGCTAATCAATTAATAAGATCAGGTACAGCACCTGCTTTGCAATATGCAGAGGCCCAGAGTGCAGAATCGAGAAGGGATTTTATCCATAAAATGAAAATTAGCTTGAAAGAATTAAGGGAAACACAAGTATGCTTAAAAATTATTCAAAGAAAGCCGTTAATAGACAAGTCTAAACTGATAAACACAACTCTTAAAGAGAATAATGAGTTAATATCCATTTTTGTAACTAGTATAGCGACAGCAAGATCAAATCTAAGAAAGAGTACCTAATTCAGGATTTATAATTCCTTGTTCGATATTCGATATTCAAAAGTCTTATATTTGGCGTTTCACGCTAAGCCCTAAAAAAGTTTGTTGAATGAAAGAATACCTGCGCTCTGTAATCAGCGAGTCACTGAAACAGTTTGACCTCTCCGACGAAGATCTTCCGGATGAAATTGAGATTGAAAAACCGAACCAGCCCGAACACGGTGATGCCGCCACCAATATCGCCATGATGCTGGCCCGGCCCCTGCGCAATAATCCGCGAAAGATTGCTGAGCAAATCGTCGCAAACCTTGATTACGATTCCAGGCGAATAAAGGAGGTCGAGATCGCCGGACCCGGCTTTATCAATTTTCGCTATGCCGACGCCTACCTGTATGACGAGCTGGACGATATACTCTCGACCACTACCGATTTTGGGAAAACCGATGTCGGTAAAGGACAAAAAATTTTGGTCGAATTTGTGAGTGCCAATCCCACGGGTCCGCTGACTGTGGGACACGGCCGGAATGCAGTGCTCGGCGACACTATTGCCCGGCTGCTGGAATGGACCGGCGCGGAGGTCGACCGCGAATATTATTTTAATGACGCCGGCCGCCAGATGCGCGTGCTCGGGGAAAGCGTGCGGGCACGCTACCTGCAGGAACTTGGCCGGGATGTGGAATTTCCCGAAGACGGGTACCAGGGAGAGTATATCAAAAAGATTGCGCAGGCCCTGATTGATGAACACGGCGAGGCGCTGGTCGACGCTGAAGATGTCACTCCCTTCAAGGAAAAGGCCGAGGAGCTCATCTTTGAAGATATCCAGCAGACCCTGGACCGTATGAATATTCACATGGACTCCTTTTTCAATGAGCACACGCTCTATGAGGATGGCTCAATAGACCAGACCGTGGAGGCGTTCCGAAAAAAGGAACTTGCATACGACAAAGACGGGGCCACCTGGTTCAGAACCACCAAGTTCGGGAAAGACAAAGACACTGTACTCGTTAAAAGCACGGGAGAGCCAACCTACCGCCTGCCCGACATCGCCTATCACGCCAACAAGCTGGAGCGGGGATATGACCAGTGTATCGATATCTTCGGGGCCGATCACATCGCCACCTACCCGGATGTGATGTCCGGCATCGAAGCACTCGGATACGATTCCTCGAAAGTGGATGTGGTGGTGTACCAGTTTGTCACGCTTGTTAAAGAGGGCAAACCGTTCAAAATGAGTACGCGCAAGGCCAACTTCGTGACGCTTGACGAACTGATGGACGAGGTCGGATCGGATGTGACCCGCTTTTTCTTCCTGATGCGCGATCCCAATACGCACCTTGAGTTTGACATCGCCGAGGCAAAGGAGGCGGGAGAGAAGAACCCGGTCTTCTACCTGCAATATGCGCATGCGAGGATCAAAAGCATCCTGCGCAAAGTGGATGAGGAGTACGACTTTGAAATGGACTCCAACCTGGAGGTGCTGACGCATGACTCCGAGATTCAGCTCATCAAGACGATGATCCGTTTCCCGCAGGTGATTCGGAGCGCGGCCGAAGCGCGTGAACCACACCGGCTGATCAACTACCTGAATGACTTGGCGTCGGATTTCACCCGCTTTTATCACGATTGCCGTATCCTGGGAGAGGCCGAGGAACTGGTGTTGGCACGATCCGAACTTGCCAGGGCCACCGCGCAGGTGCTGGCCAATGGATTGGGGATCCTGGGGATATCGGCGCCCGACCAGATGTGATATTGTTATACAGGGCATATGTGAAACCTCAAAATGGGCGTACAGCCCTGTAACGTCCTCTTATTCCCTGCCGGTTTCTTCCAGCTCAACGAGAATATCCTGTATAGAATACGCCGGGGTCGCTCCATCTTTTTGGGCTACCAGGGCGCCTGTGGCGTTGGCAAAGGGGAGCAGTTCGCTGCTTTTTTTGTTGTTTTTGATCCCGTGAAGCAGGGCGGCGAGGAATGCATCTCCGGCTCCCACTGCATCTTTGGCTTTAACCGGGAATCCCTTGTGCTCGTACCATTCCCCTTCCCGGTATAGCATGGCCCCGTCGGCTCCCCGGGTAACGCATACCAGCCGGCAGTCAAACTTGCGGGCCACCTGCTCCACCGCTTTTGGCGTGTCAGCGGAAAACCCGTACCAGTCTGAAAGCTGGTTGAGCTCGTCCTCATTCATCTTGACGATATCCGAGACCGAAAGGGAATCATAAATAATGGATTTGTCGACAAAGGGCGTTCGGAGATTCATATCCAGGATTTTCTTGACATCAAACTCCCAGAGTTGTTGAATAGTGTGCCGGCTTACATCATTGCGCTGTGCAAGTGACCCGAAAACCAATCCCCAGCACTGTTGCGCCTTATTTTTGAGGGACTGGGTAAGCCGGATATAGTCCCACGCGACCGGTTCAATAATATTGTAGGTTGGATCTCCACTTGTGCTCAACTTCACACATACAAACCCGGTTTCGTAGTCATTGTCTTCCTGGATCTGGTCGACCGGAATTCCTTTTCGCCTGATCCGGTTGATCGCTTCGCTGCCGAGGCGATCCCGGCCCACGCGGCTGGCAATGGAGGCGTTTATCCCAAAGCGATTTAGATGGTAACATACATTCAGCGGGGCGCCTCCCAGGTACAGTGCCGAAGGGAGAGCATCCCATAAAATTTCACCGATACAAAGTATTCCTGTTTTCGTACTCATCACTTCTTTTAAAATTGAAGCATTTGAATTCCAGCAGATCAGTATTAGTCTGAACTAATCGACCGTACATGCTCTGAGAATTATTGTTGCATTCTCTGGAAAACCTATTTCCATTCCCCCTGCAGTTCCACCTCTTCCGGGAGCAGTTCTCGTTCCAGTTCCTCCAGCGAGCGATTTTTGGTTTCCGGCATGATGTAGATCACAAAAAGCAGTTGAAGAACCATCATAAAGGCAAAAAAGGCGAATATGGTGCCGCCCGAAAAGGTATTCAATACCGTGGGGGTAATCAGGGTGATGACAGCAGCGCACACCCAGTGGGTGCCGGCTCCCAGCGACATCCCGTAGTCGCGAACGGAATTTGGAAATATTTCAGAAATATAGACCCAGATAACGGTCCCCTGCCCGATGCCGTGAGCGGCAATAAAAGCCACGATGAACAGTACCAGCAGGCTGCCGTCTGCACCAGAAAAAAAGGCCCAGGAAACGCCTGACAGGGACAGGATGTATCCGATGGACCCGTAATACAGCAATTTTTTTCGACCCAGTTTGTCGATCAGGTACATCCCCACCATCGTGAAGACGACCATCGCAATCCCTATGGGAACCGACGCCCCGAGTACTTCCGATTCCGCCAGTCCAGCCTGTTCAAAAATGCGGGGCGCGTAATACAACACGAAGTTGATGCCGGAAAATTGATTGAAGAAAGCAACCAGGAAGGCCAGGAGTATCAGGAAGCTGTATTTTTTTGTGAAGAACTCGGAGCGGGAAACGGTGGAAACCGATTTTGTTATCTCCTGTAGCAGGCGCTCAATGTTTTCTGTAGGGTTAAGCTGTGTCAATATTTCGCGGGCTGTTTTTTCATCATTTTTTCGCAGCGCCAGCCAGCGTGGACTTTCGGGCACGCCGAGCACGAACAGGGCGTAAATCGCGGCGGGTATTGCCTCCACCCCGAGCATCCATCGCCAGGCGTTGACGCCGAAATATTCCCCGATCATGTAATTGGAGAGGTAGGCGACCAGGATACCGAATACGATATTAAACTGGTAGGTGGCCACCAGGCGCCCGCGATCGCCGGCCGGGGTGATCTCGGAGATATAGATCGGGGCAGCCACGGCAGAGGCACCCACGCCGAGTCCGCCGATAAACCTGGAGAAGGAAAATATGTATGGATCGGGCGCCAGCGCGGAGCCCAGCGCAGACAGCAGGTACAGGATACCGATACCAAAAAGGGTTTTCCGTCGCCCAAATTTATCAGAGGGAATACCGCCGAACAGGGCCCCGATAACCGTTCCCCAAAGGGCCATCGACATGATAAAAGTGCCGTGGAACAGGTCGCTGGTGTCCCACAACAGTTGAATGGGGCGGTCGGCCCCGGAGATGACAATGGTGTCAAACCCGAAGAGAAATCCCGCCAGCGAGGCGACAATAACAGACAGTAAAACTGATTTTGTTTTTATCATCTTGTTTGTCTTTTCTGTTAATTACCCCAGCTCTTCATCAAACTCGGCATCCTCTGGCAGCAGCTCTTTTTCCAGCTCTTCGAGGCTCTTGTTCTTGGTTTCGGGCATCAGTTTCCAGACGAACAGCAGTTGCAGAACCATCATAAAGGCAAAAAAGGCAAATATGGTGCCGCCCGAAAATGTACTGAGTACCGTGGGCGTCAACAGGGTGATGAGGGCTGCAAAAACCCAGTGGGTGCCGGCCCCCAGCGACATCCCATAGTCGCGAACCGAATTTGGGAATATTTCAGAAATAAACACCCAGATTACAGCTCCCTGCCCGATGGCATGCGAGGCGATAAAGGCGCTGACAAACAGGACAACGAGACTGCCCTCCGCCCCAGTGAAGAACGCCCAGGAGACCCCGGCCAGTGAGAGTATATATCCGAATGAGCCGATATACATCAGTTTTGTACGCCCCATCCGGTCTATCAGAGCCATGCCCGTCAGGGTAAACAGCAGGTTGACAATTCCTATCGGCACCGAGGCCCCGAGCACTTCCGATGCGGCCAGTCCCGCCTGCTCAAAAATGCGGGGCGCGTAATACAGCACGAAGTTGATGCCGGAAAGCTGGTTGAAAAAGGCGATCAGAAACGCCAGCATGATGGGAAAGCTGTACTTTTTGGAAAAGAATACCGACCTGGAGGCTTTTTTTACCGAGCTGGTGATCTCTTCGAGCAGCAGGTCGATATTTTCGGTGGGATTGAGATGCTCCAAAATTTTTCGAGCGCCGGCCTGGTCATCTTTTCGGAGTGCCAGCCAGCGTGGACTTTCGGGCACGCCGAGCACAAACAGGGCGTAGATGGCGGCAGGGATCGCCTCGACTCCGAGCATCCAGCGCCAGGCGTTGACGCCGAAATATTCCCCGATCAGGTAATTGGATAGGTAGGCGACCAGGATACCGAATACGATATTGAACTGGTAGGAGGCCACCAGCCGGCCGCGGTCGCCGGCCGGGGTGATCTCGGAGATATAGATCGGGGCGGCCACCGAAGAGGCCCCGACGCCGAGTCCGCCGATAAAGCGGGAGAAGGAAAAAATATAGGGCCCGGGGGCAAAAGCCGACCCCAGTGCCGAGAGCAGGTAAAAGATGCCGATCCAGAACAGCGTTCTGCGCCGCCCGATGCGATCGCAGGGAATGCCACCAAACAGGGCCCCGATGACGGTCCCCCACAGGGCCATGGAGGTGATAAAGGTGCCGTGAAACAGGTCGCTGGTATTCCACAATTTTTGAATGGGCTGTTCCGCCCCGGAGATGACGATTGTATCAAATCCGAAAAGAAAACCCGCCAGCGAGGCGACAATAGCCGATAGAAGAATCGATTTTGTTTTTATCATTCCCTGTAATCCTTGTTGATTAAGTGGTTAGTTCCAGGCCGATTCAAGCTGCCATACATCCATGCTGATGAGCTGTGCTGTGCCTCCTTCCGTGTAAAGCGATATCCCGTCGCTCCCTTCCGATGGAAAGATGCGGTCTGTGATGACAGCACGCCCCCCGTTGCCAAACAGCTCGATTGAAGAACGGTCTATAAATATATGCAGCGTAACTTCACCTTCAACTGTTTTTAGGGGAGCCTCGTGAACGCCGGGAAACTCCTCGTTAAATGCCGTATTGCCGGAATTGGTACGGTCTACAAACAGTTGACCCGTATCGTTATTATAAGCGGCCAGCGTTTCTTCCCCGTTGCCTTGTGCCGCTCTGAATCCCACTACAGAGGCCTCACCGACATTGAAACGGGCTTTGATTTCCAGCAGGTTGCCCCTGATGCCCGCCTCGCTGAGCAGGTTCAAATCGCCGTCAATTTGCTGCTGTTCAAAATGGTGATGCTCGCCTCTCAGTTGGGTCAGCTCATCCACCGGCTGCTGCATCAGGTGGATGCCATCATCAAATGTTTGCAGGCTCAGCGATCGCGGAATGGTCATGGCGCTTCGCCAGGGGCTGGTGGGAATCTCCTGGGCATACTGCCAGTTGTTCATCCATGCCAGCCATATTCTGCGGCCGTCGTCCCGGGGAATATTGGCATAGGACTGCACCGCGTAAAAATCCTTGCCGTAATCCACCCAGCGGGTTTGTCCCTCGGTCTCCGGGTCCTGGACAAATGTTTCGCCGTCAAAATGGCCCACGAAATACTGTGCTCCCGAACCGCCGAAAGGTCCACCGGGATTCAGGTCTACCTGCAGCACCCATTTCGTGCGGTCGCTATCTCCGTCTACCGGGAGCTCAAAAAGATCCGGGCATTCCCAGATACCGTCGGTAGCGCCGGAGGGGCCAAATTCGCTGAGCAGGCTCCAGTCTTTCAGGTTATCGGAGCTATAAAACCGAACTTTGTACTCAGTAGGCAGGGCCACGACCATAATCCATTGATCCGTATCCTCGTGCCATATTACTTTGGGATCCCGGAAGTTTTCCATCTCCTCGTCGATGACGGGGTTGCCCTCAAATTTGGTCCAGCTGCGCCCGTTGTCGGTACTGTAGGCGATGCGCTGGTCCTGCCGGTCTTGATCGGTATGGTGACCGGTATAGATCGCTACCATCGGCGGATTTTCGTCTGACCCAAAACCAGACGTATTGTTGTGGTCCACTACCGCGCTCCCCGAGAAGATCATGATGTTATTTTCCTCTGGCAGGGCGACGGGAAGATGTTCCCAGTGCACCAGGTCGGGACTCACGGCGTGTCCCCAGCTCATATGTCCCCAGGTATCTCCAAACGGATTGTGCTGGTAGAATAGGTGGTATTCCCCGTCATGATACACCAGTCCGTTCGGATCGTTCATCCAGTTCTCAGCCGGTGTGAAGTGGAACTGGGGGCGATAGGGCTCGTCATAGCTTGCCGTTTGTGTTTCCAATTCAGTCACCTCCTGTTGCGGGTCCCCATTTTGACAGGAGATGAGCAGAATTCCCGGCAGTACAAGAAATATGAGGGTTCTAAATTTTGTTAGAATATCCATAGCGTTGGTTTTTGTGTGATAATAAAGGTTGAAGTTATCCCGATTGCGATTTTTTCTCTCTTTCTGAAAAAAAGAATGCTTTTGGCAGAATATGTGGAAAAAATTCACTTATTCCATATGGAGGAAAGTTCATGTACCTCGAACGACTTGATCTGGAGTGTGGAGGAGCTTCTGCCCCGGGAAAATATCTCCACGAGGTGCTCGGCGTCCACAGAATTATATTCCTCTACATAATACAATTCACCATCATTGACAAATACCTCGATGCCCATCCGGTCTACAATCAGCTCCAGCTTCAGGGTTTCCTCGATCGGGTAAAAGGTATCGTTCAGGGTGCTCCGCAGCAGGTTGTAGGTCAGCTCATAGCCATTCACATTCAGGCCGAACTGGGTTGATTCCCCCTTGTCAAACTCCGCAATAACATGCAGTTGATCTCCCCGTATGGGGGATGAAATTGTGGTATCACTGATCACCCTGTTTTCCAGCCGGTAGCTGCGGGTGTGAAGTTTTTTAATTTCCCGGATCGGCCTGGGATACAGCAGGTACCCGTCGTCTGTTTTTCTGAGGTTCAGTTCAGTTGGAAACGTCATGCTCTGGTTGAAGGGCATATAGGGAGTTTCGGTCTGGAACCAGCCGATCTGGATTCTTCGTCCATCCTCTTCGGGTACGTTGGCAAAGGTTTGAGATGCGTAGAAATCCCCGCCGTAGTCAAATTGCCGCAGCCCTTGTTCTACATTGAATTTTTTGCCATCAAACGTTCCGACCACGTACTTGCCGTCGGCATCGTACATCACCCACTTGCTGGCGCCGGGTTCTCCCCGCACGGGCAGTTCAAACAGCTCCGGGCACTCAAAAAAATTGGTAACCCCAGACTGGTAGGTCCACTCTTTTAAATTGGAAGAAGTGTAGATGGAGTGCTGGTACAGCCTGACCTCCTCTCCCGATGCCAGTTCCCGGGTATGCGATTCGCTATACACAATCATCACCCAGTGATTGCCGGGCTCATACCAAAAAACTTTTGGATCCCGACCCCGGTGTTCTACTACCGGGTTGCCTTCGTATTCCTCAAAGGTTCGGCCGTTGTCGTAGCTCAGTGCCAGGTGTTCGCCGGAGCCCGTTCGCGTATAGGTGGCGATAAGCGGATCCACCCCATTTCTTCGGAATCCAGCGGTATTTTCGGGATCCACCATCGCTCCCCCGGAAAAGGCCATGTGATCGTGATCGGGAGAATAGAGCGCATCGGGGAGTTCCCGCCAGTGCACCAGGTCGGTGCTTACTGCGTGACCCCAGTGCATATTTCCCCACGCCCATCCATAGGGATTGTGCTGGTAGAACAGGTGCCATTCGCCTTCGTACCAAATGAGCCCGTTCGGGTCGTTGTTCCATCCGCGGCGGGAGGAAAAGTGTACCTGCTGCCGGTAACGTTCATTGTACAGTTGATCTGATCCGGGAAATTCAGCGTCCGAAAAAACCTGGTTGAGCCCATTCTTGCCGGAAGGATCATCCACCTCGACCGTAATCGTTTCTCCCCGGAAGTTTTCGACCGGAAAAAAAGCCCACCAGTCGGCATCACCGGCGGCCAGGCTGATGGAAAACTCATCGAGCACGGTTCCGTCGTGGATGATACGCATCATCTGTTGCTCACCCTCGAAATCGCTGCTCCACCCCGCAACTGGGAAGTTCAGGTATCGGTCCTGGTTTTCCACCTTGATCTCCCGGGAGAGCGTTTGGGCGATGGACGAGATGGTTGCAAATATGAGAAAAATACTGGTGATTAGTGTTTTCATAATTTTAATGATTTTAACTGTTGGGACATAGTATGCTACGTCCATACGGTAATTACTTTACTGGTTAATGCCTTTATCTATATTATTGCCAGACCGGTTTATCATACCATTCGTCAAGCGTTATATCCCAGGGTGTCTCATCTGTCATGCATCAAAAGAGGGAAGCCGGCTCTGCTGTCCCCGGGAGCGCAATGAAATTGCTGCAATGTGAATTTCATTATATTAGCCGGGTAAACCAGACATTTTAGGTGGCCAGGCTTCAGGCAGAATTGCTGGAATTGCATTACGAATATCGCGAACAAGGAATGCTGAATACCGAAGGCGCTCCCAGAATATTTTGGAAGCAATATCCTCCGATATTCTTTATTCCCTGTTCCTTATTCGATATTGATCTAGTAGCCCGGGTTTTGTTCGTAGAGCCCTTCGCTCAACACAATTTCCTGTTCCGGAATGGGAAGGTACTCGTTTTTATTGGCTTCAAAGTGAGCCTCCCTGAGGTATCCTTTTCTCGTCTGTTCTACTTCGAAGTAATTGTTAAGCACCTCTTCCACTATACCCCAGCGGACCAGATCGAAAAAGCGCCAGCTTTCCATGGCAAATTCCAGTCGCCGTTCCCAGCGCAGGGCCTCCCTGGCGTTTTCCTGTGTCCAGTTGATGTTGTCCCCATCCCGGTACGGTTCGATATTGTAGTTGGCCGGGGCGGAGCCATCGGAATACCGGACCATGTCGGTACTGTTGGCGGCCCTGTTTCTGAGCATGTTGATCAGCGGCAGCGCCTCGTCTTCGCGGCCCAACTCGATAAGGGCTTCGGCTTTCATCAATAGCACATCATCATAACGGATTATGTCCACATTTTTGGCGCTTCCCCAGAACGGACCCCAGGACTGGGTTCCCTGCTGGTCGGGATGTTGTACTTCCTTCATGGTTGAATGGTGCCCATAGAGCTCCGGTTGCCGTGCCCAGCCTGCCTGGTACAGCCAGTCTGAATCATACTTGAAGGGGTGACCCGGAATGGCCACGGTGTGGCTCAGGCGCGGATCAAACGACTGTTGCAGGTAGGCGTTCGGGTCGGTGTCGCTCACCATCTGGTCATTGAAGGTGTCAAACAACGGCAAGCCGGTGTTTTCATCCGTCTTGAACGCGTTTACCAAATTATGGCTTGGTATATGGAACCAGCAACAGCCGTATTCCGGGGCCATGTTATAATTCAGCCCGTGCTCATAATTCATCCGCCCTCCCTGGGACGTACCGTCGTCAAAGGAATGCTGCACCGCAAACACCGACTCGGGACCGTTATCGTATTCGGTAATGAAATTTTTGCCGAAATCATCAAACAGCTGATGTTTGCCGGAATTGATCACATAATCGGCTTCCACCACGACCTGGTTTAACCGTTCCTGGTTGATGTTGACCACATTGTGATCTTCATCCTGCTCATACGCCTGGTAAAGCCGGGTTCGGGCCAGGTAGGCGGCGGCCGCTACGGCACTGGCCCTGCCGACCTCCTGCTGTTCGTCGGGAAGGTTATCTTTGGCAAACTGAAATTCAGCCGCAATTTTATCCAGCAGCTGGTCTCGCGTAAACTCTGCGTTGGAAATTTCCGCCATTTCTTCAGAGCTGACGGTCTCATCAATCCAGGGGACCTGTTTGAAAAGGATGACCAGGCGGAAATAAAAATGAGCTCTGAGGAAGCGCATTTCTGCCACCCGTTCCTGCAGGGGATACGACTGGTCCTGTACCTCCAGCTCGCCGATTTTCCGCAGCGCCAAATTGGCCCGCTCAATTCCCTGGAAGAGAGCCTGCCAGGCGCGGTGTTGATATCCCTGGTCTGCCCGGATAAAGACAAAGCGCTCGTACCAGTCCATTTCACCCTGATCGCTCAGTGCTCCGCCTCCTTTATAGGCATCATCCGAGCGGACGCTGCCGTATAGCCAGTTCGACTCGTAGGAATAGAGCCAGTCGGAGTTACCCAGCGATGCATAGGCCGCGGTTGTCAATCGCTCAATACCGTCTGCGCCGCTGATGTCCTCTTCGTTTACGACCCCTTTAGGCTTGTAATCCAGAAAGCCTTCGCAGCCCGCAAGCATGATCGCCAATACAGGGGCCGCCACTACCAGCAGATATGATCTAAATTTGAATGAAAACATATTAGTTACCTCGTTTTACGTTAAAAATCTCGAATTACTTGGTTATATTGCCACGTTGAAGCCGAATGTGAATGTGCGGGGCAGGGGATAGAACGCCCCCGGGTTCTCAGGGTCT
The DNA here is from genome assembly GCF_043951955.1 of Halalkalibaculum sp. DA384. Taxonomy (NCBI): domain Bacteria; kingdom Pseudomonadati; phylum Balneolota; class Balneolia; order Balneolales; family Balneolaceae; genus Halalkalibaculum; species Halalkalibaculum sp. DA384. The sequence continues at coordinate 233,399 of NZ_JBINJE010000001.1, read as the reverse complement.
CCACCGGTGGAAAAACCACTGGATGAGATCGTAAACAGCTCGCCCCCGGTTACGTGGACCCGTGCATTTTTCAAGCCGATCCTGTCTTGCAGTTCCACAGGCAGGGTGTATTCCAGCCGGATATTTCGGAGTTTTAGATACGACATATCCTCAATCATAAAGGTGGACATCCTGGACTCATTGTTGGCATCATCCAGAGAGAGGGCTGGAATATCCGAGTCGGTGTTTTGCGGGGTCCAGGCATCGAGCGCCATGGTGAGCAGGTTTTCTCCCGAGTGGGTGCCGGCCCCGTAGAATACCCTGGATTTCACGGGGTTAAACCGATCCACCCCATACACGCCCTGTAGGTAGAATGAAAGGGTGAATTGCTTGTAGCTGACATTGCCCTGGAATCCATATTCAAGGTCGGGCGATTCATTGCCAAGCCAATCCTGGTCCAGCGTATTGACCACTCCATCCCCGTTTAGGTCTTTAAAGCGCAGCCGTCCCACTCCTTTACCGGGTTGATCGGCGTGGTTATCGACCTCCTGCTGGTTTTGGAAAATGCCGTCGGCCACATATCCGAAGTTGGAGGTAATCGACTGACCGATGATCGTTTTTTCCACATTGCCAGGAAAATCGCGGACTACGGATTCGGGCACAAATGTTACCTTGTTACTGGATGAGGAAAAGGAGGCATTAAATCCGTAGCCGATATCTCCCGAGCTGTTGTTATAGCCCAGGGCGACTTCCCAGCCCCGGTTTTCCATGGTGGCCCCGTTTTCCCACCGGTCGGCTCCTTCTCCAAGTATCGCCAGCCGGGGAGGCAATACCAGGATATCGCGGGTTTCCCGGAAGAAATAATCAAATGATCCGGTCAACCGCTGGTCAAACAGCCCGATATCCAACCCCATATTGAGTTCATCCGTCTCTTCCCAGTTCAGGTTGGGATTGGCACGCTGCACCTGTTTCACACCCGAGGGGAGTTCCCCGGTTTGCTGGCCTGAGAGGGCATAGGCGGTGCCGGTGGGTCGGCCGAATGCCCCACAGCACAAGAATTCGGCGGTGCCGTAGGCCGGGGTGAAAAAGGCAAACGGGGCCTCGTTGTCGATGCGTTGATTCCCCATTCTGCCAACGCCGGCTCGTATCTTGAGATCGGATATAAAATCAAGGCTTTCACTGTTTCGGAAAAACTCTTCACCTGAGATTCTCCATCCCGCAGAGAACGCGGGGAAAAACCCAAAGCGCTTGTCTTCGCCAAACCGGGAGGAGCCGTCATACCGGAACGTGGCGGTAGCCAGATACCGGTTGGCATAGTCATAATTTATTTTGGAAAAGTATGAAAACAGCCGGAAGCCGGTGGCGGTGCCGGAGACGGTCATCGGGCCGGTTCCGGCGTCAAATTGCCAGAAGTCGTCGGTCTCCAGCAGAAAATCCTGCCGTTCGGCCGACAAAAATTCCGTATTACTGCGGGTTGCTTCCACTCCGGCCAGTATTTCGGTGCTGTGCTCTCCAAGATCAAAGGAGTAATTCAGCGTGTTATACCATGTCCAGTTGGAGGTAGTGCGGTTATCTTCAACCAGCCTGTTGGGCTCGCGGGAAAGAAATCCAATGTTAAACTCCTCCAGGGTCACGGACTGGACCTCCTGGTCATAATCGATTGCAAAATTGGAGCTGAATTCCAGGTTCTCCATGATGCTTAAATCCATATAGAAATTTCCATATACCGACCGTACCTCGTTGTTGTCGTCTCGTTGAAATGTGGATGTAGCCAGTGGATTCAGCCGGTCGGAGAGTCCACCTCCGATCGGGCCGGCAAAGCTGCCATCTTCAGCGTATACGGGAATGATGGGATGCAGCAATGTAGCTGTACTTAACGGGTTCCCGCCGAACACGTAATCTGAAAAGGGCGTTTGCTCGCTTCTGGCAAGCTGCATATTTTCCCCAATGGTCAATCTGCCGTCAAGCAGATCCATGGAGGAGTTCAGTCGGAACGTAAACCGCTCAAAGTCATTAAACTTGACAACTCCCTCCTGAAAATTGTGACCGACAGATGCCAGCAGGCTGTAATTGTCGCCTCCACTTGAGAGCGAGAGGTTGTTTTCCGTACTCAGCCCGTTTCTGGTAATAACATCGAACCAGTCGGTATCGGCAGCCCGGATACCTCCCTGCACATTTTGGTCAAGCCACTCAACGGTTTCGATACTGTTCAGCACCGGCCGGCCATCCTGCATGGACCAGTCATAATCGTAATGGACCTGATCATTTGGGTCCGCCCCGCTGTTTACGGATGCCCGCCAGGCCGCCCTTCCGCGCTGCTCGGTATTCATGACATCTACCGTGGGGTACTGGCTTTCAAACGTCGTTCTGGAGTTGAATTTCAGCCGCAACTCACCGGGCTGGCCCTTTTTGGTAGTGACAATGATAACTCCATTGGAAGCTCTCGATCCATAAATCGAGGCGGCGGAAGCATCTTTCAGCACCTGGATAGACTCAATTTCATTGGGAGACAACAGGTCGAAGCGCCTTCGTTCCACCGGCTGATCATCAATGATATAGAGCGGTTCGTTATCCCCGAGCGTACTAATGCCCCGTATAAGAACCTGCTGGGTGCCGCCGCCGGGCGTTCCGTCCCGGTTGATCTGCAAGCCTGCCACGCGTCCCTGCAGGCCCTGCAGCGGATTATGCGTGGCTACTTCTGCCACATCTTCCGGGTCAACACTCGTTACGGAGCCCGTCAGCTCCCCCCGGCGCTGAACTCCATAGCCGGTAACGACCAGCTCCTCCCCAATCAGTGTTTGAGGTGCGAGTGCAATATCTATGAGTGTTCTTCCCTGTATGGGCACCTCCTGGGTTTGATATCCTATAAAGGAAAATACCAGTGTATCCTGCAGAGAGGGTACCGTTAATTCATACTGGCCCTCACTATCTGTCGAGGTGCCGATGGTTGTTCCTTTTACAAGGATATTGACACCGGGCAGGGTGCTGCCTTCGGCTTGATCCGTTACCGTTCCGCTTACGGTTTGTGAGCTGGACTGCGCGTCCTGGAGGGTCACTGCTGCGATTGCCTGGGAGTTGACTGCTAATGCTGCCAGGCACAGAAAAAGTAGTATTTTGAACGTTTTCATAACTTATCCCAAAGTTAGAAGTTGGTATTGTATATGGTGATCCGGAAATGCACGAATTACATCAATGGTAGAATCATATCCATCCCTGTTCCTTTCTGACTTTTATTGATATTCCCTTTTATTTCCACCCGACTGACATGTAAAACGATCCCCTTTTTATGTAATCGTTTACATTTTACATAAAAAAAATAAGGATTTACCCTTTTATTTTTACTAATGAGTGGATTATTAAATGAAATCGTTTACATAATTAATGGCAATATTGTTTACATTTTTTTACAAATTAGGATGGATTGCTGAGAGTTTGTGGCGTAATACTTTTAAAATTTGGTTGGGCGGGGATAAAGTTGAAACTGTCCATTCGAAATGCAGCTGAATGTTTATGAAGCAGCTTCACCTGGGCTTGGCCTATAACCAAATTGCTCGTTGCATAAGCCTGGTTGCAGGGATAGATGTTGCGAAGGGAAGATGGTTTTATACCGTGTCGGCCGCTGATCGTGCGACGCTTGTACCACAGGATTTTCGAATAATGAGCTCAGAGTGCAGCTCAATGTTGGAGATGGTGCGGGCTGGATCCCTGAGTCTTTTAAGCAGCAGTTCCGCCGCCGTAGTACCCAGCTCATATCCCGGCTGCCGAACCGCGGTAAGCGGGGGATTGAGAGCCGAGGCCCAGGACATATCGTCGAAGCCTACAATTGAAATATCATCAGGTACGTTCACATTTTGCCGATACATCTCCTCAAAACAGCCGAGGGTCATAAGGTTGTTCGTCGAAAAGATAGCCGTAGGCGGGGTGTCAAGAGATAACAGCTTGCGGGTGCCTTCAATGCCCCCCTGTTCCTTGGAGTTTCCATAGGCAACCAGCTCCTCGTCAACCGGGATGTTGTGCTCATCCAGGGCTTTTACATACCCGTTGTAACGCTGGTCCGTGGTATAAATGCCTTTGATGCCGGTAATAATACCGATTCGCCGGTGTCCCAGCCCGATCAATCGCTTGACCGCTTTGTAGGCCCCGTTCTCATTGTCGACGGTCACCGTATCCACATTCAGGGAAGGGATATGGCGGTCCACGAACACCACGGGGACGTTTTGATCAACAATTTCCTGAATATATTCGTGGTTACCGCTTGTCGGGGCCATGATCAGTCCGGCGACCTGTTCATCCAGCAGCGTGTCGAGATAGAAGTGTTCTTTTTTCAGGTTTTCGTCAGAATTACAGACGATTACACCGTTCTTGTTTTCATAAGCCACATCTTCCACGCCGCGCGCAATTTCGGAAAAAAAGGGATTTTGCAGATCGGTTACGATCAGGCCGATCACCATCGACTGGGTACTCTTAACCCGCAGGCGGCGGGCAACCCGGCTCGGCCGGTAATTCAGTTTTTTGGCGGCCTTGATCACCCGCTCAGTGGTTTTGGTATTTACTTTTGCCGACCCGCTGAAGACCCGGGAAACCGTCGCGGTTGATACATTCGCTTCTTCTGCAACATCTTCAACGGTATAACTGTTCTTTTTTTTCATGTATGTAGTAAAAATACCATCTGCTCTGGTTTACATTGTTATCCAATGGCAGGAATTTACAATACGAATTTTGCCAATTATTTCGAAAATTTGATCACCCCTGCATAGTGTCAACGTGATATCCCCGAAAAATGACTATTTCATGTGCCAATATTACAACCTCCCCTGAAGAGAAATAAGCAGGTGCCACAAAAGGAGTGTAACCTGTTCACTTGTTAACGTGGCCGGGATGTGTCAGCCAACCAGTCAGTTTAAATTTTCCCAAGATTTCCGTTGCAACCATTCCTGGTATTGGGCTACCTGGTAACGACATCCATCTGGTCATATTCTTTATCCAGAAAATAGCGAATATTTTGCAACACCCGTTTGGCCATTCTTCGGGAGCACTCCTTCGTGCTGCTGCCGATATGAGGAGTGAGAATCACGTTGGAGAGGGTGCGCAGGTCGGCATCCGGGTCAGCGGGCTTGTAGGGTTCGCGGGCGAACACGTCAAGTCCGGCTCCGGCTAGTTGACCGCTTTTCAGGGCTTCGTAAAGAGCAATTTCATCGACAAGTGCACCGCGTCCGGTATTGATGAGTACAGCTCCCCTCTTCAGCTGATGCAGGCGGTCCCGGTCCAAAAAATGATGAGTCTCGCTGTTGGCGGGCAGATGCAGCGATACAATATCCGCGTGGGGAGCAATTTCAGAAAATTCTGTCGAAATTTTATTAACCCCGTATTTTTCCTTCAGCCGATCCGGGTCGCCTGCATGTTTTTTTAGCGCCAGTACATCCACCCCAAATCCAAATGACAAAATTTGGCTGACCCGCTTCCCGATGTTGCCAAGTCCAAGAATAGCAAAGGTTTTTCCATGCAGTTCTCTTCCCATAACCGGGTTCCAACGGCCCTGCTTGATCTCGTTGCTGCAGCGGCCCGCCATCCGCAGCACTTCGCCCGCCAGAAAGACCGTGAATTCCGCGACCGTGGAATCAAGGACGCCCGGTGTGTTGGTGACGACCAGCCCGTGTTTTGAAGCTTTGTCAAAATCCACGCCATCGCAACCCACTCCGAACCGGGCGAGCAGACCCTTGTTGCCAAAAGATTGGTAGAGAGGTCCACGGTAGGAGTCAACATTGAGCACCACCGCTGCGGCCTGTTTTTCCTTGACCATGCGTGCGAGGGCTTCCTCCCCTGTCGGGGCTTCAAGAATATGTAAATCTGATATGGATGAAAAAAGCTGCGGTGCGCGGTTGTAGACCGAATCCACAATCAGTACCACGGGTTTTTGCTGCGTGCGTTGCATGATAGATGGTAGTGTTGGGTTACTGTTCCTGCTAAACTGTTGGTCCAATTTCTTCGTTTCGGATCGAAAGCTCAATCCTATTTTTAAATTATAAAAAGGACGACCGGTGCCATCTCAACTATGAATCGTCAGGTTTACCGGAATGCAGATGAAACCGATGCTGCAGATCACCGCGGAATGATATTCAAACAGTACCCGTGAACGGACTGTTTAGATCGGCAATGCCGTATTCCCGCGGGAGTGTATTACAGGTCCAAAGCGGAATCAGATGCTTATTTGGAAGTTAACCAGCACCTGGGAGTATTCAATAGATTGTTCGGTCGGAATGATATAGTTGAGTTGAATTTCAGAGACGCTGGTGGGAAAGATGTTGATCCCGGCCAGAATCGATTCGGTATTGACGCTCCCGGGCAACTCATCACTGGTGAAATAGTCCCACCGGGCCAGCAGCTGTGTTTTTGGAGTGACATGGTAGCCGGCGGTAGCGTGGTATCCAAACGGGTTGTATTGATCGGCCTGGGAATCCGCATCAAGCCAGGAATAGATAAATTCGCCGGCCAGGAAAAGGTTGCTCTGAGTGATTCGGACATCCGTGCCCAGCAGCGTCTGGTCTCCCCGTATACCGCCGATAAACCCGCTGCGCCGTTTGGTTTCCCGGGAGGCGTTGACCCCGAACGTAATCTGGTCGTCGGAATGTTGCCGGTCGGTGTCAAACCGGGCTTCCAGTCGTCCGACATAGAGTAGGTGGGAGTCGTTATTTCGGTTTATTCCAAATCCATTGCCATTGAACGCGCCAACGCTGTAATGGAGGATACCGTCGGTGGTTTGTCCGGAGAGCTGAACCCCGATCTGGCGCTTTGGAGCCAGTTGACTGACGGCGGTTGATCGATTTACAAAATCAATGGCGGCGGCCCCGGTCAGGTACTCGTAGCTGAAGGGTGATTTAAAAACCCCTGTTTTGACCTGGAAACCATCCGAAAACCGGTAGTAGGCCGCGGCATCCAGCAGGGCGGCTGAACTGGTAAAATTTGTTTGCAGCTGATAGCCAAATCCCTGGTCAAATTCGCCGTACACCTGCAAACGGGCATTGCCGACCAAAAATCCGTTGTATCCCGCGGAGCGTTCGTGCTGGTAGTCCCCGATGGTTTGTAACAGGGCGCCTACCGAAAAATAATCCTTTTTTAACTGCTGCTGAAATGCGTTAAAGTCGGGCTCCTGGCTGTCGGCCGACTGGGCAACGGCTACGGCAGAACAGAGCAAAATAATTGAGAAAGAGAGGAAAAAAGATTTAAGTTTTGTCGTGTAGCTTGCCATCATACAATAATAGTTTTGTTTAATTTTGTTTAATCTGTGATGTTGTAATTGATTCCGGCCATTCATCGTTCACCGCAGGTTTCCCGGTTAGGTTTTAGGGCCGGAATCGTGAGGTTATACAGGAAACGTCCGGTTGTTGTTTCCGGCTAGTCGTAATAGCCGTGCTGCAAGAGACTGTTACCGGCCGACTGGCAAAATGCGAATACTACCGATCAGGCTAATCTACGAAATTGATCATTTGAAGGGGCTGTTTGAAAACCTATTCTGTGGCTAATCCTCGGTATCAGTGTCATCTGCGTTGCAGTATCCCGTAACCCCGACTGTTTATGGCTGACATGACACTAGTTCGGAAACCAGATAAAAAATCCGCGATTATTTGGAGGAGAATACAAGGATGCATATATTATATCGTTTTATTACGATAAACGATTAAGAGTTTAGCTATGGCGATAACCAAGGAAGGTCTTTTCGAAGAAAAACAGAAGCGAACGGCGGCGCTGGCCAAGGCGATGGGGCATCCCGCGCGAGTGGCGATTCTCCAGATTCTGGCAGACCGCCCGGGATGCATCTGTGGCGATATCACGGAAGAGTTGCCGCTGGCGCAGTCCACGGTCTCACAACATCTGAAGGCTCTGAAAAAAGCGGGTATCATTAAGGGCGAAATCGACGGAGTTCGCACCTGCTACTGCCTTGACGAGGAGGTCGTCCCGGAACTTCACGCCCTGCTCGGCGAACTTGCCGGAAAACTACTCAAATCCATTAACAACGAATGCTGCTAACACCATGAATACCAAAAACCAAACATCTGAAGATTTAAAAGCTACAGTGAAAGAAAAATATGCCCAAATAAGCAAGCAGTCACGCGACCAAAATGCGAGTTCCTGCTGCGGAGCAACCGGCTGCTGCGATACCGTGGATTACGCGGTATTTGCCGAAGATTATTCGACGGTTGAAGGGTACAATGAAGAGGCGGACCTGGGGTTGGGATGCGGTTTGCCCACCGAATTTGCAAAGATCAGTGAGGGAGATACGGTGGTTGACCTCGGCTCCGGGGCGGGCAACGACTGCTTTGTGGCCCGTCAGGTCGCAGGCGAAACCGGGCGCGTCATCGGGTTGGACATGACCGAGGAGATGGTGGAGAAAGCTAGGAAAAATGCCGCGAAACTGGGATATGAAAATGTGGAATTTGTGGTCGGAGATATTGAAGATATGCCGCTCGGAGAGGAACTGGCCGATGTGGTAGTCAGCAATTGCGTGCTGAACCTGGTGCCCGACAAGAAAAAGGCTTTTTCGGAGACATATCGGATCCTTAAAAGCGGGGGGCATTTCAGCATCTCCGACGTCGTCACCAAGGGCGATCTGCCTGAATCTCTCAAAGAGGACGCCGAAATGTACGCGGGCTGTGTTGCCGGTGCAATCGACCTTGATGCGTATCTGTCGGTCATAAGGGAAAGCGGCTTCGAAAATATCACCCTCCAAAAACAGAAAGAGATTCAGCTCCCGGATGATATTTTAAGTCCGTACATGTCCGCTGATGAAATCGGGGAATTCAACGCTTCCGGGGTAGGCATCTACAGCATTACGGTGTATGCCGAAAAACCGTAGTAATAAATGTTTAACCACCAGGGTTGGGCAACCCTGGTGGTTCTCAGAAATATAAAGCCGGTGCGAGATGTTGATGTGTATTAAATGAAGCCAGAATATTAGGGCTTCATGTAGTAGCGGAAAGCAATGGGAAAGATGTTAGCGGAAAAATCGGTTTTTCAGGATCAAGTTATGGAGACCTTTGCAATCTCCTCGACCCTTCGTTGCGGGCGTTATTCTCCCGTATGTTAATGTCGGTGATACAACCACCTCCCAACAAAACAGCAGATTCTGTAAAGGTGGCTTAAAAATATTTAACGGTAAATTCCAAAATTTGAGCCATCCAATTATTTAGGAACTCTTCGGGAATAATGCGGGATGAGGTACGGCCCAAAGCACCAATTCTTATGAATAGCAAATGTATGCACCTGTCGGGTTCGGCTTGTTAAATGAATTAAACTAAGGCTCCGGTGCAGCAAAATTTACTTACCAGGTGGGTAATTTAATTTATACCTTTGATTGAGTGGATGCCGGTCGATTAATCCTGGTACTGAAAATGGGAAGTACACTATGAAAAAAATAAAAGTGGCAATTTTCGTGATTCTGACCCTGGTCCTGGTGTTGCTTGTGGTACAAAATACCGCTTCCGTTCAGGCCCACTTTCTGGGCTTTACTGCAGAAATGTCGCTGGTCGTTCTGCTATTCCTGACCGGGGGTATAGGCTTTGTATCAGGATTGGTGCTCGGTTTTCTATTGAAGAGCAGGCGCTCCCGGGCCCCCGACCAGCAGCGAGAGGCGTGATAAAGGGGCTATTCATCTGGAAATTATAATCTTGTCTTACTCCACATGGGATTCGAACAGCTGCTAATTATTGGAGTATTGGTAGGAGTTTTTATCGGGTTGGTGATTGACCTGTGGAGCCCGGATGCTATCCTGTTGACGGCCCTGGCTATCCTCACAATCAGCGGGGTTCTAAGCCTTGAGCAGGCGTTCCAGGGATTCGCAAATACAACATTAATTGCGTTGGGCAGCCTGTACGTGGTGTCGGCGGCGATGCGGGAAAGCGGCGCGCTCGACCGTGCCAGTTCCTTTATCCTGGGACGGGAGACCCGGAGTATCCAGCGAATATTGCTGCGGTTGTGCCCCAGTGTATCCATCTATTCCGCCTTCTTAAATAACACTCCCGTTGTAGCGATGGGTATTCCCGCTATCCGGCGATGGGCCCTGAAAAATAACATTGTCGTCTCAAAGCTGCTTATGCCCCTTTCTTTTGCCGCAATTTTGGGAGGGCTCTGCACCTTAATCGGGACCAGTACCAACCTCATTACCCACGGACTGCTGCAAAGTCACGGATTTGAGGGTCTTTCCTTTTTTGAACTAGCCTGGGTTGGCGTACCCAGTGCAGTTGTCGGACTGTTGTACCTCGTTTTCATTTCTCCCCTGTTAACCCCGGCCCGTCGCGATATTCGCTATGAGGAGGAGCAGGAACGGAACCTGCTGGTGGAGGTTGAGATTAGAGAAGGTGCAGATGTAATTGGAAAAAGGGTAAGGGAAACAGGGTTAGATGAAATACAGGGCTTCTTCCTTTCTCGTATTAACCGCGGGGACCGTGAAATAGCACCTGTTCCGAAAAATGAGAAACTACGGCAGGGCGATCATCTTTTGTATACTGCAAAAGGGGGCATTGCAGTGAAAGCACCTGACTTGACCGATTATTCCGGGCTGCACGTTGTTCATAAGCCTCCGAGAGATGATGTGCAGCAGGAGGGAAGCCCGGAACGGGAGCTTCACCAGGTGGTTGTAAAAGAAGGATCGCCGCTGGTGGGCAGCACCGTTGAAAAAGCCAGGCTCCTAGACCGGTTCGGAGCCGCCGTAACCGGCGTGCGCAGGAGAGGAAAACGTGTTGACCAGCCTCTTGGACCGTTTGTACTGCATCCCGGTGATGTGCTGTTGCTTGATACAAGGCCTGGATTCCGAGAGGCCCATGAGGATACCAAAGATTTTTTCCTGACTAGTGCGGCCGGTGGGGAAGCAGTGGGGGCAGAAACAAGCATTGAAGAGCGCCGGCCCGGGGGAAAAGATTTGTATATTTCGGTGGCCGTGTTAGTGGGCATTGTATCGCTGGTCGCCACTGGACTGGTTCATATTGCGCTGGCGGGCATTTTGGGAGTTGCAGTATTGTTGAGTTTCAATGTCATTAAAGCCGGTGAAGCTCGAAAATCGGTTGATTGGACTGTTTTAATAGTCATTGGTTCCGCTATTGGTCTGGGGAAAGCCATGGAGGTAAGCGGAACGGCCGAACTCATCGGAAGGTGGATGGTGGATTTGACCAGTGTGTACGGCCACCGGGCGGTGCTGGCCGGGGTTGTTATTGTTACGGGTCTGCTCACTGAAGTTATTACCAATAACGGCGCGGTAGCCCTGATGTTCCCCATAGCGTTGTCGGTTGCCGAGTCACAGGGCGTTGAAGCCCGCGGCCTGTTTATCTCGATTACCCTGGTGGCCTCCATGTCGCTGATCACCCCGATCGGTTACCAGACCAATCTTATGGTTTATGGTCCCGGCAATTACCGGTTTACGGATTTCTTCAAGGTCGGTTTCCCGCTTGAATTAACGTTGTGGGCGCTTGTCATCATCTTGGTGCCGATCTTTTGGACAATGTGAGTTTTTTTACTTTTTATCCCCAAAATATCCGTTTAATTAGGGCCTTCCTCAGTCCCCCCATTACTTCATTGGCTGCCAATAAATTAAAGGTATTTATGTGGTGATTAAATGCAAGGAATTTTGCTAATTTGCCCAAAACCCTTCCAATTTTGCGGGTCCCTTTATGCCAATGCAGGATCTTGGTTGTAGCAAATAGCTTATCATTGACTAATATGGGGTCTTAATTACAGGTAACGAGCTTTTATTTAATTTCATTTCAGCCATCCCATACATTGATTCAAATAGTTGCATTTCATTTGGTAACAAAACTTTCAACAACTGATCTGTGAGATATTCGGGTTAACATGTACATCTATGAAAGTTATCCCGGTGGGAAATTCCCCTGGCAAAATAACATTCAAATTGTGATTAAGGTTTTTGTTAGCCATATTTCTGAAGCTTCAAGAGGCAATATTTACCAAATTGTTTTGCTGGTTTAAATCCGCCAGATACATATCAGTACTATTAAGAGACCTGTATGCATAAAGAATATCAGTACATATTTATCGTACTTCTCCTGCTGATCACCATGCCGCATAGCGTGCTCGCGCAGGTTCAAAACCAGACTGAAACTACTGAACCGGATGAAACTGCCGCTCCCGAACGCGTAGATGTTGCCCCAGTGGCAGATGATTCCCAGATACGGGATCGGCTTGCCCGGATTTTGACTGCAACAGAGTGGTTCGAAAATCCACAGGTAGAGGTGAACGATGGGGTAGTTTTTCTAAGTGGATCAACAGAAACCGGTGATTATAAGAGATGGGCGGGAGATTTGGCCAGAAATACCCAGGACGTAACTGCCGTCGTAAATAGAATTGATATTCTGGATCCGGATATATGGGATTATCAACCCGCTTATACCGGCTTGCAGGAATTATGGCGAAATATTATGAGTGCTATTCCATTCCTGATCTTCGGAATAGTGGTACTGGTTATCTTCTGGGGAATTTCCGTGTTGGTAGCTAAAGGTGCCCGCGCTTATTTGGTAAATCGTCAAATGAACGACCTTTTGCAGGATATTGCTGCACGAGGTATTGGCATTTTTGTTTTCCTCCTGGGTATATATATCGTTTTTCATGTTGCAGATTTAACCAATGTAGCTCTCACCATACTGGGAGGTACAGGGTTGCTGGGGATTGTTTTGGGGATCGCATTCCGGGATATAACGGAAAATTTCCTGGCCAGTATTTTTTTGAGTGTTCAAAACCCATTTCATGCGGGTGATCATGTAGAGATAAATAACAATATTGGATATGTCCAGCGGCTTACCATTCGGGCTACGCTACTTATGACCCTTGACGGCAACCATCTGCAAATTCCAAATTCTATCGTCTATAAAAGCAGTATCCTCAATTACACCAGTAATCCAAACCAGCGATTCAGTTTTGTTATTGGTATTGGATATGATGCCAGCGTTACGTCTGCACAGGATCTTGCCACAAAGATATTTGAAGAACATCCGGCCGTTTTGAGGGAACCGGAGCCCTTGGTTTTGGTGGACAAGCTGGCTCCTTCTACCATTAATTTGATGTTCTATGTTTGGGTGGATGGAAGCAAACATAATGTATTAAAGGTAAAATCATCTGTGCTAAGGCAGATCAAAACCGCTTATTTGGCAGAGGAGGTTTCAATGCCTGATGATGCAAGGGAAAGAATATTCCTCGATGGTGTAACCATTCAATCCCGAAAGGAAACGGAAGCGTCCGATAAGAAAAAAACCGTGAGCAGACCTGTTGCAGAAGATTCAAAATTAATAACGAAGGCAGAAGGACAGCTGGAAAGCAATGATGAGGAAATTTTAGAACAGGCCCGGAAGTCAAGATCTCCTGAAGAAGGAGATGACCTTCTAAAACCTAATAAATAGGCGCAAAATTGTGGTTGTCTGATATACTTCTAGAATACCGGTTATGCCGGTCAGCCAGGTTATTGCTGCATAAAATTTTTTTTGCAAGATGAATTAGTTGCAAGAATAATTTAATAAAGCGGGCACCGGCCGGTGCCCGCTTTATGACTACTTCAGATTACTATAGAACAGTTTTTCCTGCCTTACCTGATTGTTGAAGAAGTTTGGCTGTCGATACTTCTGGGTTCAGTAACGGTATTATCATCGAGGATGATTGACGTTTGACTAAACAATCTCCCGTTCAGTTTTGCACCTTTTTCAAGCGTGATCTCATTGATGGACAGGATGATGCCTTCAAAATGGGCATTCTTACCGATGGTTACATCATCTTCTACATACCAAAAAATATTATCTGCACGGGCTCCATTGGTTAACGTGAATACCGTATTTTCACTTATGGTAAGGTTTTTACCTACCTTGATCAGCCACACATCATCTACACTGCCTGAAAGAGTAACATCGGAGGCTATATGAAGGGAATCACTCCATTCATGTACTCCGGGGGTCAACACAGTATTTTGAAAACTTTCATTGACGTGACTTGTTGAGTCATCTCCGTTCTGCATTGATGCATCACCGAAGGCAGAGATCATGTCTCCGATGGCTTCAATGGCATCTGGAGAAGTTGCATTCCGTTGGTTCGCATGCAAAACAAAAACCTTACCGGAGGTTGTTTGCAGTGTTGGCTTAAAGATGTCCTCCTCTTTTGGAGTGCTGGTTGCCACAGCGCCTTCTCCGACGTGACCCGTAATAACGGATGATGAACTGTTTATAACAGATGTTTTTGCCAGAATAACAAAATGGCCGGCTTTACCGAGATCAATACTCGTTGTCCTATTTGTTAACATGGCATACATTGAGCTGTTCTCAGTCCAATCCATACCATATCTGTCATTTTCTTTATCAAAGCCAGTTGCGCCAGATTTTCCTGTGGTTGTAAAACTCCAGGTTTGATCATTTTCAAGTGCAATATTTTTTGAATTTTTGACACCATTTGTAACGGTAAAGGTGTACAGAGTACCCTCATTCAATTCCCTGTCAGGTGTAAACAGTGCTACTTTATCAGAATAACTGATAGTTCCACCTACAGGACCTGTAGAATACTGCCGGCTATTTTCAGAATCTTTAATTGTTGACCGGTCACTGATTGGATTATCCAGGATCTCGCCATGGCCTCCATGCTTTCCGTGCATTGTATCTGCATACGTAGCATGTAAAAGTAATGTCCTTCCATTGATACTTTCTTCATTCATATCACTGCTGAATGTTACCTCGATAACGCTACTTAGATCAACATTCAACTCATCACCAGCGGGAATGGTTGATAAAATGACGGGTGCTTTTGTCTCTGGCTCAGCGACAGTGCTTGTATCCTGTGCTATACTACCAGCAGAAAAACCGGCAAAAAGCAGGGCTGAGAGAGCGGTGCATTTAAATAACTGTTTATTTGTTTTCATAATATATTTTTGATTAGCGTGGAGTAATTATCACGCCTTTAATCTGTATATAAATTGACTGAGAGTTGTTACAGCATGCCGGTTATTAGTTGTATATATCACTGAAGCTGAATGCACCTGCCGTTCCTGACCTCGATGAAAAAGACTCTTCAATTTTTGCAAATAGGTAATGATTTCGCTTTCGCTAATCTCTCTTTGATGGCTGGAAATCCATATAACAGCTGCTAGAAAAAATGATAGCTCCTCCTCTGTGTAAAAAACAAACAAAACCTGCGATATATGTAATACTTTCACAATAATTTGTAACACATCCCGGCACGAATATTTAAAAATTGTTATGAGAAATCTGTTAGAATTGCTCTTTCAGATGAGGAAAACTAAAAAGATAGCTACAGTCACGGGAGCATTTTATTCTAGCTGAGTCGCTATTTTGTGAGAGTGTACATTGGTTCCAAGTAATGAAAATTAAAAAGAGAGAAATTATGAAACAGACAATTGGAAGTATCTTAAGTGTAGGCGGATTGATCGGAGTGATATATTTTGGAATTCAATATATGAACGATTCTGAATCTTTTGAATTATTGGGGGCAGATGTCGCTGTAAGTACTGGTAATTGGGTTCCGATTCTCATATCACTAATCGTACTCATTCTGGGAGTAGTCATTTATCAGTCTAAGGAGTAGTCAATTGTCGGTCTAATAGTCCATAAGGGTTGTTATGCTGATCTTTATTGATTGACATATCACTCATGGGCCCATCCAACCAAGCTGCGTTAGAGGGGGGATTGAAAAATTATTAGGCAGTGAAATATGATGAATCCAATCGTCCCAAATTGGCTTTGACGGTTTAATATCCCGGAATTGTGTACACAATAAGAAAAATTAGGAGAGATCGATTATGAGACCCATTATTTCAAATATATGGCTGATATTCATGCTGGGGCTTTTGGTTTCTGCCTGCAGTATACAGGAAAGTGCGATAAGCGGTGAACGGCGGGCGTACGGCTATAGCTGGGACCAGGAAAAACAGATTGGCAAAGATGCCGACCAGCAGATTCAACAACAATACGGGGTATATGATAATGATGAGCTGCAAGCGTATGTGGAAAATATTGGGCAGGAGATGCTGGCCGTCAGCCATATGAACCGGGCCGACACGCCTGCCGAGTATGAAGGAACGGACTTTTACTTTCGTGTTTTAGACAGCCCGGTCGTCAACGCTTTTGCCTTGCCGGGCGGATACATCTATGTAACCCGGGGACTGCTGTCGCATCTTGACAATGAAGCCCAGCTCTCCGTGGTGCTGGGTCATGAAATCGGCCACGTGATTGCACGCCATGCCTCCCAACGAGCCTTCGAGCAGCAGATGGGACAGATTGCCCTGATCGGGGGAGCCATAGGCGGGGAACTGCTGGGGCTTCCCGGTGGAGATATCCTTGGTATTGGCAGCCAGGCAGCCCAGCTGCTGTTTTTAAGCTACAGCCGCGATGACGAACGGGAATCCGATCGCCTTGGGGTTGAGTACGCCTCCATGCAACATTACAAGGCGGCTGAAGGGGCACAGTTTTTTGTTTCCCTGGAGCGGATGTCCAAACAGTCCGGCCAGAGCATTCCCGACTGGCAATCAACCCATCCCGATCCGGGCGAAAGGGCAAGGAGTATTCCTGAACTTGCCGAAGAGTGGAAAGCAAAAGGATATGAACAGACCATTGACAACACCGATCAGTATATGGGCAAGCTCGACAATATGATCTATGGCGAAAATCCGCGGGAGGGGTTTACCCGTAACGGCCATTTCTACCATCCGGATATGAAATTTCAATTTCCCTATCCTGAGGACTGGCAGGTGGTTAATCAGCGGTCACTGGTTGCGGTTGTAAGCGGGGACCAGGATGCCGTTTCGATTATGACGCTGGACGGCGAGTCGGCGGGTGCAGAGGCCTCCGTTAACGAGTTTTTAAATCAAGAGGGTATTACCACGCTGGGAAAATCAAATACCCAAAGCAACGGCCTTGCTGCGTTCCGGGCAGAAGCCACCGGACAGACGGAGGACGGAACCCAGCTCAAATTCTATCTATATGCAATAGAGTATGGCGGTTCCATCTATCGCTTTTTAAACTATACAACCGTTGAAAAGTATGAAACCTATGCTTCACGTTTTGATGAGATAACCAGTGAGTTCAGGGAGCTGACCGATTCAGATATATTGAATATTCAACCGGTTCGCCTGCAAGCGGTAAAAGCCAGCCGTTCAGGCACCTTTCAGTCCTTTCTTCCAGGGAACCTCGAAAGCTTTTCGATAACAGTGTCGCCAGAGGACTTGGCCATAATGAACCAGGTGGGCCTCGATGAACAGATCGATGCCGGCACGTGGTTAAAACTCCCAACTCAGTAAACGCGGAAGCCTGTGTTGTTATCGGTTGGTTCATAATGTAATAAGGGCTTTCCTTCCTCAAAAAATCACGGTAGCTCTTTTCTCATGGCAGAGGTGTTCGTTTTTGTGTGAACAAAAACGAACCCAGAAAATCCCTGCAACTGATCCCAGTAAAACCACTTGGTGTGGATAGGCAAATAATTGTTAGGAGGTGGCAAAAGGTCAATATCTGGGGATTTTATGGTGAATTTTAAAGGTTCGTTTTTTCTTCACTGAAAAAATGAACACTCACATTCCGGGATTGCCGGTTATAATGGGATATCTGTGGTGAGGGTAGTACTGACTGACATACCCAATAGACAAAGATTACTTCATGGTTATAACACTATCCCGCTTTTATCACCAAGAGACCAAAAACTTCAGATGGGTATCCTCCTGTATTAATTTTGCAAACAGGATCCAAAAAAGAAGGACAGAGGGTTATCTCTGTCCTTGAGGGGTTTCTCTTTGATGAATGTTATTTTTAGGGATTAAGGGATGATAACGATAAGGGTGATGTTAGGAATTGGTATCAGTAAAATCTTCAAAGGCTTCACCGAGGGAATTCATCTCGCGGTTAAAAGCAGTTTTAAAGGTTTCCCACTGCTCTTTTCCTTCCCCTTTGTAGTCAGCGAGTTTCTTTTTCATGTCGCTGTTCTTTTGTTCGAGTTCGGCCAGTTGTTTTTCGTATGTCGCCTTCACATCGGCTGTTTTGTTGGCCATACGTTCCTTGAAAGCTGTGATCGTTGAGTCGTTGGCGGCAATCCTTTCGGCTGCTTCTTCACGGTACTGGTTCATATCGGCCTGGTATTCCCGGGTAGCTTCTTCCAGCTCCCGGTTGGCCTCAACTACGGCTGATTGTGCATTTTCCATATTTTGGTCCGGGCTGTTGCAGCCGGTTAAAAGGACGACTGTAGTCATCATGGATATTACGAGTATTAAAGCTGGTTTTTTCACTATAATGGGATTAAAGTTTTTCATAATTAGTTACTACTGGTTTGTGACATTTCTGCTCGCGCATTTTGAATGGCAGTTTGAAGGTCTTGCATGGCATATTTCAGCCTGTTTCCATCCTTGACAACTTCTTCAGAGGTCGGGGCAATGGCCGAAATTCCCTTTGTGGTCAGATCATTTGACAGGAAGGTCTGGATTTCTTTTACGTCAGATGTATAGGTTTTAAACGCCTCGTCTACGCCAATACTATTTTCAGCTATTTTGTCATAAATTTTTCCAAGTGCAGCCCGCCGCTGTTCACTGAGTTGCTGAATTTGTGGATTATTGTATTCATTTCCCTCTTTTTCCCATTCCTCAAAATATTCAATGCCTTTAGCTTTCATCTCTTCGGCATGTTTGGCAAATTTTTTCTCCATGGCCACCATTTTTTCCACATTTTCACTGTAAGATTCAAATGCTTGTTTTACATCCGTTTGGCTGGGCCTCATAAGTGCTTCCAGGGATGCTTCAGTAGCATCAAGTTGCCGGGATGCTTCTTGAATATCATTATCCATGGTCTCCATGGTTGTTCTCGTGTCTTGTGAACGCTGCATGCCGGTGGAAGCGCAACTGGTAATAACTAATGCAGCTATTATCAGCAGTGCACCGTGCCACGTACAAGTTTGGTTTAGTTGTTTCATCGTAAACTCCTTCAATTGCCCGCGACTGGCGGGACAGCTGTGAATTAATTTCACAAAAGTAATATGAGCATTCTGCCCCCGGGAAGCATTACAGATCACCGACGCAGACTTATATATATCACACATTTCACAGAAATCGGGGGAAGAGACATGACATGTGATTCTGTAGCCAGCGCAGTAGTGGATCATCTTTTACCCGGGTATCTCACCAGGAATACGGGCTAAAGCTTGTCTACGAGCAGTATCATAGCGGCCACAACGGTGGAGATGGGGCCTATAATCCGCATGTAGTCGACAAAGGCCGGGCGTCTTTTTACTTCAAGCGTAATGAAGTCATTCTCTTGCAGGACGAAATCGCGCATTCCAGCTGGTAACTGTTGCGTATAGCGAAACCTGAAATTGACCACTTCATCAATGTTCAGTTCCTGGTTGCGCCGGGATACGTTGACTTCAACACGCAATTTGGACCAGTCAAGGGTGGTTTCGCCCGTACGGAAACTGGCCGGGCCGCGAGCGAATGAGATCAGTTCGATAAGTGTGGTACCGGTGGGGACCATAAATCGCCCGGGGGCGTTTACATCTCCCCAGAGATTAATCAATACCGACTCTTCACCGGGTTTGGACAGTTGCACAATCCCTTCAACGAGCCGATACTGCGTAGTAACTGCTGGCATCTCATCTTGTGCCCGGGCCGTTCCTGTAATAATCATTCCAGCGATAAACATCGCTATGGTAACGGTCTGTTTCATTTCACTTTCGTAATTTATACCGCGTTTCCTCCCTCATTAATCATTCGCTCAGCGTCTTCGCCCATTTTTTTTACCTGTTTTTTAACATTGTCAACCGACTCATTTATTGTTTCTCCGGCAGTGTCTGTATAGTCTTTGGCTTTGTCGACGATACTCTTTCGCCCCGAGGAGTCTCTGTAGGGCGTTACCAGGATTCCGATTATGGTGGTAAGTGCCACACCACCAAGTATGGCGTATAATGCTTTTCTCGTATTCATGACGTTATTTTTAAAGTTGGATATGTTTTTGTGAAAGACTTCAAGCATATAACCCGCCTTCGTTGATTTAGCTACCGTTATATTGCTATAACAGCAATTACAAACAGAACAGGTACCAGGTGACAATACTGAAGCCGGGGAAACAAACGGCCCGATAATCAAGATGACGACGATCGGGCAGAGTGGATTCTCCTACCTGTTGGCTCAAAATTTTTATATGTACTATAAGATCCCCCTTTATGCCCAATAAATGTTATACAATGGGGGAAAAGATTTGCATATATCACAGGTCCCGAAAATCTTAGCGAGCACGTTGCAAAACTGTTGTTTTGCGCCATATTGCTATTCTCAAGAATACAAAATCCTCATTTATCGGGGTTGCAGGATCTTCTGTTTGTTGGGAGGGGGTTGGCAAGCGGGAGTACAACGCCCTCAAAACGTCAAGTCACGGGTTTTAAGGGTTTTACCGAAAGAAGCAAAAGCCTGGCAGATCTGTGATATTTGTAACTCTTTTTCAGGATCATGTAATATTGACCGGGTTAAATGATAGTACATTTCTTGGTGGAGATACACTCCACCTCTGTCTTCGCAAATAGCGACTACAAGAACGATCAGGCTATGTGGAGTGTGATTCTGTTTGCCACGATTTTTAATAAGAGGCAGATTACATAATCCAGAGAGCTGGATTGCAATCTTTTAAATAAAACGACCATGGGAAATCTACTCTATATTATTGCCGTAATTTTAATCATTGGCTGGCTGGTTGGATTTATTGGATACAGCGCGGGTGGCCTGATTCACGTATTGCTTGTCATTGCCGTAATAGCTGTTTTATTACAGGTGATTCAAGGACGAAAAGCGTTTTAAAGAGTCACTAAAAAACTACTGTTTCGACCTCTCCCCCTACTGCATCCAGATGGGGGATTGGCGAGGCATTTCACCCCACTCCTAATATCATAAAATGGGAGGCGGTGATATTTCTGTTTTTTCAAAAAATCTCTTCCATTGCCATTCTGATATCCCAGTACAACCGATAATCCCGGAATGGAGTGTTCGTTTTTTCGGTGAGGAAAAAATGAATCGCAACACTCACCATAAAATCCCGGATATTAATGTTTGGCAATAATCCATATAGCATGAATAATTCCGGGAATGTAGCCAAGTATGGTTAGTATCACATTTATCCAAAAAGCACCTGTTAATCCAACTTCTAAAAAAACTCCGACAGGAGGAAGAATAATTGCAAAAATAATTTTCAGGATATCCATGTTTTTACCTTGATTATTTGAGGTTGTTGAAATATCGCTTCATAATCCCCTCTTGTACATGCAGAAGGAATTTGGGAAGGTTAAAACAGTAATATTTCAAAGGCCAATAGGTATTGTTTTGAATAAAAGTCGATCTCTTTTTCATGTCTGAGCGTAACGTGAAACAAGTCGCTTTTGATTTCATAACTGCTACGCTCTACTGTTCTGCTTATATTTTTATCCATGTCACTTGCACGACTTGGAAAACAATCAGAGCCAAAGAAAGTCCGCTAATGGTCGTGCCAACGAAATTACAGGCCGCTTCCACTTTGCGCCATTTCGTTGCGTGCACTCTGAATGATGCTTTGGACATTCTGCATAGCCTGTTTAAGGCTGTCTCCTTCGCTGATAACCCGGCGCGCGATCGGGGCGATGGCGGTCACGCCATTGGCTGATAGATCGTTGGAGAGAAACACCTTGATTTCCGTTATATCAGACGCATACGTTTTAAAGGAGTCTTTAATCCTGGTACTCTGTGCAGAAATTCGCCCGTAAACGCCCCCCAGTATTGACCGGCGCCGGTCACTCAGCTGCTGTATTTTCGGATTATTATATTCAGTGCCCTCCTGTTGCCATTCCTCGAAATAATCGGTGCCGTGTTCGGTTAGTTCGTCCGCATGACGGGCAAACTTGGTCTCGGTAGCAACTATTTTAGCGGCGTTATCCGAAAAAGCTTCCAGCGCCTTCTTCAGGTCGGGTTGGCCGGGCCTGAGGATCTCACCCAGCGCCGCCCCGGTGGCATCCAGCTGTCGTATCGCCGACGTTATATCGTCGTCCATGGTTTGCAGGGAGATCCGGGTTTCATCGGAGCGCTCCATTCCTGTCGACTGGCAACCGGCTGTCATAACGAAGCCAGCAATAATTGCGGACAGAAGAACACGATTTATATGCCTGGTAGGGGTCATAATTATGCTCCCATTTATTGGTCTTTTTACTGTAAGAGGCCTTTGTAGAACCTACTGTTTTGTTGGGAGGTAGTTGTACTACCGACCGTATTGGTCTTTAAACGGGAGTGCAACTCCCTCCGAACGGTGAGTTGATGTATTTCCCACTGTAATAGAAGGTCGCTATTCCAGGTCTGAAAAGTGTTATACCGTATCACAAAAGGCTTACATATATCACTGGTTCCGGGAAAAGGCGGGCGTTGGAACTACTTCCCAAAACGCACCTCTGTCACGGGAAAAGACGGCTATGATTTTTTGAGGAATCCTGAATATTGTAAATGTATACTGATGGAGTACACTGCCCGTTGTGCTCCATCTCGGTACAGGGACTTTGCCAGGATACAGCCCGCTTGTAAAGTAGAGGTCTGATTATCGGTGGAATTGGTTGGTCATTAGGAGCCCGTGACCGAACAGGGAGAGTTTACAAAGCCTCATGTAACAGACTTGAACGGAAATGTACATCTCACACACGTAGTGAAATCCTCCGAGTCCGGCAGCCGGTCAATGGCAAACGTCCCTCCCAGCAAGTCAACCCGGTGGCCGATAATCCGGAGTCCCATTCCCTTGCTGTCTGTTTCCTCGGGTGAAAATCCCCTGCCATCATCCTTGATTTCCAATATCAACTGGTCTTTTTGTTGGCTAATGGCTACCAAAATTCGACTCGCCTCTCCATGAGTGGCAGCGTTCTTGATCGCTTCCTGGGTAATATGGTATAAGCTGGAGGATAACTCCCTGTTGTTGATTTTGTCCAATATATCATCAGCTTCCAGGGAACATTTTACGTTGTGGATTTTCTGGGACCGCCGGATGAGAAGGGTAAACGCATGGGATGCCCCTTCTTCTTCTACATCAATGGGGATGATGTCATGACTTAGATTCCGGATATTATCAATTTGGAGATTTATAAGAGAATTGATCTCATCGAGCATAGAAGAAGCATTAGCCTGACTCGTGCCCGACAGCTTATCCTTGAGATTTTTGACGGTCATCTTTATATATGCCAAGATCTGGGCCAGATCATCATGGAGGTATCCCCCCAGTTCCCAGCGTTCTGCCAGGCTGTTACTCAAGATCTGTTTTTGGAGTTCGGTACTTCGTTCAACCTCTTTTTGAAGTCGATCATTGGTTGTAAGAAGCTCTTGAGCATCACGTTTTCGTTCAATAGCGGAACCGATAATGTTTGCGATAATTTTAATAAAACTAATGTCGTGCGTTGAAAACTGGTATAATGTTTTGGTATAGAGACATAAAACTCCGAAGTCTTCCTCTCTTCCCCCGATATTAACATGTATGCCGGAAGTAACCTCATATTCCTCAAGCAATGGTAGTATGCTATATCGTTGTTCTTCCCGGAAGTCTTCCGTAATCAATGGTTCTGACCGGATTATGGCATAGCCGACATCCCAATCGGTATCCAGCCCGATGGTTGCCTCGCCTGGCGTACCCTTTTTCAAATTAGTGCTGATCAGCCTTAATAAATCTTTATGCTGATCACGTTCGAACACGAAACCATAATCGATACCGGTAATATCACAAATGTCATCTATCGCCTTTTCAATAATTTTCTGCAGATCATCTTCCTGTAGTGCAAACAGGCCCAGTTCTGAGATGATTTCCTGCCTCCGTGCCCGCTCTGTAAGCTGTTCTTCCGCTTTTTTTAGCGATGTGATGTCCACAAGGGTAAGCACCACCCCGTCAATTTTGTCATTTATGGTGCGATAAGGTCGCACGCGCATGATATATTGATTTCCTTGATCATCCGGCACGATCTTTTTGACGGGCTGCAGGCTCTCTGTTACCTCGCCGATATCAGCCGGTATCGAATCGTAGTCGAGCTGATGGGTCACATGGTTAAAGGGGCGACCCGTATCAGAGGAGATCAGGTTAAAAAGATTGGTAGCCGACGAGGTGAAAAACTGCACGCAGTTATTGCTGTCAATAAAGAGCGTAGCAATATCGGTGGCCTCCATCAGGTTTTTGAGGTTGCTGTTCGCCTCGTTTAGTTTTTCAATTTTATGCTCGAGTTCGGTATTTACGCTCTTGAGTTCCTCATTAACCGATTGCAGTTCCTCTTTGCTGGTTTCAAGCTGTTCAGTCGTAGATCTCAGCTCTTCATTCATCGACTGCAGCTCCTCGTTGGAAGCCTGGAGCTCTTCATTGGAGGTT
Organism: Halalkalibaculum sp. DA384; assembly: GCF_043951955.1. Classification (NCBI taxonomy): domain Bacteria; kingdom Pseudomonadati; phylum Balneolota; class Balneolia; order Balneolales; family Balneolaceae; genus Halalkalibaculum; species Halalkalibaculum sp. DA384. The sequence continues at coordinate 209,058 of NZ_JBINJE010000001.1, read as the reverse complement.
TCATATTCCTCGATCGTGACGTGAAGCTGTTCTTTGGTATGCTCCAGCTCCTTTTCCAGCGCAGAAATAATATCAGATTCCTCCGCGGTTACCGACTCAATTTGTTCAACTGGTTGTGGATGGCTGCTCGCTTGATCGGGATCTTCCATAAAGATGACATGCAGCAATCCTTCAGGAAAATTCGGTTCGGTTATCTTCCGAACAATAATCTTGTAATGACGGAAGCCCCCCTCGATATTGAGAGTTATTTTTTTGGATGTGGATGCGGCCGCATCTTGTTTCGCCTGGAACAGCAAGCGGCTGAGCACTTTTCGTAGATCCGGGATGACCAAATCCAGGATCTTTTGGCTGGGCTCTCCGCCCGAATATTTCAGGAACCGGTCAATGTCAGATGTAGAGTGCAGAACCTCATTATTGTTATTGATAATGACGCTGGCCGGTTCATATTGGTTGAATAGCAGGCGATGATGGAGCTCCTCGATATTACTTTGCCTTTTGCTATACACCTCGTTACGGCGGTGATAGGCAGGGCGGCGATCACTTTGCCTGGAAAGCGGGTACCGCGGCAGCCGCACCTGGGATTTTGAAACCGTGCTTTGTTGAAAAATCTGGTATTTTTTGTCAATGGAGTTAAACAGGTCGGTGGCTTCCAGAATAGAATCAGACATGCCCAGAAACAGCCACTGCTCCGGTTTTAAGGCGTAATGGAACAGGTTGAACACCTCCGATTGTAAATCACGGTTCAGGTAGATCAACAGGTTGCGACAGCTGACAAGGTCAAGCTTGGAGAAGGGCGGGTCCTTAAGCAGGTTGTGAACAGCAAACAGTATCATGCCGCTTATATTTTGTCTGACACAATATTCAGCTCCTTCCTTTTTGAAATACCGGTGTAATCGTTCTGTTGTAATGTCAGCAGCCATAGATTCGGGATAACACCCCTTGCGGGCAATATCCAGTGCTTCCTGATCGATGTCGGTTGCAAAGATCTGAATTTGCGGCGGACTGCTGAGCGTTTGGGCATGTTCATGCAGTAATATGGCAAGGGAATAGGCCTCTTCTCCCGTAGCACACCCCGGCACCCAAACGCGCACGCTGTCTGTTGCATTCTTGCCCTCAAAAAGCTTGGGGATAACTGTTTCCTGAAGTTTATCAAAGGCCTCGGGGTCGCGGAAAAAATTGGTTACGCTGATTAGCAGATCCTTGAACAGCTCTTTAATTTCGGGCGGGTGCTCAGTGATATACTCCAGGTAGTCGGAAAGCGAAGTTATTCGGGTGACCCGCATACGGCGTTCAATTCTGCGAAGGACCGAAGATCGCTTGTACTGGGTGAAATCATGACCCAATGCAACATTTATCTTTCCAAAGATCTTGCTGAGCACCTTTGTCTCGCGTTCCGGAAGCTCCCCGGAATCGGAAATGTTAATCTGCCTGAGACTTTCCTGGTACTCCTTCAGCTTTGCGGGAATTTCGTTGACAGGCAGGGTCATATCCACCATGCCCGTCTGCATGGCGTTGTAGGGCATCCCGTCGTACCCTGCCTCTTCAGGGTTCTGGGTGAGTACAATACCCCCGTGTTCCTTGATGGTTTTAAGGCCAATGGTCCCGTCGCTGCCGGTTCCCGATAAAATGACACAGGCGGAATAATTACCCCTGGCTTTGCCGAGCGAGCGGAAAAAAAGATCAATCGTGGTAAGTCTTTTATCCTTCTTGTCAGCATCAGCCAACACCAGGTGCCGGTCTTCTACGGACAAGAGCTTGCCCGGCGGAATGATATACACATGGTTGGGCGCTATCTGTGTTTCTTCGGTAATTTGTGATACCTGCAGCGAGGTGTGGTCCTGCAGCAGCTCGGCCATGCTGCTCTCATGATCGGGAGAGAGATGAATAATGACGACAAACGCCATGCCCGGAGCATCCGGCATCGCTTCAAAAAAAGCTTCCAGGGCTTCCAGTCCGCCGGCTGAAGCGCCCAGCCCGACTACCAGGAAATCCTGGCTGTTATCCTGCTGTTCATTTTTTGCATGTACTGCCATAAAATTGATCTCATTTTTTAAGGCGAAATGAAAATGTTGTCATGTTCTTCTCCTCGGAAAAACAAAATATCATAAATTTTCTTTCTTCTTTATACTATATTCTTATCTCTTAATATATTAATAAAATACCCGGGGAGGGACCTTTGCAGAACCTGCTATTTGGTTGGGAGGTGGTTGTACCACCGACCTTATAGCCCTTTTAAACGGGAGTACAACTCCCTCAGAACGAGGAATTGAGGGGTTTTGCAAAGCCCTCGGGAAGTTTAGGAATAAGCTATACAGGAATGTGAAATATGGTTAAGGTAGTAATCGCCGATGACCATCCCCTTATTCGAGAGGGAATAAAAAAAGTAGTCGACAGCAAAACCGATTTGACAGTGGTCGGTGAGGCGGAAGACGGGGATGAGCTGCTGGATATACTCGAAGAGAAAACCCCTAATATTTTAGTGTTGGATATAACGATGCCCGGCAAAAGTGGACTCGATCTGCTAAAGCATATCAATAAACTATATCCTCAACTTCCGGTCCTTATTTTGAGTATCCATTCGGAAGAGCGGTTTGCCATCCGGGCCTTAAAAGCAGGAGCGTACGGCTATTTGACCAAGACAAGTATTTCCGACGAGTTGATTAAGGCGATCCGAAAAATCACTACTGAAAAACGGAGATACATAACCCCGGAAGTAGCCGAGCAGCTTGCCTCACAAATAGATATTGGCAAGGACAATCTGATGCACGAGGAGTTGTCAGACCGGGAGTTCCAGGTTCTTTGCATGATTGCCAGGGGCATGAAGGTGACAGCTATCGCCGAGGAACTTTCACTGAGCCCTCAAACGATCCATACGTATCGGTCTCGCATCAAAGACAAGATGAACCTAAGCTCAAATGTGGAAATGACCAGGTACGCCATCGAACACAATTTGATCGAATAGAGCCGTGTAATAACGCCTTGCCATTTCTGCCCTGGTCTGGTATCCCATTCTAATACTCCTCGTTGGAACTGGATATAGCGACACTGTCCTCCTCTCTGTGCATGAGTCAATACGAAAAACCTTGGCACGCCAGGAGTCCGCTGGACTTTTTATAGCAATAATTGGTACAAGAAAATAGCAAAACGTACTACAGGGAATCTATTTACAAATTTCTAATATTTTTATGGCAGAAGTTTTGAATAGATGACAAGAGAGAAAAGGCAAAACTCGGGATTACCCGAATAACCGAGAATGCGGGGAGTATCAGGCCCTGGAATCCTTCTTGTTAACTTTTCACTACCTCAACTAAAAAATGGTCCGAAATCTCGTCACGAAGTACGATTCTTTAATGAAGGTGTACATAGAAAATGAAAAAAAAACGAGAATAGAACCCTCCGCTTCGATTGGGAGAGGACTTTGAAATACTTCCACATCATCCCCACTTGCAAACACAGGGGGGGCAGGGAGATCAAAACAGCAGTATTTCAAAGCACGGATTATTCACCAGGAAGTGGCGGCCCGGCTGTTCCGTTATTACCGTTCACAGCCAGTATAATCCTGTGGCAGTTCCCCCTTTCGGAGGCCATACCTGTTGACGGGGTGGAGAGTGAGCTTCTCGGTCATGAAAAGGAGCCTTTGCCGGTGCCCACCACTTAAAGACCGGTCGTTTTAACTGGATACTGGGAGGATACCGGTGTTGGAATGAAGAACCACAAAATGAATGTGGGTAACCTCTGCTTGAATCATCTTTTTTAAATTTTGCTTGTTCACGGTTTAAGAATGGCACAGTATGAAGCTATATATTAAGTATATGGTAAGCCTGCGTTGCAAAATGGTGGTCAAGGAGGAATTAAAAAAGCTTGGCATTGACTGCGTATCGGTTGACCTTGGCGTGGTCGAGATTCAGGATGACATTACCGATGAGCAGCTGGAAACATTTGCGGAGAACCTGAAAAAAGCCGGCCTGGAACTGCTTGACGATAAAAAGAATATCCTGGTTGAAAAAATAAAAAGCGTGATCGTGGAAATGATCCACTACGAGGATGAAGTTCCGAAAGTAAATGATTCCGATTATATCAGCGAAAAGCTGGGCTACGATTACACTTATCTCTCCAACACCTTCTCAGAGGTAAAGGGGACCACCATACAGCAGTATATTATTATGCACAAAATTGAACGGGCAAAAGAGCTGCTGTTGTATGATGAGCTGACCCTGACCGAAATAGCCTATAAACTGCACTACAGCAGCGTGGCCCACCTGTCCAACCAGTTTAAAAAGGTTACCGGCCTCACGCCCACCTATTTCAAAGAGCTGAAAGAGAAACGGGAAAAGAATCTCGAAGACCTGTGATATAGGAAACGCTTTGAGCGGAGGGGAATGGGGGATTAAGGATGTAAAATCGCGAATAACGAATTTCGAACGACGGAGAGGAGTTCGTATTAACAAGTTATAACACCAAACTGGAAGAATTTCTCTCTGGCGAGGGACGGGTTACAAAAAATACCATCCCGTTTTTACCGCCTTGGTTTTTTGGTTCTTTCTGGATAAAGATCAAGCCTAAAGGGACATCTCGGTTATGGCCCCTTTTAGCCTAGCACGTTGCTGGTACATCGTGAGGTAGCATCTGTTGAGGATGCCCTAAATACCCTGGGAATAACAGGTTTTGCAAAGATCTCTTTTCGTAAGTTTACTTTACTCCATTACCCGAGGGTTTAGTTTCCTTATGCAAAGATAACGATGACAGCAATTTGCCAAAGTTATCGACCGGTACGGGTAACGAGACGAAGAACTGTGTTCCGTTGTTTTCTCCAGCCTGTACAGAGATGGTTCCTCCTGCCTGGGCGACCACCTGCTTGACATGTTCAAGGCCTACCCCAAAACTCTGCTCTCCATTGGTGCCGGCCGATCTTGCAACCGCATCACCATTATTAAACGCTGCGATCTGATCGGCGGTCATACCTTGTCCATTATCCACAACGGTGATATGCAGGATATTGTTATTGTTATCGCTGTCCCGGGTTATCGTAACGTCAATAGCACCGTTTTGTGGAGTAAATTTTATCGCATTAGAAAGAAGGTTGCTGGTGATCTGCAGCAGTTTAAGAGCAAAAGATTGAGACACTTTGAGCCCGGTGTTTACGTGGCTGTCAAACGCCAGAGAGATCCCCTTTGCTTTCGACGGAGGATCGAACAGGTGTTGTAACTGTTCAACAATAATACCGAATCGCTTTTTTCCCTGCTCTTCTTGTACGTAGTCATCGATGATCGAAGCTTCTAAAACTCCATCGATAATATTGAGGATTGTTTCGGCAGATTCTTTTATCATCGTAAGTTCCCGGGCAGGGAATTCAATGTAATCTTTCTTTTCGATCAACAGGTCGGAGATCCCCATAATGCCGCTGATGGGGGTGCGCACATCATGGTTAAGTTTATGAAGGCTATCACTCAGCACCTCTAATTTCGAAGCCATCTCTCTGTATCTGTTTTCATATTCAATGACGTTCACGGCTAACCGGGCAAGGTGTCGGAGCTGTTTCTTCTGGTTGGTTGAAACAGATTTTGGTTTGGTATCCAGCACGTAGATACAGCCGATATCCCTGCCGTTTTTAGCAGTGAGGTTAGCGCTGCAGAAATATTGAAAAAAGGGAGGGTTCTTCACGTAAGCGTGATCTTTATAGCGCCTGTCATTAGCGAGATCCTCCACTTCATAAACGGTTCCGTTTTGCCTTATTGCATTGTAGTTGATGATATCTTTATAGACGGCTTTATCTATATTGTGTGCTACCGTGCGCTGGTAATGAGCATCCATGATGTGGATTTCACAAACCGGTGCATCCATGATGTGCTGAGCCAACGTTACGTATGGCTGTAGGTTAAGGTACTGTTTATTCCCTTCGATAGCACGAGAGACAGATTGTTGGGGTCGGGCCGGCTCATTATCATTCATTACATCATGCAGTTTGTTTGGCGATTCTGATATCCGGAAATCATTTTGACGCTTTATCCAAATGTATATCTCAGATCAACAGTGAGGATAAGTGAGTGTTTCTTTTTTGAGGGTTTTGCATGCCCCTCGGTGTAAAAGTCGAACCTCCGGATAAAACAGAGATTCGACCTAAAGGGGATTCTTAAAGGTTAAGCCTGCTTCTTTTCAGCTTTCTTTTCCGGCTGTTTCGAATCGTTGTCTTTGCTCCCCTTGGGATAATATTTTTTGGGGGAGGAAGATTTTTTCTTTCGGTCTTTATTATGTTTATCCATGTTCAAGCCCATTTGTTAGCATTATCTGATTCAGTTTTAATGTACCCTGTCGGTGTTAATTTATAGTTACATAAACCCATAAAAAGATTACAGATATCTCACATGCGAGCTAATTTGTTGGGAGGTGGTTGTACCACCGACCTTACATGCTCGTTAGCGGGAGTACAACTCCCTCCAAACGATGACCAAAGCTCTCTGCAGATCTCTCACATGTGAGCTTCAGAATAGGTGAAGTCCGGATCCCCGAATTTTTTGAGCGTGCGATAATGTGACGCCACTGCTTCGAGGAAGGTGTCATGCTGATTGTAGGGAATACCAAATTCATCGGCCGTCTTTTCCACAATATGACTGATGGCCGGGTAGTGCACGCTGCATATTCCCGGGAACAGGTGATGCTCTATCTGAAAATTCAATCCGCCGACAAACCAGCACAACGCCTTGTTGTCCCGCGCAAAATTATTGGTAGTCACCATCTCGTGTATCATCCAGTGCTCGTCAATCATGTTCTCTTCATCGGGCACCGGGTGGTCGGTCCCCTCCACCACGTGGGCAAGCTGAAAGATGATACCCAGTATCAGGCCGGCCGTAAGATGGAGCGTTGCAAATCCTATCAACAGGTGCACCCAGGTAATATCGAGCACCAGCATCGGCAGCACCAGCATGTAGCTGTAATAGATGCCCTTGGTCACAAACAGGATGATCCATTCGCTTGTGGGATGAGTTTTGTTTTCGTACGGGCCGATATTGTCTTTCAGAAAATGCTTGTAATCCTTAACGAAGACCCAGAAGAAGGTGGCCAGGCTGTAGGCAAAAAAGGCCAGGATATGCTGCACGCGATGGATCGGCTTGTATTCAGAGTGCGGGGAGAGCCTGATAAACCCGGCCACCTCCAGGTCTTCATCATGCCCGTGAATGTTGGTGTAGGTGTGGTGGATAATGTTGTGGGTGATTTTCCAGATGTACCCGTTGGCTCCCATCAGGTCAAAGGTGTATCCCAGGGCGCGGTTGACATACTTGTTGGAAGAGTAGGCCCCGTGCAGGGCATCGTGCGATACCGAGAAGCCGATTCCGGCCATCCCGACGCCCATCACAAATGTTAAAAACCACATCGCCGTAAGGGAAAGCTGTCCCGATATGATCAGGGCATACGAGCCGAAGTACAGGGTCAGCAACACGATGGTTTTCAGGACCATCTGCAGGTTGGCATGTTTTGAGAGGTCATGCTCTTCAAAATATTGATTGACCCGCTGTTTTACAGTGTTACTGAATTCCCGGCTGGTGCTGTTGTTGAATGTTACTTTTTTGACGGCAGACATCTTGTTTGGTCCTTTAATGCGATATCGCATTAAAGATGCCAAAAAATTGCCTGTAGGCTATTACATACGTTTTGGTTTTTGTTGCAGATTTTACACCCGCCCGGCAGAGGCTACCCCCCGTCATCACATTTTGCAATGATGATCGGGGTATGAGTAAGCGAAAGGTGAAAACCTGTAATTTATGTAAGATTCCTCTTGCAAGTGTGTAACGCACTCTACCCATAATTTCTGAATATTCTTCTATACACAGAAAGAACACAGAAAAATGAGAATGGTACAGAATGAGTAAATAATGATCCGATCTTTTACCACCCGGTAAACCTTCAAAGTAATCGTTATCAAATGAAAGAATCGTTCGAGCTTGAAAAGTCAAAAGCGATGATTATTGTCGAAATCATCGAATACGTCCCCGATTCGGTGGTGATTAAAACGATTATAAAGAAGGCGACGGGGAATATTAATGCCGTCTCTTTTGATACCGGAGAGAAACTGGAGGAGAAGACCTCCCCGTTCGATAAGTTTATACAGATTATTGACGGGAATGCGGAGGTTATAATCGATGGAAAATCAACACTCCTGGAAACCGGGGAATCGATTATTGTACCGGCCCACGCCCGCAATTCGTTCAAGGCGAATGACCGGTTTAAAATGATATCCACGACAATCAAAAGCGGATATGAGGAGGTAAGCTGATGGATTTGGAGCTCAGATTAAAAAAACTGGAACAAACTCTTGCAAGGATCAAGCAAACTGATCCTGATAAAGGTTCTAACATCATGTCGGATTACAACGACTTTATGGATGACTTCCACCAACTGGTGGTCAGGCCCCAATCGGTTAGTCTCCTGTTGGAAAAAGCCAGGCACTATTATTTGAATGAGAAAGAGATGCTTGAAATGAATGTACTGTTTAATGCTTATTGTAAAATAAAAGCGAACAATTTATGTAATGAAGACTTGAGAACGGCAAACCTGCAGAATTACATTACCGGAAATAGCCTGACGTTGACAGGTCTTGAACAGCGCCTTATGGCACTCGGATGGAAAGGATAGTGCAATATCAGGTTTGGAAATTAAGAATATGAAAGGAATAAGAGAGAGCGAAGGCAGTTTGCGAGGACTGTCTTCAATCAGGAAGGCAGGCCTAGTGAGATCCTGCCTTCTTTTTTATATCACGGAAATGGTTTAAGCGCAATTAACGGAGTGTAAATAATATGGCACGGAACGCAACTGAGAAACCGGTATGCCTGACTCGAAACAAGGATATGAAAGATTTGGTTACCAAAGTTAGACAAGTTGCCCAAACAGGGTGCCCCGCTGTACTGATTACCGGGGAAAATGGTACGGGCAAGGAGGTGATGGCCCGCCTGTTTCATTATTACGGGCCACGCAGAGATAAACCGATGGTTACGATAAATTGTGGGGCTATACCCGCAGACCTGGCGGAGAGCACGTTTTTCGGCCATGAAAAGGGCGCGTTTACCGGCGCTCATGAACAGAGAACAGGCTGTTTTGAGCAAGCCGATGGCGGAACCTTGTTCCTGGATGAAATCGGAGAGATGCCCAAATCTATACAGGCCAAACTATTGCGGGTGGTTGAGCTCGGTACATTTCGCAGGCTGGGAGGAAAAGAAGATATTCAAGTGGATATTTCCCTGATTTCTGCCACCAACAAAATACTGTCTGAACAGGTTAAATCGGGCGACTTCCGGGAAGACCTGTTCTACCGGCTCAATGTTATCGAGCTCCACGTGCCCCCGCTGCGCGAACGCAAGGAGGATATTCGACTATTGACTCGGTATTATAAAGATCATTTTCTCAACCTTTATGGGAAAGAGCCCAGGAAATTTTCTGATGACTGCATAGAATCGCTGATGAAACATAGCTGGCCCGGGAATGTTCGTGAATTGAAAAACGCCGTTGAGCGATGCGTGATATTGTCCGAAGGGGATATTATCGATCGTGAAAACCTTCCCATGCAGATATGTAAAAATGGCAGCATACATCCTGTGAATTACCATTCGTTGGCTGATAAAATTATTCAAATAAAATTTGGGTCCTCGTTGAAACAGGTTGAACAAGAAGTAATTAACCAAACGCTTGATTCCGTTGATAATAACAAGACCGAAGCAGCCAAAATATTGGGGTTTACCAGGAAAACACTTCGGAATCACCTGGACAAACATAATAATGAAGCGTAACTGCGGGCTTTATGGTACCGCATTTTGACCCAATTAAATATTTGAGCATTTTTAATAAAGGTTTTCAGTGTTTCCACGACTCTGGTATTGCTCTTTTTGACGATGGGCGTAAATGAATAAAACCGAAAAAATGAATTGTTGATCATGGTATCTACCCGGCGGTATGTGAAATATATGGTGAGTTTGAGGTGCAAAATGATACTTAAGGAGGAGCTTGGCAAAGCGAGCCTCAGATACTCAATTTCTCCCCATGGCGCCATAGAGTTTCTTGAAGAAACGACACAGACCCAACTTGAGGAGCTCAACAGGAATTTGATGCAATCGGGCCTGGAGCTGCTTGACCAAAGTAACAGTATGCTTATCGATCGCATCATAAACACCGTCATAGAAGTGATCCATTATTCCGATGAATTGCCCAACCTCAATTTTGAGGATATCATTGGTAAAAGCCTGGGATCGGAAAGGGAATCGTTACTGAAAATATTTTCGGATGTAAAGGGGATATCAATTATGCAGTTTATCCTGCTACAAAAAATTGAACGGGTTAAAGAGCTTCTGCTGTATGAGGACCTGTCCCTGGCGGAAATATCGCAAAAGCTTCGGTACAAAAACGAACACTACTTAATCGCTCAATTCAAAAAGTTCACCGGGCTGCATCCCACCTATTTTCAAAAACTAAAGAGAAAACGCACAAGTATTTCGCACCAAATATAAATCGATTGCTCATCGGGTGGATGATAGTTATAGGTAAAAAAACTTGAGTCTGTTGAGAGGTAATCCGCTAGGGTTTTTATAGCAAGCTATACTCTTCTAATCTATTCAAGCAGTTAGTCAAACCTAATTCGAAGAACATCCCATTCTCTACTTTTAACTGCACATAACGCGCCAACGGTATTGCAAAATCTTCTGGTTCATTGATGGCCATTGAAGTAAATGAGGATTTTGTAAACCCCTCCTTTCCTCGTTCTGAGGGAGTTTAACTCCCGTTTACAAGGTCAATGAGGTCGGTGTTACAACCCCCTCCCAACCAAAAGCAGATTCTGTAAAGGTCTCCCCCCCCAAATAAGAATGTACGGGGGAGCTTTGGGCACGTCCCGCTTGCTTGGAGTGCCTGTCGTTCCTTAGGGCTAAAAATAGATAAAGGAGTAAAATACCTTTAATTCATATTGAGTCTAAACAGCGAGAACCGTAAAATCGGATAATCATATTCGATTATCGGTTTTAAAGGATTTAAATCATTCTTGAGCATTGAAGTTGATCTCTCAGGGCGCTCAGTACGCCATTTCAGCAATTATTACGCTGGCTAAACAATCACCGGGTACAACGGTTTCAGCTGCCGCACTGGCAGAACCGCTGAACTGTCCGCCGGCCTATCTCTCGCAGGTGCTGTCCAAACTAAAGCCTGCCGGCATACTCAAATCCCGGCGCGGACTGAACGGTGGGGTGTATCTGGTCCGCGATCCCGAAGAGATACCGTTAATCGACGTGATAAAGGCGATTGACGGGATGGACTTTTTTGAGCACTGCTTCCTCGGTATCGAGGGGTGCGGTACCATTGAACCCTGCCCGTTTCACAATTTTTGGTCAGAAGAGCGAGATAAAATCCAGGACTGGCTTGCCAATACCACGTTTGCCGACTGCGAGCAGTCGATGTCGCAGGCGTGGTTCGACCTGAGGTTCCAGTTTAACAACGATTAAATAAAGAACCAGCGGAAGCATCGAATGCAGCAACAGCTACTGACAGACAGATCGACAGCGTGTTACCACTGTGGGGAGGCCTGTGGATCTGATGCGGTTGCCGTTGATGAAAAGTCGTTCTGTTGCGAAGGCTGCAAGATGGTGTACCAGATTCTGGATGAAAACGAGATGGAAACCTACTACTGCCTGCAGGAGCAGCCGGGCATCTCGCTGAACGGGAAACAACGGTCCGGGCGGTTTGAGTACCTGGAAGATGAGGCACTGTTGGACGAAATTGTTGACTTCCGGGATGGCGCAAAAACCTCGGTTCGTCTTTATATCCCGGGCATTCACTGCACATCCTGCGTATGGCTGCTGGAAAATATCTACAAGCTGGATAATGGCATAACTCAGAGCAGTGTCAACTTCCTGAAACGGGAACTGAGCCTCACCTTTAATCATCAGCAGACCAGCCTGCGCACTATTTCAGAGCTGCTCCACTCCATCGGATATGAACCGGAGTTTCGGCTGGACCAGGTTGAAAATAAGAAACGGTCCACCCCCGATCGGCGGCTGTGGCTCAAGATGGGTGTGGCCGGTTTTGCATTTGGCAACATCATGCTGTTCAGTTTCCCGGATTACCTGGCCGGTAGCGCCACCGACCTGGACAGTCACGGTTACTTCACTGTCTTTTTTGGGATTCTGAACATTGCCCTCGGTCTGCCCGTATTGCTTTTCAGCAGCAGCGACTACCTGAAGTCGGCCTGGGCGGCGTTGCGGCAGGGCGGTATCAACCTGGATGTACCGATCTCCATCGGGATCCTGGCGCTGTTTGGCCGCAGCGTATATGAAATCATGACCGGTATCGGTACGGGATACATGGACTCTTTTACCGGCCTTGTTTTCTTCCTTCTGATCGGGCGCATGATCCAGAAAAAAACCTATGAGCGGCTGGCGTTCGATCGAGATTACAAATCATACCTGCCGCTTTCAGTGACCATCCTGGGTCAGAACGGGATAGAACGCTCCACCTCCATCCACAAAATTGGCGAAGGTGTTCGCATGCTGATCCGCAACCAGGAGCTTGTTCCGGCCGATGCCACTCTGCTTTCTGAGCAGTGCTTTGTGGATTACAGTTTTATCACCGGCGAATCGGAACCAGTTAAAATTGAACAGGGCGAGACCATCTATGCCGGCGGACGCATCGTGGGCAAATCTGCGCTGATGACCGCCACCAGTGAGGTTTCCAACAGCTACCTGACCAAACTATGGAATGACGCTGCATTTGATTCGGCTTCGACAAGAGGTAATGTGAGCTCGCTGGCCGATCGCATCAGTCCCCATTTTACGCTTTCAGTGCTAACTATTGCCATGGTGGCCGGACTGATGTGGCTGCCGGAGGGGGCCGGTCAGGGCATTAACGTGTTCACGGCCGTGCTGATCATCGCCTGCCCCTGTGCGCTTGCGCTCTCTACCCCGTTTACGCTGGGTTCCGCACTCAATATCTTTTCCCGCAACGGGCTCTACATCAAGGGCATAGAGGTCATAGAAAATCTATCCAAAATTACGGATGTAGTATTCGATAAAACAGGAACCTTGACAAAATCTGACCAGGCCGATGTTTCGTTTGATGGCGGTAAGCTGACCGAAGAGGAATACCGGATGGTCAAATCGGTCTGCAAGCAGTCGGTACACCCGCTGAGCCGTAAAATCGTGGGCTGGCTGGAGTCGATGCCGCTCAAAGTGGTTAATGAGTTTGAGGAAGTTATTAACAAGGGCCTTAAAGCCACCGTGGATGGGAAAAAGCTGGTTATCGGATCTGCAGAATTTGTAGCCGAAGAAACCGGTTTGGGCATGATGAATCAGGATCGATCTGCCAAATACGCCTCCCGGGTCCATGTAGCCATTGACGGGGAGTGGAAAGGCTGGTTCGAAATGAGAAGCCATTATCGTACGGGCGTTGCCACGCTGCTTGATGATCTCAGGAAGCGTTTCGGCCTCTTCCTGGTCTCCGGCGATAACGACCGGCAGAAAGCGGAGCTTGAGACTTATTTCAGTAACAATTCTCTGCTGTTCAACCGGAAGCCACAGGAAAAACTCGATTTTATCAAAAATCTGCAGAACGAAGACAGGAACATCCTGATGATCGGCGATGGTCTGAACGACGCCGGTGCCCTTCAGCAGAGCAACTTCGGGATCGCGCTGACCGACAATCTCAGTTCTTTTACCCCGGCCTGTGATGCCATCCTGGATGGGGATGCGATCTCTTCGATGGATCGCTTCATCCATTTTGCACAGAAGAGTATTCGCATCATTCTCTGGAGCTTTGGTCTGTCGCTGATCTACAATGTTGTGGGACTCAGTTTTGCCGTAACAGGGCACCTCTCACCCCTGGTGGCGGCGGTCCTGATGCCGCTGAGCTCCATCAGCATCATGGTATTTACGAGCGTGACAACCATTTTAACGGCAAAAAATATGGGGCTGGCCACATGGAAGTAATTTTTATGCTCATAGGATTCAGCCTGCTGGTGGCCCTGATTTTCCTGGGACTATTTTTCTGGGCCGTGCGCTCCGGGCAGTTTGACGACCCCCACACCCCGTCGATAAGGATTCTTTTTGACAACACAACGAAATCCAATAAAAAACAATCATCAACCCATAAACAAGATCAAGATTAATGGCTGTAGAAACATTTAAGTATGATAACGAGATCGTCCGGAAGTTCGGGATAGCCACCATCTTCTGGGGAATCATCGGGTTCCTGGTCGGCCTGACGGTAGCCCTGAAGCTGATCTGGCCGGGTTTTCTGGGCCTGATCCCGGAACTCTCCTACGGGCGACTCCGACCGCTCCACACCAACGCGGTAATCTTTGCGTTTGCGGGTAACGCCATTTTTTACGGTGTGTATTACTCGCTTCCCCGGCTCTGCAAGGCCCCGATGTGGAGCAACCTGCTCAGTAAAATCAACTTCTGGGGATGGCAGGCGATCATTCTATCCGCGGTAATAACCCTGCCGATGGGCTTTAATACCAGCAAGGAGTACGCCGAGCTGGAGTGGCCGATCGATATTGCCATCACTGTTATATGGGTCATATTCGGCATCAACATGCTGATGACGATCTGGAAGCGTCGCGAAAAGCACCTGTATGTCGCGATCTGGTTTTATATCGCCACGTTTGTGACGGTGGCGGTGCTGCACGTGGTGAACTCTATTGAGATCCCCGCCACCCTCCTGAAAAGCTACCCGGTGTACGCAGGAGTGCAGGATGCGCTGGTGCAGTGGTGGTACGGGCACAACGCGGTGGCCTTCTTCCTGACGACGCCGTTCCTCGGCATCATGTACTACTTTATCCCGAAAGCGGCCAACCGACCGATCTTTTCCTACCGGCTGTCGATTGTGCACTTCTGGTCACTGATCTTTATCTACATCTGGGCGGGTCCGCACCACCTGCTCTACACGGCGCTGCCGGGATGGGCGCAGGCGCTCGGAACCGTCTTTAGCCTCATGCTTATCGCGCCATCCTGGGGTGGCATGTTGAATGGATTGTTAACACTGCGGGGGGCGTGGGATCGCGTTCGGGAAGACCCGGTGCTGAAATTTCTCGTGGTTGGAGTGACCGCCTACGGGATGGCCACCTTTGAGGGCCCGATGCTCTCTATCGGAAACGTGAACGCCGTGGCACACTACAGCGACTATATTATCGGTCACGTACACCTGGGCGCCCTGCTCTGGAACGGCGGACTGACCTTTGCGATGCTCTACTATATTACGCCCAGGATTTATGAGACCGACCTCTATTCCACGAAGCTGGCCAACGTTCACTTCTGGTTCGCCACGCTTGGGGCGATCTTCTACGTCATCCCGATGTACTGGGGCGGCATCACCCAAAGCCTGATGTGGAAAGAGTTCACCGCGGAAGGCGTGTTGCAGTATCCCAATTTCCTGGAGACGGTTCAGCAAATCATCCCGATGTACGCCTTGCGTGCGGTCGGGGGTACACTCTTTATTACCGGTGCCATCATCTCGGTGTATAATCTGTGGAAAACCGCCGCTTCCGGACAGTTTGTCGCCGCCGAAGAGGACGAGGCCCAGCCCATTGCCGATCCTTCGGCCAACGCCAAAGAAACCTGGCACCGGCGCCTGGAAAGTCGCCCGATTCAGCTTACCGCGCTGACATTGGTCGTAATCCTGATCGGGGGCATTGTGGAGTATGTCCCGACTGCCCTGATCGATTCCAATGTGCCGACTATCTCCAGCGTAAAACCGTATACGCCGCTTGAGGTGGAGGGCCGCGATATCTACATCGCCGAGGGCTGCAACAACTGTCACTCGCAGATGATCCGCCCGTTCCGTTCCGAAACGGAGCGGTATGGCGAGTACTCCAAGGCGGGTGAATTTGTCTATGATCATCCCTTCCTGTGGGGCTCCAAGCGCACCGGTCCCGATCTGCACCGGGTCGGGGGGAAATATCCTGATTCCTGGCACTTGCGGCACATGTACGATCCTGAATCCACTTCCCCGGGCTCCATTATGCCTGCGTATCCCTGGATGTTTTCCCAGCAAATGGATATGGAGTCGATCGGCAACCGGATTTCAGCTCTCAGGTCGGTGGGCGTTCCCTATGCCGAGGGATATGAGGAGCAGGCCCTGGCTGATATGAAGGCCCAGGCAGAAGAGATTACCCAGGAACTGCACCAGGCCGGGTTCAAGGAGGTGGACGGCATTGAGATCACGTCCGACAAGCAGATAATCGCGATGATCGCCTACCTGCAGCGGCTGGGAGTCGATATCAAGGGCGATAACAACCCGTTTGAGGGACTCCCGTCCAGCAAGGTGATCGGAACCGCCGAACTGGAACAACGACCGGAAAGCGAGTAGCCAATGCGGGATAAAGGCCCGGCAATAATCCAGATGCGGTCAAAGAGTTCCACCCTGGAGATGGAGAACAGGGGGAGGATCGGAGCTGTTCGCGTTCGGTCAGGAAGAGACCAAAATCCAGGATTTGACGTGACATTGGTACGAAATCAACTTGTGAACATAAATTGAATATCTGGCTGGGATGCTCAGTGTCACAGCTGGCCAAAAGCAATACAACATCATGTATAAAGAAGTTCTCAGATCTATAGAGGGTATCGGTATCTTTCCCAGTATTTCGCTGGTGATTTTTTTCGGTTTTTTTACCTGGCTGGTAATCTGTCTGCTGAGGAAGGGAAACAGCCACTGGGAGGATGCCGCCCGTCTGCCTCTGGAAACCGACGAAGAAATTGAAACCCAATATCAAAAAGGATCATGAAAGTATTTGACGACGAAAAGGATAAGTTGCTGGATCACGAGTATGACGGAATTCGTGAGCTCGACAATCATAAGCCGGTTTGGTGGCTCTGGTTGTTTTATTTCACCATTGCGTTTGGGGTGGGCTACCTGCTCTACTACCAGGTGCTCGGGTGGGGCCCCACCCAGCACGAGGAATACCAGCAGGAGGTAGCGGCGGCTGAAGCCCGATTCGGAACTCCTGAAGAGGAGGGCGATCCGGTTGAGGAGTTTTCCTGGACCATCAGTACCGATCAGGAGGATATCGCCGCGGGAAAGGCACTGTTTGATAATCCCGGTCAGCTCTGTTTTACCTGCCACGGCAACCAGGGGCAGGGCATGGTGGGGCCCAACCTGACGGACGAGTACTGGATGCACGGCTGTACGCCCAGGGATATCGCCGCGAGTATTATTAACGGATACCCCGATATGGGAATGTTGCCATACGGCAGCGGCACGAAGCTGAGCAACGAGCAGGTGCAGCACCTGGTCAGCTACATCGCCTCATTGCAGGGGACCGACCCCCCGGACGCGAAAGAGGCGGATATGAGCCGCACCCAGCCGTGCCAGGAAGGTCCGCTGAGCTCAGGTTCGTAATCAGGGCTCGACTAAATCTCCCCTTAAGGGGAGATGATAGATTTGAGTTATTCCTCAAATCTATCTGAGGGGTGTCGGAAGTTTCATGCATGATACCTGACACCTCCCGCCGAAATTCCGAAAACACACGGAATTTCGGCACCCTCCTGAAGGAGGGATTTGAAAGCGCCTTGTTTGCTTAGCAGTTTCTTATATCGAACTGAGGTTATTTCACATAATGAAAATGATCTGTAGCTAACATTTGGATATTATTCGAAACGGCTACGAAATTTGATCATGTGATGAGTTGAAGTTAAAATAGTGCAAACAGGCCTAGTGAATAATCCGGATTAATAGAGTCTTTGCTGCCACATTAGAATAAGTAGCGAGATCACAATTTACAGTACTTCAAAAGAAGCAGATGGCACGATCAGATGACATACGCAACAGCCGGGAATCCTTCCGGGATCACCTGTCTACCGTCGATGAAGAGGGCAGGCGAAACTGGATTTTTCCCAAAAAACCGAGCGGTCGGTATTACAAGGCTCGGAATGTCGTTGCCGTAATATTGCTGCTGTTCTTCTTTTCGGCCCCGTTTATCACGGTTAACGGGCAGCCGCTGCTGTTGCTGAATATCCTGGAGCGCAAATTTGTGTTTTTTGGGGTGGCGTTCTGGCCGCAGGACCTACACCTGCTGGTGTTCGGGGCGCTTTCCATTGTGATATTCATTGTGCTGTTTACCGCGGTTTTTGGAAGGTTGTGGTGTGGATGGGCCTGCCCGCAGACCATCTTTATGGAGATGGTGTTCCGGCGAATAGAGTACTGGATTGAGGGCGACCGTGGTGCGCAAATCCGGCTGGACAGGGCGCCCTGGAACTGGACTAAAATCTGGAAAAAGACGCTTAAGCACGGGATTTTCTTTGGTTTGGCCTTTATCATATCAAATCTTTTTCTGGCCTACATCATCGGGGTGGATGAACTGTATGTCATTGTCACTGATCCGCCTTCAGAGCATATCGCCGGGCTTTCAGCGATGATCATCTTCAGCGGCGTGTTTTACGGGGTGTTTGCATTTCTACGGGAGCAGGTCTGTCACTTTATTTGCCCATATGGGCGTATGCAGTCGGTATTGCTGGACAACAATTCCATCAACGTAATGTACGATTACGTGCGCGGCGAACCCCGGGGCAAAGTGTCGGAGCGCGACGACATTGGCCGGAAAGCGACGCTCGGGGATCTCGGGCTCAGCCCCACCAGCTACGGAGATTGTATAGACTGCAAGCAATGCGTGCGCGTGTGTCCGATGGGAATTGACATCCGCAACGGCACCCAGCTGGAGTGCGTGCACTGCACCGCCTGCATCGATGCCTGCGACGAGGTAATGGACAAGATCGACAAGCCGCGCGGGCTTATTCGATATTCTTCTGAAGAAGCGATAAAAGAGGGCAAGAGCAGGATTCTTACGCCCCGCGTGGCGGGATACAGCGGCATACTGGTGGTGTTGCTGGGTATTTTTGTTACTCTGCTTAGTATGCGTCCGGATACTGAAACCAGCATTCTGCGCCAGCCGGGTACGCTCTACCAGGAGCTGCCAAACAACCGGTACAGCAACATTTATGAAATCAGGGCGATCAACAAAACCTTTGAGGAGATCGACTACGAGGTGCGCCTGCGTCAGCCGGAGGGAGAGCTCTCGGAGCTGGGAGATATCAGCGCTATTCCGGCCCAGGGTTCTGCGCAGGGTCGGCTGTTGGTCACGCTTGACGGGAACCAGCTGAATGCGGCATCGACAGAACTGGTGTTCGATGTCTATGCAAACGGTGAAAAGGTGGAAACGGTTACTTCAGGATTTATCGGACCAGGTTCGGAAGGGAATCAGGAATGAAAAATGAAGAATTAAGAATTAGAAATGATTTTAAATAGCGTGGCCTTGGTATTCGTGAACCGCCCGGAGTAAATGAAGCAAAGGCGCGATTTAGTTATCTGTTACTGGTTATTAGTTGGCGAGTATTGACGACTAATAACTAATTCCTAATAACCGATAACTAAATTAACAGACGGTGACTTAATACGCAGTGAGCCTTATAAGTGATATCGGAAATCTATAATCGATGCTTCACAATATGGTACGAGCGGGACGCTCGCACCTGTTCAAAGGAAATCTGTAATTGAAAATTGGAATATGAGCCAGCAACCTGGTAACAATCAACAAAAAGTCTTCTGGAACTGGGGAAAAGGCCTTGCGGTCGTCATCGCCCTGTTTGTGATTACGACCCTCGGCGTGGTGTTTTACCTGGTGAGTCTGGACTACTACATGGTCAGTGAAAACCATTACGAGCAGGCGGCCAAATACCAGCAGCAGATTGATCGTATCGAACACGCGCGGTCTCTTGAAAATTCTGTCAGGATCAGCCAGACGGAATCGCGGGAGATACACATTCAATTTCCCGCGGCACAGCTATCGCTGAAACCCAAAGGTACAATCCGACTTTACCGGCCCAGCAATTCCAGCCTCGATCACTCAGTTAGCTTGTCGCTTGACGCGGATGGTAAACAGCTGATTTCGACCCGAAGCCTTGCAAAAGGGAAGTGGTTGGTTCAGGTTACGTGGCAGTCGGGGGAGAAAGAATATTTCGAGGAAGAATCCATTTTTCTTTAGTATTTAACGGATCAAAAGATACCGACCGCATGTTTTTCAATAACCTCTGCGGAGAACAAAACCGAAGCGAGACTAACTTTCAACCCGTAACATAAAACAAAGCCCTGCATGGAACTGTGGACCGCCTTCACGATCGGCCTGTTTGGGAGTTTCCACTGTGTGGGGATGTGTGGGCCCATTGCAATGGCACTGCCCGGTTCCGGGGCAGGGATGGCCGCCGAACTGACCCGGAAAGGGATCTACAACCTCGGGCGGATTCTTACCTACAGCCTGCTCGGGGGCGTAGTCGGGGGAGCGGGGCAGGCCGTTTCTCTTGCCGGTCTGCAGCGACCGCTCTCCGTTTTTCTTGGCATGCTGATTATCGCAGGCGCTTTTCTTCCCGTGATCTCTTCCGCCGGAATACAGCGCATCAAGCCTGTTCAGCGGTTTTTCGACTGGCTTCGGCAAAAGCTTAAACAGCAGATGAGCCGGCGTGGAAACAGTACGATGCTGGTGACAGGAATTCTCAACGGGTTGCTGCCCTGCGGGTTTGTGTATGTCGGGTTGGCGTCCTCGCTTACCACGGAGTCGGTTATCGGCGGAATGAGCTATATGGCGCTGTTCGGCCTCGGTACCTTCCCCGCGATGATGTTGATGGCGATGGCTCCAAATTTGATCAGCCTGAGGCTGCGCCGGCGTATCAACCGCGTATTGCCCTGGCTGGCGGTGGCCCTGGGCGGGTACCTTGTTTTTCGCGGTTTGGCGATGGGAGGAGTTTGACCCGTTTGCCGGAAAGCAGCCAACTCCGGTGTTATGCACAGGACTGCGCCGGGAATTGTCCCAAGGGCCCATTAGCAAACACGGGATGGATAAAATTGTCTTTTTAAAAATTAACTAATACTTTATAATCAAAGTAACCGGTTAATTAGCGATAGGGTTCGACTGCTGCAAGGTGGTCGGGCGGGTTGTTGGGAACCGGTAACGGATCGATGACCGGGGGTCATGGCTATCGGATGGAAGGCACAAAACCGGTATTTATTGGGATGATGAAGGGCTGCGGTATCATGCACTCCTCTTTTGTATTCCTGAAACACTCCGGCTTGTATTGGTAGATTTATAAAAGGTTTTGGGATCAGAGGGTTGTATCCTCAGCCGAATGTTTCGGCGTGCAGAGTATACAGCCTTAACGGAAGGTTTAAACAACACATAGTTAATAATCAAATGACGGGATATTCATATGTCACAAAAAAAGTTTACACGTAAGGATTTCTTAAAAAGTACAACCGGAGCTGTTGCCGGGTCCATGCTTGCCACCCCGGCGGGGGCGTTTTCGAAAAGTCCCCAAAATCCGCAAACCCAGAAAAAACGGATCGCCCTGGTAGGTACGGGAATCCGGGGTATCACGTTCTGGGGGCGGACCATTCGGGAACGGTACGGCGATATCATCGAATTTGTCGGCCTGTGTGATATCAACCCGGGTCGCCTGGAGTATGGTAAAGGTTTTATCGGGGCCGACTGCCCTACCTTTACCGATTTTGATGAGATGATGGATACGGTAAACCCGGATATGCTGATCGTCACAACGGTGGATGCCACGCACCACCAGTTTATCATCGGGGCCCTTGAGCGGGATATAGACGTGCTTACAGAAAAACCGATGACCACGGACGAAATTAAATGCCAGCGCGTGCTGGATGCCGAGGCCAATTCTGAAGCCGAGGTCATCGTGGGCTTCAACTACCGGTACAGTCCGCATCACACCAAGCTAAAGGAGATGCTGGTGAACCGGCGGGTCGGCAAAATCACATCCGTCGATTTTCACTGGTACCTGAATGTCTATCACGGGGCCTCCTATTTCCGTCGCTGGCACGGAGAAGAATCCAGTGGCGGAACACTGCTGGTCCACAAGGCCACGCACCATTTCGACCTGCTGAACTGGTGGCTCGACTCCGATCCCGTTGAGGTGTACGCCGAGGGGGCGCTGGAGCACTATGGAAGCAATCATCCGTTCCGTGGGAACAAGTGTCGAACCTGTCCCCATAAAGACAAGTGCCGATTTTACTGGGATATTACCCAGAACGACACCTACATGGACCTGTATGTGGATAATGAGCACCACGACGGCTATATCCGGGACAACTGTCTCTGGAGGCACGAAATCGATATATACGACAAGATGTCTGTCCAGGTTGAGTATGCAAATAACGTTCAGGTGAACTACTCGCTTACCACGTATTCACCGTATGAAGGTATGAAGATCGCTTTCAACGGATTTGACGGCCGGATTGATGCATGGCACGGCATCCCGTGGAGAGAACAGGAAAAAGTGAGCCAGGCCGAGCTGCACAGCCAGGAGATGTCCCAGGACGAGATGGACGAGGCAACCGACTATGAAGAGATCATGGTGATGGATAACTTCAGCAGCAAGCATGAGCAGATCAAGGTGTTCCAGGAGAGTGGCGGGCACGGCGGTGGAGATATTCGCCTGCAGAACCAGATTTTCCGCAACACCGATATGGATGACCCCCTGGGTCACTCTGCCGGCAGCCGGGATGGTGCCATGTCAATACTGGTGGGTATTGCAGCTCGCAAGAGTATTGAATCCGGCAAACCGGTTCGCATAGATGATTTGACGTCGCTCACGCCGCATCCAACCCGCGGAGCCTGAGCGAATCACTTACACATGCTGGATACATCCGTTCGAGGCATTGCACAGGCTCATTGCAATGCCTCGACTTTTTACAGGGAACTTTTCAGAACCTTCTGCTTTGCAGGGGCCCAACGATCTCGCAGGCGGAACTGCAGTTCCTCACAATGACGAGTCGAGGGTTTTGCAAAGAGCTCATATTTACATAGGGAAAATGACACGGCGGTGAATTCCGGACCTGGAATCACGTCAATGTATGTTTTGAAGGCAGCGATTTTACAAAGATAAAAACTGGAACTGTATTAATATTAAAAAAATACCTTTTTTAAAGAGCGTTGAAGAGCTCAACAGGGAGAGCTTGGATCTGCATCAAAAAGGTAAAAGCAGGCGGACTTTCTTTTATTTGGCGTTATTAATCTTAAGATAATAACCAATGAAAAATGTACGGTTAAAAGACATCGCAAAAAAACTGGATCTCACCAAGGTGAGTGTCTCTAAAGCGCTGCGCGATCATCCGGATATATCTGAAGAAACCAGGAAAAAAGTAAAAGAGATGGCAGACAAGATGGGGTATCGCCCGAATCTTGTGGCACGTTCGCTGACTTCTCAAAAGACCAATACCATTGGCGTTATCGTCCCCAAAATTGCCCATACCTTTTTTTCCTCGGTCATCCAGGGGATTTACCAGGCGGCCCTGCGGACAAAGTACGAGGTGATCCTGGGAATCTCCATGGAGGATCCCGAGCTGGAGAAAAAACATATAGAGTCGATGCTTAATATGCGGGTGGAAGGGCTCTTGGTTTCCATATCTGAGCGAACAAAAGATATGAAAACGTTCGAAATGGTACATGATATGGGGGTGCACCTGGTATTTTATGATCGCGGATTTATTAGTGACAACTTTAGCTATATAAAAGTGGAAGATCGGGGCGGGGCACGCAGAGGTGTTTTGCACCTGATCGAACGGGGATATAAAAAAATTGCACATCTTTCGGGAATTCTTGAAGTGGATAACGGGCAGGATCGCAATATTGCGAAAATTGGCCAGGAGCGGTACCTGGGATACCGGGATGCCATGGAGGAGGCCGGTTTGGAATTCGATGAGAATGCGGTTGTAGAAGGGGCATATGGCGAGAAGGATGGCTACGCCGCGATGGGTCGGCTGCTGGAGCAGTACGGCAAGCCGGAGGCCCTTTTTTGTGTCACCTACCCGGTCGGTATCGGAGCCCTTCGGTATATGCAGGATCACGGCATCGATTCCGGAGAATTTCCTATTCTTACCTTTGGCGGAAGCGAGTATAATCAATATTTGGCGCACCCGTTTATCTGTATTGATCAACCTTCGTTTGGACTCGGTGAAAGCGCGTTTAAACGGCTGGTTTCGGAGATCGGTGCAGAAGAAGAGATCAAGCCGGAAGTCATTACACTGCCGGCCGATAAAATTATTGGATAAGCTGCCGTGGAAGAATGGTGATGAGCGACCGGGGATGAATAGTATACCGAAGACAGCGACCATTCTTTCTTTTTGAACGAGCCTCTCAGAATTTATCGAGAATATTTTAATTTGTAACATCTGATATATCAGGTTAAGCTTTTGTAGTGACTACCAGAAAAGCCCCCCGGATTTGAAGATTGCCATATCAAATATTGAAAGAATATGCTTGATCTATTGAGAAACAAAAGACTGCGTTCTCTGCGATATATAATCGGAGTGCTAGTTGCCGGTTTACTGGTTGCCGGCTGCAATCGTTCCGAAGAACTACAGTGGCAGCAGGAGGACGGCTACCGTTGGGCGGAGCCTGCCACCGGTTTTTTTGAGAGTGGAGAGGTCGGGTTTACTGAACTCGCTTCCTCTGAAACGAATATCACTTTTTCAAACGATATAACTGAACAGGAGCTTTCGGACAACCGCCACTACCTGAATGGATCCGGAGTCGCCGCGGGAGATGTGGACGGCGACGGGCGGGTCGATCTCTACTTTGCGGGACTGAAAAACCCGAACAAGCTGTACAAAAACCGGGGAAACATGCAGTTTGAGGATGTGACTGAAGCCGCCGGTGTTGCCCACGAAGACCACTACTCCACGGGTGCCGTTTTTGCAGATGTCAACGGCGACTCGCACCTGGACCTGCTGGTGACCTCTATCTATAAGGATATTGCGCTCTACATCAATGACGGGGATGGCAATTTCACGCTCGAAGAAAACAGCGGGTTGGGCCCGGGGCAGGGCAGCACCACCATGACCCTGGCCGATATTGACGGCGACGGGGACCTGGATCTCTACGTGGCAAAATACAAGGAGAAATCGGTCAAGGATATCTACACAACCGAAGAGCTTGATTGGAATACCATCCTGAATGAACCGTATAATGAGCAGCAGCAAACCGGTCCCTATACCCTGGTCCCCCCCTTTGATGAGCATTACGAGATCTTTATGGATGAAGAGAACCGCCTGGCGGGCCTGGCGGAAACCGGGCAGGAAGATGACCTCTATCTAAACCAGGGAGGAACCTTTGAGGATGTTGCCGATACGCGCCCGGTGTTCCTGGATGAGGAGGGAGCTCCCTACGGGCTGCAGCCCGACTGGGGACTAACGGCCAAGTTCCAGGACCTGAACGGGGACGGGCTGCCAGACCTGTATGTCTGCAACGACTTTTTTACCAAAGACCGGGTATGGATAAACCAGGGAGAGGGTGTATTCCAGGCGATATCCCGCAACGCCATCCGCAATTTGAGCTTCGCCTGCATGGGCGTCGATATGGCCGATATCAACCGCGACGGGGAGCTCGATATTTTCACGGCCGAGATGCTCAGCTCTGAACACAGCGAGCGGCTGCGCCAGGTGGGCTCCGACGATCCCAATCCCGATGACTACAGAAACACGGAAGCACGCCCCACCAACAATCGAAACTCGCTGTACCTGAAACGGGAGGATGAAACCTATGCGGAAATCTCGTACCTGAGTGGAGTGGAGGCCACCGGCTGGTCGTGGGATGCCACTTTTTTGGATATCGATCTGGACGGCTATGAGGATCTGATCGTTAATAACGGGTACCTCTATCATATCCTGGATATGGATGCACAGATCGGGATGATGCGGAAAGGTCGGAATATGGATGAGCATTTTACCGAATTCATGCAGGGGGCCCCGGACCTGGAGCTGCAGAACAGGATTCTGATGAATAACGGCGACCTTACGTTTCGGGACCAGAGCACGGATCTCGGATTTGTGGGAGCGGATATTTCCCACGGCATGGCCGTGGCTGATCTCGATAATGACGGGGCGCTCGACCTCGTCATGAACCGCATGAACGAGGAGGCGGGCGTATATCAAAATAATACGACACGACCGCGTATTGCGGTCCGATTAATCGGGGAAGCCCCCAATACCCAGGCTATAGGAGCAAAAGTAAAGCTGGAGGGGGGACCGGTCGTTCAGCAGAAAGAGATCTCCTCGGGAGGAGACTACCTTTCAGGATCAGATCCGTTGGTGGTGTTTGCGGCCGACCCTGAAAATACCGATCACCGCCTGACGATTACCTGGCCGGATGGCACAGTAAGTCGTATTGACGATATACATCCCGACCGGATATATGAGATTGAGGAATCCGCGAGTGAGCGCGTTAAACCAGGAAGAACCGACCCTGAAGCTGCTCCACCATTATTTGAGGATGTTTCCAGCCGGATTGGTCACCGCCACCACGAAAATGATTTCCAGGATTTTCAGCTGCAGCCGCTGCTGCCGATCGGCATGAGCAAGCTGGGGCCCGGTATTTCGTGGATCGATATCGACGGGGACCGGGACGATGAGCTGCTGATAAGTTCGGGTCAGGGAGGGGAAACCGCTGTATATGATAATACCGGTGACGCCGCGTTTCGTCAGTTGACGGTTAATGAGTTGAGCAGCACAGCGCCCGGCGACCAGACCGCTGTTGTGGGGTGGGAAGGGGAGCACGGCGTACGGCTTTTTACCGGGAGCGCAAACTACGAGCAGGGCAAGCTCCGGGTGCCGTCGGCGTACCAGTACCAGGTCAACGGGTTGACGGATGTCCGCCGGGATTCCCTGCCTGACAATATCTCTACCACCGGCCCGCTGGCTGCGGCCGACTACGACAACGATGGGCAGGTGGACCTCTTTGTGGGGGGACGCTTCGTCCCCGGACACTACCCGATGGATGCCCCTTCCCGGTTGTACCGGAACGAGCAGGGTACAATGGTTCTGGATAGACAGAATTCCCGAACCCTGCAGGAGGCGGGACTGGTAACGGGGGCTGTCTTTACCGACATCGACCGCGATGGAGACCAGGACCTGGTGCTGAGCCGGGGATGGGATTCCCTGCTGCTCCTGGAAAACCAAAACGGTGTCTTCACTGATGCCACGGAACGGTATGGGCTCGACGAATACAAGGGCTGGTGGCACGGCATTGCCACGGGAGATTTTAACAACGACGGCAAGCCCGACCTGGTTGCCACGAACCGGGGACTCAACAGTTCGTACCAGCTGGAGATGGGCAAGCCGCTCCGGCTCTATTTCAGTGATTTTAACGGCGACCAGTGGGTGGAAATAATTGAGAGTTATGCTTCAGCGGAAGGGGAGTACGTACCCAGAAAACGGCTCTTTAACTACGGGTCGGTTCCGGCCATCGCCAATCGCATCCGAAGCCATGAGCAGTTTGCCAACACGACGTTGAGAGAACTTTTCGGGTCCCGGCTTCAAAATATCCCCTACAAAGAAATTAATACCCTGCAGCATACCCTTTTTCTCAGTTCAGAGAACGGGTTTGAAGCCCACCCGCTCCCGATGGAAGCCCAGTTCAGCGTGGCTTTTCACGCAGGAGTGGCCGACATGGACAACGACGGAAACGAAGATCTCTTTTTGAGCCAAAACTTTTTCGCGTTTCCCCGGCAGGTACCGCGGCAGGATGCGGGAAGGGGACTGTGGCTCAAAGGTGACGGAGAGGGTGGCCTGCTACCGGTCCCGGGAAGTCGCTCCGGCATCAGGATTTATGGGGAGCAGCGCGGCGCGGCATTCAGTGATTTCAACCGCGACGGCCGGGTGGACCTGGCCGTATCCCAAAACAGTTATGACACCAGGCTCTACGTGAACCAGACCGAAAACAGGGGGTATCGAGTCAGCCTGGAAGGCCCCCCGGAAAACCGGGATGGTATCGGTTCCGGCATTCGGCTGGTCTACGCGGGACGGGAAACCAGGGGACCGCTGCGAGAAATACAGGCGGGTTCCGGCTACTGGTCGCAAAACAGCGTGACCCAGGTGATGGGAGCCGAAGCGGAGGCGGAACAGATCGAAATCCACTGGTACGACGGCCGTATCCAGACTGTGAACATTGAAGATGGAAAATGGGACTATATCATCTCATATCCCGCTGACAACTGATTGCGCGCTGGTTCAGCAAATAAAACATTGGTTCCAAAATGTGAATTGTGGCTCCAACGAAAAGACAGGCATGAATATAAATAAAGGATTTGTAGCAGTTCTGTATATATCCATACTGCTGTGCAGCACGGGATGCTCGCAGGAAAAAGCGGTGGTACCGGCTCCGCTTTCACCTGAACAGCCGGTCAAGGGATGGATGATCTTGTCGGACAATGAAGAGGAGGGGCTCTACGTTATCGAGAATGCGGATCGATATGATATCAACCACCTGCAGATTTCGCACCACGTCATTCACTCGTTGCGGCATGTCCGTGATGACAGGCGCCGCCGAATAGCCCGTAGGTTTACGGACGCCGCTCATAAACAGGGAATACAGGAGGTGGTTTTCTGGGACCGGGCGCTGCACAATATGGATTACTATCCCGATCGATTCAAGACCGGCCCGGACAGTACGCTTAACCTCGACAATCCCGAATTTTGGGATTGGTTCAAGAACGATTACCGCCAGCTGCTTGACCTGGCCCCGGACATCCAGGGCTTGATTTTGACGTTTATTGAGACGGGCGCCCGGGTGGAGGATCAATATTCCGAGAAGATGACAACCAACCACCAGAAGCTGGCGGCCGTCGTTAACGCCGTGGCCGACGTAGTTATCGAGGAGCGCGGGATGAACCTGTATGCCCGCACGTTTTCCTACACGCACGAAGAGTACGAAAACATCGTGGGTGCGATCGAGCTTTTTGACCACCCGGGCATACGGTTAATGATGAAAGAGACGCCCCACGATTTTTTCCTGACCCATCCCAATGATTTTTTTGCCGGAACAATTGACCGCCCCACAATTATGGAGTTTGACCCCACGGGGGAGTTCAACGGGCAGGGAATCATCGCCAACACCTGGCCAGGACACATACTGTACCGCTGGAGCGATTTGTTGGAAAGAGATCACATTATCGGCTATGTAGCCCGAACCGACCGCTACGGCGACACGCGGATTGTCGGTCGACCCACGGAGATCAATCTGTGGGCGCTTAAACGGTATTTTGAGGATCAAAGTCTTACTGCCGATGATATTTACGAGGAGTTTATATTCATGCGTTATGGGGAGGAGGCGTATCCCCATATCCGGGCGGCGTTTGAGAACGCCTTTGATATCATCACGTCGGTGCTGTACACGCTGGGCACCAACACGGCAAATCACTCCCGCCTCAACTACGATCCGTACAGCTCACACTGGGCGCGGCACGTCTCCGGAAAATGGCTGGATCCACCCATCGCAAAAGTGGAGCACGGGGTGAACAAGGAGTTTCACTACTGGAAGGATCTGGTAAACACGCTGGCTCCGGCCTGGGCTAAAAAGGGAGGCACACAGCTCGAAGAGATATCCTGGGTCCTGGAAAACGGGTGGCTGGATGAAAGTGAAAATATGAACGAGACCTATCTCGACCATATCATAACGGAGAAGGAGTACGGCATTCGGTTGGCGGAAGAATCGCTTCGTCACATCGAGAAGGTGGAGTCGCTGGTTCCGGAAACGGAATATGAGAAACTGTATCAATACTTTGAACGAACGCTGCTGACCGCTCAACTTCACCGCCAGGTGGCGGCCGCCTATTTTGGGTTCCGGATTTATGCCCGCGGCGAAGAGTTCCGAACCGAATCACTGATGAATGAAACGAGGGTGGCCCTAAAACAGATTCCGGAGATCGCTCAAAAAATTAAAATGTATCCGCATGAAGTGCAGGTCGGACAATGGAATTGGAGAGAGGACGCTGACCAGGCGATCTGGTATTATACCACTATTACCAAAGAAGGGTGGCCGGAGGAGGCCCACGGTATACCGGTGAGCTACGCCGGACAGACTTTTCCCCTTAATAAATAGACGTTCACCTGGCAGGGTACTTATTTTTGGGTGATCAATAAATGAACAAGGGAAAAAGATGGAGAAGCCCAAAAGAGAAAAGTTTGTTTCCCCGGTTGAGGCGTTCGTTTTTGTTCACACAAAAGGAAAAACTCTGCCACGGGAAGGGACTATTAGGTTTTTGAGGAAGGAAGCCTTACATAATGCTGGCAGACATTCCTTGAGACCGGTGATATGCTCGCTACCCGCTGTACTATCTGGGAAAGGGGCTCATTTACCAGGTTTTTACCTTTATCGGAAAAATTGTTTGCGAATTCTTATTAATTTATTTAATTAACGAGACCGACACACAAGCGAATGCCAAGAATAAAAAGGACTTCGCATTCGCCTGCTCAGGGAAAAGGGAAGGAAAGACGCTGCAGAGATGTAGCTATTATTTTTCGCACTTTACTTAACCGGTTAAATTTTTTTATTTATAATTACTTAACCGGTAACCCTATGGTAGGTAAGTCGGGATAACTAGAAATAATAACGAAGGTGATACTATGGGAAAAACGAACAAAACATCGCTACTAATTTTCGGATTGCTGGCAGGGCTTTTCTTCTGCTCGGCAATACCAATGTATGCACAGCAGATCAGTGGAACAGTCACAGACGCAGGCACCGGCGAAACCTTGCCCGGTGTAAATGTTTTTTTGTCTGAAACACAAACCGGTACGGCAACCGATGCCGAGGGTAACTATCAAATTACTGGTATTGAGCCCGGTTCTTACACGCTTGTCGCCTCTTTTGTAGGATATGAGCGATTTGAGACCACCGTTAACATATCTTCCGGCGAATCACTAACGCTGGATATAGAATTGAGCCAGGGAACACTGCTTGGCGAAGACGTGGTCGTGGTCGGGTATGGTACCCAGCAGGAAAGTGCTGTGACCGGGGCGGTCTCTTCGGTGTCAGGTGATGACCTGAACGAAGTGCCGGTTAATTCTATCGATCAGGGCCTGACGGGACAGTCGGCCGGGGTCGTGGTTTCTTCCGGAGGAACAAAGCCGGGAGATGGCGCTTCAATTCGGATTCGGGGGAACCGCTCCATCAACGCCAGTAATGAGCCACTTTACGTAGTGGACGGGGTACCCATTTCCGGCGGTATCCGGGACCTGAACCCGCAGGATATTGAGTCGATTGAGATATTGAAGGATGCATCGGCCACCGCCATTTACGGTTCAAGAGGCTCGAACGGGGTTATCCTTGTAACAACCAATCGCGGTTATGATGGAGAGATCTCCGTTGAGTACAGTGGTTCTATCGGCTTTACGAAGGCACTGAGAAAGATCGACGTAATGAACGGTGAAGAGTACGCGGAGTTAAACCGTGAAGCTCATCGCCAGGCCGGGCAATACCAGAATGATTCGCAATTTCTGGAACCCGGGGAGCTGGAAAACCTGGAAAACGGGGTCTGGCAAGACTACCAGGAGATGATCCTGCAGACCGGTGCGCGCCATAACCACCAGCTGGGGATTTCCGGTGGAAATGAGACGACCCGGTATAACGTCTCGTTTGGCGGACTCGTCCAGGATGGGATTCTTGCCCCGGAAGATTACAGCCGGTACACTACCCGCCTGAATCTCGATTTTGACGTGACCGACAATATTACGATCGGTACTTCTACGCTGGCCAGCTACAGCGTTCAGAATGGGGGAGACCGCAATTTTTACGGTGAAGCGATCGCCAACAGCCCGCTCGGTGTCCCGTATGACGAAGAGGGAAATCTTCGATTCCAGCCAATCAATGACGGTCAGCGCTCCAATCCCTTGATTGAAGTGCAGCCTGAAACCTATGTGGATGAAGAGATCCGGCAGCGCTTGTTGAGCAATATCTTTGCCGATATTGACTTTACTGACAACCTGAATTTCCGGGTCAATTTCGCGCCTGACATCAGCTATGAGCGCGATAACGATTACCAGGCCTCCCGTTCGCGAGCCCAGTTCCTGGGACCGGCCGCTGCTCAGAAAGGGGAAGACTATCGTTTTGAGTATACGTGGGAGAACATTGTGAATTACCAGCAGACCGTTGGTGAAAATCACACGTTCGATGTAACGGGCTTGTTCAGTATGCAGGAGTTTAACCAGGAGACGGCCTCTACCTCGGTACGTGGTATCCCGGTGGAAACCATGGAACTTTACAACTTTGGCGCTGCCGAGGAAATCCTGGGAGCGGAAACCGGTTACGTTAAATGGACCCTGCTCTCGACAATGCTCCGGTTAAACTACAATTACGACGAACGGTATTTTATTACGGCCACCGGTCGCCGCGATGGGTCGTCGCGCTTTGGCGAAGAGAACAAGTACGGGTTCTTTCCTTCAGTTGCGGTTTCCTGGAATATCGCCAACGAAGATTTCTTTCCCGGAGATGCGCTGTTCAACGACCTGAGGCTTCGTGTCAGCTGGGGTAAAACCGGGCAAACCGGTATCGATCCCTATCAGACGCAGGGATTGCTCGCACGCACCCAGTACAATTACGGGGGCGATGCGGCATTTGGATTTGAACCTTCCCAGATTGCCAACCCGGAGCTGAAATGGGAGACAACGACATCCACCAACCTTGGAATCGAGTTTGCGATACTTGACTCGAGAATCAGCGGTGGCATCGACGTATATCGACAGGAGACGTCCGACCTGCTGCTCGAGCGGCAGCTGCCCATTACCAGTGGATATTCCAGTATTTTGGAGAATGTCGGATCCACCCGCAACACCGGTATTGAGGGGTCGATTTCTGCTGATATTATCCAGGCTACCGGCCGTGATGCCTTCCAGTGGGGCGTTGACCTGAATCTCGCCTCCAACAAAGAGGAGATCGTTGAACTCTACGGCGGAACGCAGGATGATGTCGGAAACGAGTGGTTCATCGGCGAGCCGATTGATGTGTTTTATGACTATGATCAGGTGGGCGTATGGCAGCTTGATGAAGAGGCTGAAGCCCAGAATTATGATCAGATCCCGGGGGAAATCAGGGTCAGAGATGTTAACAACGACGACCAGATCAATGCCGCCGACCGTGTTATTATCGGCCAGGAGATGCCGAAGCTGACGGGTGGACTGAATACCCGGTTCAGCTACAAGGGCGTAGACCTGTCGGTCTTCCTGTACGGCAACTTCGGCCACACCATTGACAGCGGTATCCACGATGATGCCCTGGTGGGTCGGTACAACGAGTTCGATGTGGATTACTGGACGCCGGAAAACCCGGTGAACCGGCATCCGCAACCGACGATCAACCGGGAATTCCCGATTTATAATAGTGCTCGTCACTATTATGATGGCGATTTTGTCAAAGTCCGGAATGTGGTGTTAGGCTATAACCTTCCGAGCCATATTGTTCAGCAGACGCTCGGGATACAGCGACTCCGGGTATATGCCAATGCACAGCAGCCACTTATCATCTCACCTTATGTGCAAAACCACCGCGGTATCGATCCTGAAAATCCCGGAACCGGTACCCCGGCCCAGTGGCAAATGAACTTCGGAATCAACATAACATTTTAACACAACCAACCGGATAACATTATGAATAAGTATCTAAGAATATTTGCAATTGTAATGATAGCGGGGCTGGTGGCTTCCTGCTCGGATTTTTTGGAGGAGGATGTTAAAACCCAGGTAAGTAACGAGCGGTATAGTACCCCCGAAGGCTTCAACGAGGCGGTGAATTCGGCTTATTCCTACCTGCGGACCTTTTACGGGACCGAGGAGGGACTTACGGCCACCGTTTTTGGCACCGACACCTACCGCGAGGGGGCTGACGGTGACTTTAAAGCCATGAACCGGTACAGCAACGAGTTTGACTCATTCTCCTACCCGATCGAGTCAATCTGGAGAAATATGTACCGCGGTATCAACATCACCAATACGGTGATTGCCCGCTCCGAGGGCGGCGTTGAAGGATTGAGTGGAGAAGAAGTGACACGCAGAACAGCCGAAGTGCGGTTCCTGCGGGGACACTTCTACTTTATCCTTGTACAGTTTTTTGGACCCGTTCACCTCACAACCGAGGAAACCGAGGGAGTTGAACTGGAGGCTTCACGTGCGCCGATTAGTGATGTCTATGACCAGATCATCAGTGACCTGGAGTTTGCGGCAAACAACCTGCCGGTTGAGCCTGAACAGTACGGCCGGGCTACCAAGCCTGCTGCCGAGCACCTGCTCTCGAGGGTCTTTTTAACCCGCGCTACAACCGACGCAGCGGGATCCAACGATTACCAGATGGCGGCTGACCTGGCCGAAACGGTCATCGACGACTACAACTTCCAGCTCCTGGATGACTACGGAGATATTTTTGCGGTCGGAAATGAGCAGAATGCCGAGGTGATCTGGGCCGTTCAGTACTCCGAGAACTCTCTTGTAAACGGTACGCCGGACCACGACCTGTTCCGGGGCGGCAACTCCTCGCATCTCTATTTTAACTTTCCGTATGACCAGGAACCGGGGCTGTTTCGTACCGTTGAGTTCGGGCGTCCGTTCCGTCGCTTCCGTCCTACGGAGTTTACCACCCAGGAGATGTTCCACGTGGACGACCGCGATGTGGACTCCCGGTACAAGAAAACCTTCAAGGATGCATTCCGCGTGATCGATCCGGGCACCTACTCCAACGTTGACGGAGTGGAAGTGACCTTTGCCGAGGGAGATACGGCGATCTGGTTCCCGGGATATAACATGCCGCTTTCCGAGCAGCAGACCTACAACATGCAGGTGATTACGCCGGAAGAGTACAACTTCATTAACTTCCCGCCGCTCTGGAAGCACACCGATCCCAACCGGGCCAGCGTGAATGAAACGGGTGGATCGCGCGACTGGATGGCCTTCCGGCTGGCTGAATCTCACCTGATCGCCGCTGAAGCCTACTACTATATGGACGGGGCAGGTTCGCCGGATGCCATCGCACACCTGAATGCGGTACGAGAACGAGCCGCCTGGCCGGGAGAAGAAGCAACCATGGCTGCTGAGACAGCCCAGCTGCTGGCCAGCGACGGCATCGACTTCATCCTGGATGAACGGGGACGCGAGCTCCTGGGTGAGGGATTCCGCTGGTTTGACCTGAAACGAACCGGAAAGCTGGTGGAAAGAGCCACCCAGTACAACCCGGATACCGTTCCCCCGACAGGTGGACTGGAAGAGTTTCACAACCTGAGACCGATACCGCAGTCTCAAATTGACTTGACAGATGGCGGTGAAAGTGCATTTCCCCAAAACCCCGGTTACTAGAGATAGATAGGACCGGAACCTTGACATGAGTGGCAGGCATGTACATGCTTGCCACTTTATGTCATTTTACCATTTTATAACTGTTTAAATATGACCTATCACATGCTAATATTTGATTTTTACAGAAGAATATGAGTAATACAGAAAACAAGAACCGCATTACGCGCAAAGAGTTTTTAACAACATCGGCTATCTTGTCTGCGGGCCTCTCTACAGGAATTAGTGCCAAAAGTTATGAAAATATTATCGGTGCCAATGACCGGGTACGCGTGGGTGTTGTCGGCTTCTCGAATCGAGCCAGGGGATCGCTGATCCCATCTTTTCTGGATCATGCCGATGAACTGAATTTTGAATTGACCGCGGTTTCGGATATATGGAACAAGCGCCGAAATGAAGGAGCCGCATTTATACGCAAACAGTCCGGCCAAAAAATTGCGAAAGCCCGTAACAACGAGGAATTATATGACGAGTACGACCTGGATGCGGTCATTATCAGTACGGCCGATTTCCAGCACGCACTGCACTGCAAGCAGGCGGTAGAGGCAGGGTGCGATGTGTACGTGGAAAAACCGTTTGCCGAAACGATGCAGGACAACCGGGCGGCGTTGAAAGCGGTGAATGAGAGTAACAAAATTGTACAGGTTGGTTCGCAGCGGAGGAGCGGGCGAAACTATCATGCCGCCGAAAATTTTATAAAATCAGGTAAATTCGGAGATATCGTAAGTGTTGAAATGACCTGGAATGTGAATCAACCGGGCCGCTGGCGCCTTCCGGAACTCACCAGGGAAATTGAAAAAGAGGATACGGACTGGGAGCGGTACCTGATGAACCGTCCCTATGAGCCTTGGGACCCGCGCAAGTATTTGGAATATCGTCTCTTCTGGCCCTATTCTTCGGGTATACCCGGGCAGTGGATGTCGCACCAGATCGATACCGTGCACTGGTTCAGCGGGCTGCCGCATCCGCGCAGCGTATCAGCCAACGGCGGCATATACCTGTGGAAAGATGGCCGCGAAAACTTCGATACGATGACCGCCGTATTTGATTACGGTCCGCTGGACGATCCGTCGGAAGGATTCCAGGTGGTCTACTCCTCGCGGTTTACCAATTCTGCGGGAGGCGTAAAAGAGATCTATTTCTCCAACGCCGGGGAGCTGAACCTGAGTACGAATAAAGTGACCCCCAACGGTGGACTGCGCGAGCGCCACGCGTCGGCAATGGGCATGGAGCCCAACCTGCTCGAAGATCAGTCGCTCTCGGATGCCGCCGGTGCGGAAACCAGTGCCGATACGGGTGTCGACAATATGACCTCGGCCCACATGAGGAACTGGATGCAATGCGTGCGAAGCCGCGAAAAGCCGAACGCCGATGTTCGAGCAGGTTACAATCACTCCATTGCCAATATTATGACCACAGCCGCACTTCGTACAGGCCGGCAGGTGACATTCGATGAGGAGAACCAGGAAGTGATGGCGGGAGGCGACGTATTTAAATATTAGGGTTATTTTTCCGTATATACACTTCGGTACTTTTTTTCGAGCTCTTTTTTGTTTGTACGTAAAAGAGATGCAGCATCGCCTTTTCCGGGCCAGTGCGTAAAAAGGCAAATGATACAAATTATTCCATTATTGTGTATAGAATTTGTAGTATCGCTAAATATATAGGCACCTTGCTGGCACCAACACTGCTTGTGGCGTTCAGCGGTGCGAAATTTGGGAAGGATTCGTCCATAAAACTGATTCACAAACAAGAACAACATAAAGTTGAGGTACGGTTTGACGGGCAGCTGTTTACCAGCTACCTCTATTCCCCGGAATTTAAAAAGCCGGTGCTTTATCCTATAAAAACCCAGCATAGCAATCAGGTCACGCGGGGCTATCCGCTGGAACCGCGACCCGGGGAACGGGCGGATCATCCGCATCATGTGGGGTTGTGGCTCAATTATGGTGATGTGAACGGGCTGGACTTCTGGAATAATTCCGATGCCGTTCCCCCCGGGGAAGAAGACGAGTACGGGACGGTGGTTCACCGGAGTATCGACAATATCGAAAGCGGTAGCGGTAAAGGTCTGCTCGAGGTAACCCACGACTGGGTGGGACCCGGGGGGAAGCCCCTGCTGGAAGAGCAAGCCACCTTTATTTTTCGGAGCTCGGGTAACAAACGAATTATTGACCGGATTACCACGCTGCAGGCACTGGACGAGAAAGTTTCCCTACGGGATAACAAGGAAGGAATGCTGGGACTAAGGGTAGCCCGGGAGCTGGAACACCCCTTCGATGAACCGGTGCTTTTAATCGATGAATCCGGTCGGCCGGCGGACCGGGAGGTCGTCGATAACGAAGGAGTGAGCGGTACCTACCTCAGCAGCAGCGGGATCGAAGGCACGGAAGTGTGGGGCACACGCGCCCACTGGATGAACTTGTCCGGTCAAATTGAAGGCGAGCAGGTATCGGTGGCGATACTGGATCACCCGGAGAATGTGGGCTTCCCAACCTACTGGCACGCCCGGGGATACGGCCTGTTTGCGGCCAATCCACTGGGACAGAAAGCGTTGAGCGGTGGACAGAAGGAACTCAATTTTGAGCTGGCGGCCGGCCGATCCACGACGTTCAGGCACCGGGTGATCATCTATTCCGGCCAGGCGGCTTCTGACAGCGAACTGGATCAGGATTGGGAACAATTCCGTGATACGTTTTAAGACCAGCCGGCTTACGTTGAAAGAATCCGTGTACGAATCGGTATAACAAACGATCATTTAAAAACAATATTAAATAATATGAAAATAGCAGATTTGAATAAGACCGAAGGACGTACGTTTCCCGCGCGACGTCTTACGAAAAATATTGTGGGAGGAAGTTCAAGCATACAGGCAGAAAACTTCAGCCTTGGACTCGTAACACTCGAACCAAACGGGGGACAGGTGCCCTGGCATAACCACGAACAGGAGGAGATCTATATGATCCTGGAAGGTACCGGTGAGATATGTGTCGGTACCGAACGGCAGCAGATCATCGGCGGGCAGACCGTGTATATCCCCTCAAACGAGTTCCACCAGCTGACCAACATTGGCGATGAACCGCTGAAGTTTGTGTATTGCTACGGTCCGGCCGGCGATGTCGCTCACTGGAAGCAGGAGCTGAAGGGAACCTTGCCGCGGGCCGGTGAAGATGTTCCACCGCTTCCGGAGGGGGCCCGGCCGCAGTGCACGGAACCTGCCGAGGAGTACAAATAATACGCTATCAACAAACATTTAGATTTTAACAGGCACATGAGCGATGAACTGACGACACACCGAGTAGGCGTTATAATGAACGGCGTAACCGGCCGTATGGGAACCAATCAACATCTTCTGCGCTCGATAGTCCCGATTATTGAGCAGGGCGGCGTCAAAATAAGTGAAGATGAGGTGATTATGCCCGACCCGGTCCTGGTGGGCCGAAACCCGGTAAAGCTGGAAAAACTTTCAGAACAGACCGGTATTGACAAGTGGACGACGGATCTCGACAAAGAGTTGGAGGACGAGGACAACCAGGTCTATTTTGATGCCCTTCGCACCGACCTGCGCCCGCTCCACATCAAAAAAGCGATAGCGGCCGGTAAGCACATTTACTGTGAAAAACCGACAGCACTCAATACTGCCGATGCGGTTGAACTTCATAAAATAGCGGAAGAAAAGGGAGTAAAGCACGGCGTAGTGCAGGATAAGCTCTGGTTGCCCGGACTGGCAAAACTACGGCAGCTCAGGGAGCAGGATTTTTTTGGAGAACTTCTTTCGGTCAAGGCCGATTTCGGGTACTGGGTCTTTGAAGGAGATACTGTTCCCGCACAGCGACCCTCCTGGAACTACCGCAAGGAAGACGGCGGGGGCATCATCCTGGATATGTTTTGTCACTGGCGCTACGTGCTGGACAACCTGTTTGGAGAAGTGGAGCGTGTTTCTTGTCTTGGGGCCACCCATATTGACAAGCGCTACAACGAGCAGGGAGAACCGTATGACGCCACCGCCGACGATGCGGCGTATGCGATCTTTGAACTGGAAAACGGGGTGGTCGCGCAGTTCAACTCCTCCTGGACAACGAGGGTGCGTCGCGATGATCTCGTCACATTCCAGGTAGATGGAACCAAAGGTTCGGCCGTAGCCGGGTTGCGCGAGGTTTGGATTCAGCCCCACTCGGCCACGCCCAAACCGGTCTGGAACCCGGATGTGGATTCGGATCACAACTTCTTTGACGACTGGATGCTGATGCCCAACCAGCAGGAGTTTGACAACGCGTTCAAAATTCAGTGGGAGCTGTTCCTGCGTCACATAGTTAAGGATGAGCCCTTCCGGTGGAACCTGCTGGAGGCTGCCAAGGGAGTTCAGCTGGCGGAACTGGGGTACGAGGCCTCCGAAAAGCGCGAATGGATCGATGTTCCTTCACTAATTTAAACAATGTAGCAGCAGATACACGATGAAAATTAACGATGAATTGGGCGTAACAGACCTGGAGCAGTCACTTGAACAGTTTTGGGAGCTTTCAGCCCGGAAGATAAAGCGAATTCGAAAGGAGTACGACACCTCCCAGGGATCACCGGTGTTTACTGTGGAGGGCAAATATACGACCCGCGGATGGACCGAGTGGACCCAGGGATTTCAGTTCGGTTCCGAAATCCTTCAGTTCGACGCTACCGGCGACGCGGAGTTCCTGGAGATGGGTCGCAAGGCGACGGTGCAAAAAATGGCCCCGCACATCACCCATATCGGGGTGCATGATCACGGGTTTAACAATGTAAGCACGTATGGGGCACTTCGCCGCCTTGCCGGCGAAGGCCGGGTTGAGGCGGAAGACTGGGAGAAGGAGTTCTACGAGCTGG
Source organism: Halalkalibaculum sp. DA384 (assembly GCF_043951955.1). Lineage (NCBI taxonomy): Bacteria > Pseudomonadati > Balneolota > Balneolia > Balneolales > Balneolaceae > Halalkalibaculum > Halalkalibaculum sp. DA384. Next base: position 169,065 of record NZ_JBINJE010000001.1, on the reverse strand, counting down.
CGTTGAAATCCACCGGGGCCGTACAGGCGGCGCGGTGGACGGAAACGGCGGATGGCGGCGGGTTTATATACTCATTTAACGGTCCCCATTCCCTTTTTGTGGATACCATCCGAACGATACGAGCCCTGGCGCTCAGCCACCGGTTGGGACACCTGCTCTACGGGGAGCACGACGAACCGATATCGCTGCTCGGCCGCCTGGTGGAGCACGCCCGCTCGACGGCGAAATACAGTATCTACTATGGAGAAGGCCGCGATTCATATGACATCCGGGGACGAACGGTGCACGAGGCGGTTTTTAATACCAATGACGGGCAATTTCGTTGTCCCAACTCTCAACAGGGCTATTCCCCCTTTTCTACATGGACCCGGGGATTGGCCTGGGCGATGTGCGGTTTTGCCGAACAACTGGAGTTTTTAAATGAGATCGATTCTGCCGAGCTGGAACCGTATGGAGGCTACGACGAGATCGAAGCGATGATGCGAAAAGCCGCCCGCGCCACCTGCGATTTTTATATCGATCATACCTCGCAGGATGGCATCCCGTACTGGGATACCGGTGCTCCCCTTCTTCACAAGCTGGGCGACTACACGGCCAAACCGGCCGACCCGTATAACGATTATGAACCGGTCGACAGTTCAGCGGCCGCCATAGGTGCTCAGGGGCTGCTGCGCCTGGGTCATTACCTGGAAGCGCAGGGTGATGAAAGCGAGGGCGAAAAATACTGGCAGGCGGGCCTGGCCGTCACCCGTACGCTCCTCGGGGAACCCTACCTTAGTACAGACGAAGATCACCACGGGCTGCTCCTGCATTCGGTATATCACCGTCCCAACGGGTGGGATCATATACCGGAGGGAGAGAAAATTCCCTGTGGAGAATCGAGCATGTGGGGAGATTATCACGTGCGGGAGCTGGCGCTGTATCTAACCAGAATATTGAGAGAGGCTCCCTATTACACCTTTTTCAGTGCAATTAAAAATAAAAGTTGATGATGAAATCTGTTGCATTGGTTACCGGGGGATCCCGGGGGATCGGTTTTGGAATTGCCAGGCTGCTGGCCGAGAACGGGTACGATGTGGCGATCAACGGCGTTCGCGGAGAAGAACAGGTGCAGGATACCCTTGAAAAACTGCGTGAAGCGGGCTCCGATTCAATTTATTGCCAGGGCGATATTGGCTCCTCCGAAGACCGGCAGGCTGTCGTTGAGAAACTGAAAGCGTATTACGGCCGGTTTAACATATTGGTTAACAACGCCGGGGTCGCTCCCAAGGTACGGCAAGACCCCCTGAAGGCAACCGAGGAGAGCTATGACCGGGTGATGGGTATCAACCTGAAAGGTCCCTATTTTTTGACTCAGAGCATTGCGCGATGGATGGTGGAACAGAAAGAGGCGGATGATTCTTATTCCGGCACCATCGTTACGGTCGGCTCGATATCAGCCACCGTGGTTTCTCCCAAGAGGGGAGAATACTGTATCTCGAAGGCGGGACTGGCGATGCATAACAAGATTTGGGCAGCCCGGCTGGCAGAATATGATATTACGGTCTACGAAGTGCGGCCGGGCGTGATCAAAACCGATATGACCTCCGCAGTGGAGGAAAAATACAACAAGCTGATCGCCGAAGGATTGACGGTGCAGCAGCGCTGGGGCTATCCGGAAGATGTCGGGAAAGCGGTGCTGTCACTGGTCGACGGTGATTTTCCATATTCCACAGGCGAAGTGATTATGATAGACGGGGGATTGACGATGCCGCGTCTCTGATCTAAACGTATGACTAATTTGAATCCATTAATCTAAGATATCTGGATATGAAGCAGGAGTCTGAAACGGTCGATACACAGGAAGAGCAAAGTTCAACAGGTATGAAGATGGGAGATTCCGAAGAGGGTCCGGTCAGCGGGATAAAATGGGGCGGATTTATCGGGGGATTACTCCTGTTTTTCTTGATGTTGTTTTCAAGTTCTCCCGAAGGGCTGAGCCTGGCGGGGTGGCGAACGGCAGCCGTTGCGGCCCTGATGGCCACCTGGTGGGTGACGGAGGTCATACCGATATCAGGAACGGCGATGATACCGCTGGTCCTGTTTCCAATCCTCGGTATCACGGATATCGATGCGGCAGCCGCACCCTATGCGGACCCGATGATTTACCTGTTCCTGGGTGGATTTATCATCGCCATCGCGATGCAGCGCTGGGACCTGCATCGCCGGATTGCGCTCAATATTATCAACTTTATCGGTTCAAAACCCCGTAATATAATTGCCGGTTTTATTGTCTCATCCGCATTCATGAGCATGTGGGTCAGCAATACCGCCGCCACCATGATGATGCTGCCGATCGGGCTCTCGGTCATCCAGCTAACACAGAAGGGGAGAAAGTCCTACAAGGAACAGCAGCAGAATCGAAATTTTGCCGTGGCGCTGATGCTGGCGATCGCCTATGCCGCCAACGTGGGCGGGCTGGGAACCGTTATCGGAACACCCACCAATGCCCTGATGATCGCATTCGTGAATGACGCGTATAACATGGAAATAACGTTTGCCCAGTGGATGTCGCTGGGATTGCCGGTCGTCATACTCGGACTTCCGATTATCTTTTATACGCTCACCAACATTGTGTTCCCGGTGCGCATGCAATCGCTGCCCGGTGGAAAAGAATACCTGAACAGCGAGATGGAACGGCTGGGCAAGATCTCCCGACCGGAAATTATGGTGGCAGCTGTATTTGTACTGGTTGCCCTGCTCTGGATAACACGTCCGCTTGTCGAACCCCTGGTTCCCGGCATTTCGGATGCGAGTATAGCCATATTTGGGGCACTGCTCTTGTTTATTATCCCCGTCAATCTTGATAAATCCCGGTTCCTGATGCGGTGGAAAGATGCCGAGGAGATTCCGTGGGGTGTGCTGATCCTTTTTGGTGGCGGACTTTCACTGGCCGGGGCGATCCAGCGTACAGGACTTGCGGAGTGGGTCGGCGGATATTTTGAGATCCTCGGCGGATGGCCTGTCATTCTCATTATATTCATTGTTGCAGTTATTATCATCATGTTTACCGAGCTGGCCAGTAACTCGGCGACCGCTGCCGCTTTTCTGCCAGTGATCGCCTCGGTGGCAATTGGTATCGGCCAGGATCCGCTGCTGTTTGCCGTACCTATCACCATGGTAGCCAGTTGTGCGTTCATGCTGCCGGTGGCTACCCCGCCCAATGCCATTGTCTACGGCAGTGGGGTGATGAGCATCCCGCAAATGACGCGGGCGGGACTGGTATTGAACCTGTTTTTTGCCATCCTGATAACACTGCTTACCTATTTCCTCTTCACGATATTCCTGGGTATCGATATCGGGGTGGTACCTGAAGGCATCAGTTCACTCTTAACTATCTACTAGCGATGGAAAGAACTGAAAATTTGGCTCAACATATTGTTCTGCTGCTGGTCGGTCTGTTTTGGGCGACTGGTGCAGGGCAGGCGATGGCACAATACGAAATTACGGTCAGTGCCGGTGCATTTGACCGGGTGGAGACGGTTGCCTCTTTTACATTTCCCGAACCGGTTGCTCCCGGCACCTACCGGATGAACAGCGATTCAGGGGAAAACCTGCTACTGCAGGTGGATGAAAACCAAAGAGGATCGTTTATTTTGAGGGAATTACCTTCAGAGGAGACCAGAACCTATACAGTTGATACCGAAGCCCCGGTCTCATCGATGCCGGGTCAGCCGGAAATGAGCATCTCCGCCGGTCAGCGAACCCTTATATTTAACGATGGAAGCCGAAAGGTGCTCTCGTATTATCACCGTGAAAACCGATTACCGCCGGGAATGGATAAAATGTACAAGCGCGCGGGGTATATCCACCCGCTCTATTCACCGGGGGGCGTACCGCTGACCAACCACCTGGACCAGGAAATACATCCCCATCACTACGGCATATTCTCGGCCTGGACAAATACGGAATTCCAGGGAAGAACGCCCGATTTTTGGAATCCACACAACCATTCGGGCCGGGTAGATCATGCGGATTCGGTGGAGAAGGCCTGGGAGGGACCCGTGCACGCCGGTTTCAAGGCAAAAAACTATTTTGTGGATATTTCAGGTTCGGCACCGGTTACTGCACTCAACGAGGAGTGGAAGGTTATCGTGTACAACACTGCTTCAGACGGCGATTACAACATGGTGGATCTGGTACTGACGCATACGACCAACACGGGGCAGCCGCTGGTTCTGCCGGAATATCACTACGGTGGACTGGCGTTTCGCGGGCATGGCGACTGGAATAACCCGGAGAATGTATCTTTTGTTACTTCTGAGGGTATGAACCGGGATGAAGCTAATGAAACCCGTGCCCGCTGGGTTCACATGGGGGGGCTGGTAAACGGTGAGCGTGCCGGTGTTGCCCTGCTCGGACATCCCGACAATTACCGGGCTCCGCAGCCGATTCGCATACATCCCGAAACGCCGTATGTGGTCTACGCCCCGATGCAGCTGGGGAAAATGACAATTGAACCCGGTTCGCCCTACATCATGCGCTATCGATTTGTCACTTATGACGGAGAACCGGACATCGAAAAAATCAATCGTTTGTGGAATGATTATGCCTATCCGCCGGGGATAACCGTTGAAAAGCAATAAAACAGGCGCTGGTTTTGCAGAGCCCTGTTCAGCAATGAATTATATAACTTTTTGATACTATGAAGTTCTACAGCAAGCCACGATCAAGCAAAAATCCACATATTTTTCCCGGGTTTTGGAATATTACGTCCCGTCTGCTGGTGCTGAGTTTCGTCATACTGCTGGCGGGATGCGGTACGGGCGATGAGAAGATACTCACGGAACAGAATTTTGACCCGGAGGACTTGGCCCCGTTCGTGGAGCCGGAATTCCCGTTTATTACCACCTCGGTGGATGCCCGTGAACTCGGACCCGGATTTCCGGCCGACAACATCACGCCGCGATGCCTGGCTTTGCGACTGGGGTCAGAAGCGTATGCCTGTTTTGACACCGATATGCTGCGCTGGTCGGTGGCCTGGACCGGAGATTTCCTGCCGATGGTTACCATGGGACAGATCTCTTATCGCGATTTCCATAACAAGGATAACGAGATTCCCCTGATCGCGGGAAACCCAAAAATTGCAACGGGACTGTATCCCGGCTGGATGGGTGCGGATCCCGGCTTTTCCGATCCCCGACCGCCGGCTCCCAATCCCGATGGTCCCTCGTGGGGACCCCTGCCGCTGGAGCTCGGTCGATGGAACGGTATCTATGTGAATGACCAGGAAGTGGTACTCTCATATACGGCTCAAAATACCGATATCTACGAAAAGCCGGGGGCGATCCAATCGGGAGATGTCACTGCATTTACCCGAACATTTCAGGTTGAAAATCCGGATCAGGCGCTTTCGCTTGCAGCGGCCGAGGTTTCCGATGGCGCGAGGAGTGAAGTGTCCGGGAATACCGCCCTTATTTATCATGGCCCGGGAGAGGATACGGTCACAGCGATCGGGCTGGTCGGGTCGGCAGCTGAAGTTGAACTGGAGGTTACCGGGGATCGGTACGCCACGGCAGCCGTTTCACCTGCCGGTGAAACCGTGGAATTTACGATAGTACTGTGGAAGGGACCGGCAGGGCAGGTAGAGACGTTTAATCAACTGCTTTCCGGTTCGGAGTCAGAGGCGGATTTAAATGTGAATCTCGCCAAGTTTGAAGATGGTGGGCCCGCATACTGGCCGGAACCGGTGCATACGCGGGGACAGCTGGCGCCCGATACTTCCGCCTTTGTGGTGGACCGCCTGACGCTTCCCATCCCGAATCCCTGGAAACGGAATGTACGTGTGGTAGACATTGCATTTTTCGATGACAATCGGGCCGCACTGGTTACGTTTGAGGGAGATGTCTGGATTGTGGATGGGATAGATCGCGACCTGGAGACCCTGGAGTGGCAGCGGTTTGCCTCGGGCATGTATGAACCGCAAAGTATAGAGGTGGTGGACGAGAAGGTGCACGTTTTCGGGAAAGAGGGGATTACGAAACTCCATGACCTGAATGGCGACGGTTCGGCCGACTACTATGAAAATTTTTCCAGCCTGATGGAACAATCCATCGAGACCAGGGAGTGGGCCAGCGACATGGTGCACGCCCCGGACGGATCGTTTTACGTTTCAAAATTTGGCGCGTTGGATATGGGACCGGAAACGTCGTCTCCGAAAACGATTATGGGATTTCGCGCGGGCTCCTGGTATGGAGGTTCCATCGCTAAAATTTCTCCGGATGGGCGTGAAATAGAACGCTACGCCACCGGATTTCGCGGTCCCTACCTGGGGATCAATCCCGAGACCGGGGTGCTGACTGCCTCGGATCAGCAGGGACACCACGTGCCTTCGACCCCCGTAATGCTGGTCGACAATGGCGACTATTACGGGGTGCCGGCAACCGCCTACCGCGATCCCCTGCCGGAGATTACACCGCCATTAACGTGGATTCCCCACAGCGTGGACCGTTCGGGGACGGGCCAGGTATGGATAACCAGCGACCAGATGGGGCCGTTAAACGGGGAGCTGATCCATCTTTCCTACGGGCGCCCGGGCCTGTTCAAGGTACTGATTGACAGCACCAGCGACGCGGTGCAGGGCGGGGTGTCAGCAATTCCGGGCAACTACCCGGCCCCGACCATGAAAGGTGCTATCGGTCCTGATGACGGGCAGCTGTATGTTGCCGGGTTTTCGCTCTGGGGCTCGAATTCTGATGTGATAAGTTCGCTGATCCGGCTGCGGTATACCGGTCAGCAAAGCCCGCTTCCCGAAGATTTCAGGGTCCGGGAGGGTGGAGTGATCCTCCGTTTTGGAACTGAACTGGATGAAGAGATGGCCACAAATCCCGCCAACTACCAGGTGAAACGGTGGAATTACCGGCGGACAGAGGAGTATGGATCCGGGCATTTTAAGCTGGATGATTCGCCGGGAGAAGAGCTGATGCCGGTTTTTTCTGCCCACTTGTCGGATGACAACCGCTCCGTTTTTATCGCCATCCCCGATATCCAGGAGGTGATGCAGATGGAGATCGCCTACAACCTGGAAACGAGCGCCGGGGAGGCCATGGACGATGAATTCTGGTTTACAGTCAATGACGTGGAACAGCCCAACCTGGTGACCGAGGGTTTTGGCGATTTGAATGTGGATGAACTGTTGCAGGATTCGGGGCAGCAGATGGTAGCTCGGCAAGAAGAGGAGCCGGCGTCGGTGGAACGCGGAAAAGAGCTGTTTCAGCGCACGGGCTGTTTCGCCTGCCACTCGGTGGACGGGACGGAGGCCGGTAAAGTGGGTCCCACCATGCAGGGACTGTTCGGTTCCGAACGCAAGCTGGACGACGGGTCCTCTGTTATAGCCGATGAGGAATACCTCCGGCGTTCCATTCTTGAACCGGGGCAGGAGGTTGCGGAAGGATATTCGGCTGAAATGCCCTCATTTCTCGGGGTGCTCTCTGAAAGTGAAATCGAATCGTTAATCCTGTATATCGAGTCCATTTCTGAGTAGGTGCCTTGTACTTTTCAAACCTATATTTCGCATGCCATGCTTCAAAAATATCTGCTGTGTTTTATTATCTGTGTATTTGCCGGTGATTTGGTCCGGTCGCAACCCGTCGGGGACCCCGATCCACAGCGTTTTCAACAACAGATAGAGACTTTTTTGGAGTGGGATGCGAAAAACACCTTTCCCGAGGATGCCATTTTATTTGTGGGGAGTTCAAGTATTCGGTTTTGGAAAACCCGCCGGGCGTTTCCGGAGTACCCGGTCATAAACAGGGGATTCGGTGGCTCCCACATTTCCGATGTCCGGCATTTCTATAAGCACGTCATCCATAAGTACGAGCCCTCTGTGATTGTGTTCTACGCCGGCGATAATGATGTCGCGGCCGACAAGCCGGTTGAACAGGTGGTGGACGACTATCGTAATCTCACGGAACGGGTTCAGACGGATTTCCCGGAAGTCAAGTTTGTCTATATCCCGATAAAGCCGAGTTCCAGTCGATGGAATTACTGGGAGCGTATGGAAAAGGTAAACCGGCGGATAAAGAGCTATAATCAGCAATACGAGCAGTTGTTTTATGTGGATCTGGCCACTCCTCTTCTCAAAAACGGCAAGCCGGATGACAGCTTGTTTATGGAGGACCTGCTGCACCTCAACGATAAGGGGTATGCAGCGTGGAACCGGGTGCTGGCACCTGCGCTTGACACGTTGTATTGACGATCAGGGCTCTCTCCCAAAATCACAAATGCCCTTTTCCCGGCAAGGAAAATTTTTCTGACGACGAAAGACAGCAAAAGCACCACCTGCACTTCACGGCCTCGAATGGGCACGGAAGCATTATGCGATGCTGAGAATATCACCTATTTCGTGCTGATGACAATCACACCGTTTGCACCATCCATACCGTACAGTGCGGTGTCGGCCCCTTTAACCACCTCTATCTCGACAATATCGGCCGGGTTTAACAAGCTGTAAATGTCGGAAAAATCTTTTCCGGCGCGTATGCCGTTAATAACAAAAAGTGGTGTCGTATCGCTGTTAAACGAGCTTTTTTCCCGTATGGTAATGCGGGCATTGGGACCATCCCCTATCACCTTGACGCCGACAATCCGCCGAAGATAATCGGTCAGGGAATCGGAGTTATTTTGCACCACTTTAACGGAGTTGCTTTCGTTGGTGTTTTCATCGATGTTGCTTCTGACACCGCCTTGTCCGCTGGTTGCGCATCCTGCCAAGATCAGTGCAATGACAACTAAAAGAATACCGGAAGTTGAATGTAGATAATCCATAGCAGAAAAGGTTAATTTCAGAAGAACGGGTTTATCTCATGTATGAGTGGTTAGAGTGGGATTCCTGTGCTGTTTGCAAATACTTTTGGTAAAAGCTGTACATATCAGTTGAATCCATAAGGGCCATCGGACCGAATACCAGCAATCTCTGTATCCTACAGATAGCTGATATACAATACAACGAGTAACTACACTAGCCGCTGCGTTTGGTGTTGATAATGACTACACCATTGGCCCCTTCAACCCCATAAGCCGAGGCCTCAACTCCCTTTACAACTTTAATATTATCAACATCGTGCATGTTTACCATGCTTTTTACGCGGCTGTAGCTTCGGCCCACCCGGGTTTGGTCAATATAAAAAAGCGGGGCGGTGCTGCCGCGAAATGTATTAATCCCCCGTATGATTATTTGAACATTATTCCCGGAACCCTGGACATTGACACCGGGGACGCGCCGAAGATAATCAGCCAGAGAAATATTTGGATTTTCTACCTGAACCCGGCTCAGTCGTTCAGAGCTTTGCCGCTCGGAACGTGCACTGTTTCCCGTGCTGGCACAGGATGCTGCAACGGTAGCCGTGATGGTGATTGCAATGACAATGAGTGAATGGAACCGTTTCATATTCGGGAATAATAATGAAGTTATGTTTTAACCTCCGGGAGTGCAGCGTTTTGACTCGGATACTGTGACTGCTGAACCCACTCGTTTCCCACGATTTCCGTATTCTAACAGTAGCCGACAGTCAATTCTCATCAAAGAGTCCGAAACGGAAAGTACTTGCAATATCCCGGTGTCCCAGCCTCTTAACGTTAAAATATGCTAAGACCTCGTATGAAAAAGAACAACGCCGCCACCTCCTTCTACCCCGTAAGCCGAAGCTTCCGGGCCCTTCAATACCTCGATACTTCCGATATCATTGATGTTAATAAAACCATAGACACTGCTAAAATCTCTTCCGATCCGGATGCCATCAATTACAAAAAGAGGACTGGGATTACCTAAAAACGTATTGATACCACGGATGGTAATTCGGGCGTTGGCTCCGTGTCCTGTTACCTGGACGCCGGGTATCCTCCGTAAATAGTCAGTTAAATCGATCGACGGGTTGTCGACAACAACTCTCGAGCTGTTGAATGCCGATTCGGATTTTCCCACACCATTTCCGCTCGTACCACAACCTGAGATAAGCAGTGCCAAGGCAATGCTCAGAAGGTAGATATTGACTTCTTCGCATTTCATATTTGTGGTGTTTAGTTTAGGAGGAATATATATACAACATATAATTTTACTGGTGCTGTACCTCTCTTTTTATTCACCCGTTATAAGTTAACGTAAATAAAGGTAAATATTGCATTTATCCTGAATTATTCAGGATAAATTAATTTGCCACCCAAAGTAGCTGTTAAACAGGAGAGACTGCAAAACTGTTTTATTGTGTAATGCTCTTGAGGGCTGAATAGATGGAGTGGCCATAAATTTGCCTCATTCTCTGTCTCCGCTGATTTTTTGAATCGGGGTAAGTATTATCTTGCGAAACTCTACTTCCGCTCCCTCAGCCTGGAGGGCAATTTTTCCGCTGCTGGCGGTGGCGTCGTACCCGAAGTTAACCAGGTCGCCATTTACCCAGACCTTAATCGAGTCGCTGACCGCTTCTATAGTCATGCTGTTCCATTCGCCAAGTGGGTGTTCGGAGTCATCGGTGAGATTAAGAATTCTTCGATTTTTCCCCTCTGTAATGCCCCACTCCTCCCTGGGACCACGACGTTCCACCATGTTGGGTACGGTAATATCTTCCACGATGCACCAGAAGTCACCCGCGTTTTCATGCATCATCTGCACTTCAATCGATTTAGGAAACATCTCATATAGCGCCCTCGGGGTAGAGGCATGCACAAGAACGCCGCAGTTGCCGGGCTCACCGGGGAAACGGTATTCTACTTCAAGGCGGTAGTTGCTGAATTCATCTTCTGTAATCAGGTGTCCCCGGGGTTCTCCAAGACTGACAAGATAGCCATCCCGTACAATAAACGGTTTCCGGAGGGCTGAATCCTCGTCGAGAGCGGGTACGTCCATGTACCATCCGCTCAGGTCTTTCCCATTAAAAAGCGACTGGGACTGTCCGTGTACCTGGTTGGGAATGTGCAATGAAAAAGCGAAAATAATGCAGAACAAAAACAGTTTTTTATCAGCATACATCCTCGTATCGAGTAGATTAATTGTTTGAAGTCTGCTGCAGCGACAAACCGCCGGTTCGCGGTAGATTCCGGTAGCGAAATATAGTTGGGACCTGACCACTATTCCATCATGAAATAGCCGGTTTGGCAAGAGTGCCGTCTCATATATATAAACTATATTTACTTATTTTGAAATATCCTTTCAAAAAATAATAGGTAATTTTCGCCGTCATTGTTCTGAGGAGGGGAGTCCTGTCTAAAAGGTTAATAAGGTCGTTGGTAGAACCACCTGCTAATAAAGTAGCAGGTTCAGGTTCTGCAAAGGATCCGTGAAAATAAATAAATCGCAAGCCCAATCAAGGGCTTGCGATTTCTAGGGAAAATCACACAAGAAGTATGTAATGGACTTGTTTGTGTGATAGGTTAACAGGAATAAAATCGTTAATCCCAGTCACCGCGACCCCCGCCACGGCCTCCACGGTTATTGCCGAACTGGTTAAAATTATAGCGGAAATTGAGCATAAAGCTTCGGCTCGACCAGCTGAATTCGCGTTCCGAATAGAAGTTTGGATTATCGATGGTGTTCTGGAAATTGCGTGAATTCAGTATGTCGTCAACACTGAGGGAAACGGTAGCTTGACCCTCCCAGAGTTCAAAACTCCTGGAGATGCCGGTGTCCATCATCATCATTCCGGCTCGTCGACCCTGCGTGGTGTTGCGCGGCCCGCGATATCGGCCTGCAAACTGCATATTCCACTGCGAGGTGGGTCGCCAGCGCAGTGTCAGCCGTCCCTGTGCCGTTTGGGCGTCGCTGGTGAGAAGCTCACCCTGGTAATTGCCTCTGGAGTCGGAGCGGTAGAAGTTGGCATTGAGACGGAGGCTGAGCGTTTGGGCCAGATCCTGGTCTCCGGAAAATTCGATGCCCCATGCCTCTTCAGTAGCCAGGTTGATCGGCTGCGTGCGTCGTATTCCCTGGTCATCCAGCGTGGTCACGCGCTCGTGAACGCCGGTGCGGTAGCGATAATACACACTGGTGAGCAGCGAGCCTGTCTCCCAGTATTGCAGGTAGCCCGTTTCAAAGGAGTTTCCATATTCAGGCTCCAGTTCGGGATTGCCGGTAAACCGGCTGCGGGAGTCGGAATAGTCGGAAAAGGGAAGCAGCATGCGCGACCAGGGGCGATCGAGGCGGCGGCTGTAGCTCACCTGGACCGACTGCCGGTCGTTAAAGGAGTAATTCAGGAACACGCTCGGAAACAGCCCGAAGTAATTCTGGTTGGTTTTATCGCCGGTCGTTTTAAGCTCTGTTTCAATGACCGTATGCTCGGCCCGCACGCCAATCGAGGTAGAAAATGCCCCGAACTCCTGGCTGTAGGTTGCATAGGCGGCGTTGATATTTTCATGATAGAGGAAGTTGTCATTAAATGCAGCGGCCTGCAGAGGTTGCCAGGTACTGTTTTCAAGCACTTCGGCGCGCAGGCTGTTGTCCATCCATTCAAACCTGGAGCGTCCACCGGCCTCAAGCTGGCCGCTCTCCCCGATCGGTCGCACATAATCAATGTCGAATCGGAAGTCGCGTGCAAATTCACTGGCGAAGGTGCGTTCCCGCTGGGGATCATAACTACCCTGCATAACGGATTCGGTAAAGTTGGACCGTTCCGATTCATCCTCGACCTCAAAACTCGCTTCGGCGGTTAACCGGTGGTCCTGCCCGTCATACCTGTTTTCATACTCCAGGTTCGCTTCAAATTCCTTCTCCTGTTCATCCTGTTCGTCGCTTCGCTGTATGCGCCGGCTGATATCCCCGACCGATCCGCCATTGATATTGTAGTCGGTATAATTGACGGTTTCATCGGTCCATCCATCTTCCAGGTCCAGGTTTCCGTCGATCGTCAATGTTTGATTTTCGGTGAGAAAGAAGTCGGCTCCCAGCCTGAGGTCACCATCAATTTCACTTTCATCGGCATCCGTATTTTCGCGGTATGCGTAGGAGGTATCGGCAGTGGCGTTCTGGCCGAGGTTGAACTCCTGGTAGGAAAATCCCTCTTCGGGATCGCTCCGGTAGTCGATTCCACCGCCGCCAAACCAGTTTACATTTTCGGTACGGTAGTTCAGGTTGGTTGAAACTTCATGATCCTGCGGCATGCCCGAGCCAAGGCCCACACTGCCGTTGAATCCCTGGCGCTGGTCTTTCTTCATTATAATATTGATGATCCCGGCCGAGCCTTCCGCTGAAAATTTTGCAGATGGATTGGTAATAATCTCCACTTCCTGGATCAGGTAGGAGGGGATGCTTCTGAGTCCGTCTGCCCCGTCTTCCACCAGGTTTGAGGGCCTGCCGTTGATCAAAATACGCACCGACTGGTTGCCCCGCAGGCTGATGTTGCCGTCAATGTCGCTGGCGATGGAGGGGACATTGTCGAGCACGTCGAGCGCCGAACCGCCCATGCTGGTCAGGTCTTGACCGACATCAAAAGAACGGCTGTCGAAATTCATGGACATTTCGGACTTTTCGCCACGTACCATCACTTCCTGCATCTGGGCGGATGTAGGCTGCATGTTGATTTCTCCGGCATCGTAGGTTTCTCCGGCGGAGAGCTCAACCGGTTCGGTATAATTATTATAGGAGACATACGATATCTGGAGAACATAACGTCCCGGTTCCACTTCAATGTTGAAAGTGCCGTCGTTATTGCTGGAAGTGCCCGTAATAAGGTCGGTTTCCGTGGAGTCATAGATAGCTACAGAGGCATTTGGCACCGTCTCCCCCGCTTCATTGTAGATGACCCCTTCTACAACGGCTGGATCTGTTTCACCGGTTTGCCCAAATGATATTTGTGCGATACATATTAACAGCACGCCCAGGAGTAAACGCTTCATAGTGTTATTGGTCTGTTCATTACATTGCCGTTTTCAATTCATTCTAAACATAATAGCCGATGCTGACCCAATCCTGAATGAAATCTGATCAGAATTTGAAGATTCTGATTCGACATGTGTAAACTTGTAAATCGGTGTTAAAAAAATGATGAGGCGGGTTGACCACCACCTGGGATTGTAGAGATGCTGTCACGAAGGTCTCCCCTCAATACCGGCGATCATCCGTATCTTTTATTTTGGGATAGGTATTTGGGTGGGTTTTGCGAAACTCTCAATTGGTCGTTGGGAGGGGGTTGTACTACCGTCTCAAGGGGGATAAGGTCGGTGGTACAGTCCCCTCCCAACAAAATAACAGGTTCTGTAAAGGTCTCTAATAGAGAGCTTTTGAAAAGCCTTGTTTTGCAGAGCTCTCTATTAGCACACCGCGGGATCGAGATCAACCCCGGTCCCGGTCAATGGTGCTACTGGCTCCATGGCGGAACCACTTCGTTCATCCGGGCATAGGCGATAGATTGGCCGACATGTTCGCTCATATGGCTGAGCAGCATGACCAACACGCCCTGCCCATCGGTAGATCGACCATAAATTTCGGTTTGTTCCCTCAGCTTGGCATCCGGCATGTTCTGTACGGATTCCTTGACATGCTGTATGGATTGTTCGAGTAGGGATACAATTTCTTCTTTCCCGGTCATGGAACTAATATTTTCCATGTCCACACCGTCGGGCGCGGGTATGTCGAGAGCTCCCTGTAGCATGGAGAAGTTGGCTCCGGCAATATGCCGGTATACTTCGCCTACCGAACTAACTCCTTCCATCGGCCGCCAGTCGTAATGCTCGGCGGGCATCGCCTTTGCGAGTTCAAGCACGCGGGAGCTGTAGTCAAACTGGCCGATAAACTGCTGTTTGAAATTGTTTTCGGAGCTTTCCTGGGCAGAAGCCGGATACCCGGAAAATACGAGCACAACGGCTGCAAACAGAGTGGTGAGTGTTTTTTTCATGGCAGTGGTCCCTGGTTAATGATGAATGGTACGCGTAAGCAAAATATGCAAAACAGTTCCACCCGTTCCAAATGGATTTTCAGAGGGGGGTTGAAGTAAATCTGCACATACCGCGTTACAGAGGGAGTCAGGCACTCATATTCAATCATTTCATCAAATCCCTGAAAATATAGGTTTAAAACGATATAATAGAACAAACCAGAAATAGAATTCAGAGGTATCTTATGTCTACTATTTTTACCAAGATTATCGAGGGAGAAATTCCCTGTCACAAGATTGCAGAAAATGAAGAGCATATTGCGTTCCTGGATATTAATCCCATTGCCCGGGGACATACCCTGATTGTGCCTAAAAAAGAGATCGATTATTTCTTTGACCTGCCGGATGAGCTGTATCACAGCACCATGGATTTTGCCCGGGGGATAGCGGGAGCGATCGACCGCGCCCTCGAACCGTTTCGGACCGGGATTATCGTGCAGGGCCTGGAGGTTCCGCACGCGCACCTTCACCTGGTTCCCTTGTATAAAACGCGACAGGTGATGGCGCTGGGGCACAACGTGGAGGTGACGGAAAACGAGATGAAAGAGCTGGCCAAAAAGATCAGCGCCGAGGTAAAAATATGAAGCTGTTTATCCTCAACGGTCCAAATCTGAATATGCTGGGAAGTCGCGACCCTGAACAGTACGGGGCCTCAACACTGAAAGAAATCGAGACGATGCTCGTGGAGAGATTCCCGGAGCATGAACTTACCTTTTTCCAGAGTAACGGGGAGGGAGCGATTGTAAGCGCAATACAGGAGCTGGTCAGCGGCGACCATGAAGGATTGGTGGCCAATTTTGGAGCTTACACCCATACTTCTGTTGCGATACGGGATGCACTTGAACTGCTGACGATTCCTGTCGTTGAAGTCCATCTCTCCAACATCCACGCCCGGGAGGCGTTCCGCCATAAAACGTTGACCGGTGCTGTCTCAACGGGGATTATTGCCGGCTTTGGAAAACAGAGCTACGTTTTGGGTATCCAGGCGGTAGAACAGCTGTTAAATAGATGAGTTGAATTTGAGCCAGTTGCCGGCCTCTTATCACAAACTTTGCTGAGTTTGGTAAAGGAGTGCACCGCGTGCATAAATTAGCATCATTTGCAGGAACTCTTGTAATGTGAGGGGTGAGCAGTATTGCGGTATTAATCTCATGAAAGGGTAGCCGTGATCACCGAAAACAGGCGATTCCACTGAAGAATAAACGATAACAAAAATATTCTTGAAGAAGCTTAAAGAACTCCTGTCCGATACCCTGGTGTACGGCATCAGCAGTGTGCTGGCCCGTTTTATCAACTATCTGCTGGTACCGTTCCACACGGATGTGTTTCGGCCTGCCCAGTATGGCGTAGTGGGACTGATTTATGCGGCGATCGCTTTTTTGAATGTTATTTTCACCTTTGGAATGGAATCGGCCTACCTGCGGTATGCCAAAGATCGCGACAAGGCCCGAGACGTATTTAAAACCCTGCAGCTGGGCCTGTTGGGCATCGCCACGATACTGGCGTTCCTGCTCTGGCTGCTCTCCCCATGGCTGATGCCGTTGATGAGCCTGGATGCCGGCACGGAAACGATCTACCTGATGATGATCGGCATCCTGTGGTTCGATACTCTTTCTATCGTACCGTTTGCCGAGCTGCGGCTGGTCCGCCGCTCCTGGCTGTTTGCCACTCTGCGGACCGGGAATGTATTGATAAATCTCGGCCTCAACTTTTTCCTGATTCTGTCGCTGGGCTGGGGTATTGAGGCTGTGTTCTGGGCAAATGTAGTGGCTTCGGGGGCAACAACGCTAGTGCTTTGGCTTTTGACGGCCGACATGCTCAGCGGTAGCTGGTCGCACCCGGTATTTCGGAAGGCGCTGAAGTTTGGCCTCCCCTTTATTCCCGCCGGAGTCGGGTATGCCATTAATGAGATGCTCGATCGCTTTTTTCTGAACAATTATCTTTCACCTGATGCGGTGACTGCTCTTTACGGAACCGGCTATACGCCGGAGGCTGTCGTCGGGGTATACAATGCCTGCTACAAGCTGGCCGTATTCATGCTGCTGCTTGTCCAGATGTTCCGGATGGCGTGGCAGCCCTTTTTTATGCGCCACTCCGATGATGCGCAGGCTCCCGCCCTGTTTCGGGATGTATTTCGATATTTTAATGTCGCAGCGGGTATCCTGTTTTTGTCTGTAGCCCTTTTTGTCGAGGAGATCGTACAGATAGAAATCCCGGTCCTGAACGCCTACATTATCGGGAAAGAATACTGGATGGGCCTCCATATCGTGCCGCTGCTGCTGGGGGCGTATTGGTTCCACGGCTGGTATATGAATTTTTCGGCAGGAATTTTCATCGAGGAGGAAACCCGGATTTTGCCCAAAATTACGCTGGCAGGGGCCGCCATCACCGTATGCGCCAACCTGGTCTTGATTCCTTTTTACGGCATGCTCGGCTCAGCAACAGCCACCCTTTTGAGCTATGCTGCGATGGCCCTCCTTCTTTATCATCGCAGCACAAAGGTCTACCCCGTATCCTATGAGCTCGGCCGTGCGGGGTTAATGATCGCCGTTGCGGCTCTTTGCCTGGTTATGCAACCTGCGATGATTCAATGGGCGGGATCGGAATGGACAGCCAATATCCTGTTGTTATTGATAGGCACCTTTCTGTTGGGATTGCTCGGTTATCGGAAGGGTGCAGCAGCTATTTCATGAATTGAGAAGGAGTAATCCCGCTATCTTTGACAGGTTGGATAACCAGGTGTAGCAGCGAGACCTGTTGCCAAAATTATTTCTTAAAGAATATCAGGTTTCAAAAGTATTATGGGAAAAACAGAACAAGTTGGCGTCTATGTTGATGCAGCAAATGTTTCGCAAAATGGTGGCTTCGGTCTTCGGTATGAGATTCTTCGTAAATTTGCGACCCGGGGCGGAGAGTACCCGGCCCGGTTGAACGTGTACCAGATTTATGATGCCAAACGGGCCAAGCAGGACAGCTCTTACCGCGATAAGGCGACCCGGTTTGCCGAGGTGCTGCGCGACTACGAATATAAAGTGATCGAAAAACCGCTTGTCCGGAATGAAAGTCAGTCTGATGGAGAAAGCAACATTAATTCTGCGGTAGATGTAGACATGACGGTCGACATCCTGCAGCAGGCCGACGAGCTGGACAAGGTTGTACTACTCACGAACAAGGCCAGCTTCGTGCGCCTGGTGCGCGCAGTGCAGCAGAAAGGGTGCCGGGTTGAGATTATAGGTTTCGACGCGATTGCCAGTCCGCTGAAAAGGGAGGCGGACATGTATATTTCAGGGTACCTTGTACCGGGTCTTCTGCCAATAGAATCGCCTTATGAATGGGGGCGCGTCGGTTCCCGGGTTCGGGGGGTGTGTTACGACTTTTCGCACAACGATGGGTACGGGTTTATGCGCTACCTGACCAGCTTCAATGAGCATTTGTGGATTACCGATTCCCGGTTCAAGGGATCGCCATACAAGACCGTGTTTGCCCATATCTCGCAATTTGAAGAGAATTTTGATACCAGTTTTCTGCCCAGTCGCGACCTGATCTTTGAGTTTGACCTGGCCGAGAGCGACAAGGGGCTCGTGGCAGAAAATATAGTCCTGGTTTCCGCCCCTTGATCTTTTTTATAGGCCCGTTCAGGAGCTGGCCGGGAGGAACTAGCCTGCATTTCCCACCAAGAAATTTGTTCTTCAGCAAGGCGAAGGGAAAATGGCCGCGCAGACGTACCTTCGCACGTTGAGCAGGCGATTTCCTCTTTAATGCAGCTGGAGGGCAAATCTCGCGGCACGTTACACCCTGTTACATACAATGGTCTGTAAAATATGATGTAAGATACTGCCGATCATGAGGGTACATAATTTTATCAAAAATTATCGTGAGAAATGCGGGCTAGCGGTCTGGAGAGCTCAGCCCATTTGTTGCCGGCCGCAACGGTTTCGGCCGGAGGGGACGGACTCCAGGGGCGTTGTGTTATTCCGGGTGAGATCAGTATCCGCCCGTTTTCTTTTGACGGATCGAGGGCGTCATCCCTTTTTTCTTCTCCATTCGTAGCTCAGCAGGGCGGCACTGACCGATGCATTCAGCGATTCAACCCGGTTATGCATCGGGATGGCAAAGGTATAGTCGCAGTGTTCCAGCGTCTTCTGGCGGATGCCGCTGCTTTCACTGCCGATCACAAACGCCAGTGGCCGATCAACCTGGAGGTCCCATAGTTGCGTTTCACCTTCCTGGTCTAGCCCCCCAATCCAAAAGCCGGCCTCCTTCAGTTTTAGGATCGCCTGGTTCAGGTTGCCCACTCTTACGGTGGGAATGCGCCCTGCCGTGCCGGCGGATGTTTTAAACACTGTGGCGTTGATCGGGGCCTGCCGGTGTTTGGGAACCAGTACCGCATCAATACCCGCGGCTGCGGCCGTGCGGAGAATGGCTCCCACATTGTGTGGATCTTCCAGCCCGTCCAGCAAAAGAATGCCCGGGTAGGCAGCGAGGTCGAGCGTGTCCAGCCAGGGACCGAATTCATGGTACTCAATCGCGCTCATTAAGGCTACAACCCCCTGGTCGTTGACCGATCCCACGAGGTTGTGCAACCGGGATCCCGGAACGTGGGAAATCGGAATACGGTTATTAGAAGAGAGACTAAAAATGGAGTCAATATCCTGATCTTTGACAGAATCTCGCACAAATATTTTTTCTATGCGCTCGGGCTCATGTTCAAGCGCCTCCTTTACGGGGTTCCGGCCGTAAATGTAAATGTTTTCATCGGTTTCAGGCATATTATTAATAAACAGATTGAAAAATTATCTAATTCGGTTAACTTATATATGGGAATAGGAAAACGGTGATTTAAAAAAGTAGATTATCGTTGCAAAGGACTTCCCTACCTCTTTAAAATAAGGAATAACGTCATGGACTTAGAACATAAAAACAAGGGACATTTTCTTTCTTCGGATTCATCGGATTTAATGCAGCCGAACCAATCCTCCAGGTTGTTGAACCTGTTTAATCGGAGCCAGGCGCCGACAACATTGATCTTTATCGCCTCAATCCTGGAGATCGTGCTTGGTGTTGGTGTTGTGTTCGCATCGGTTGCGGGGCTCATGGAACCGCTTTGGTTCTCGAACTTTATGTGTTTGCTGGGAAGCCTCGGCTGCATGATCGGAGTGTTCCTGTTGTATAATATTATTCACAAAGATGGCAATGCGGAAGAACTGCTGCGCGAGGCCACCCGCCGAATTATGAACGCCCAGAACTGACTATGGAGCAGGAGATCCCTGACGAGCAGAAGCAGAAGTACGAATCGTATTTGAATATTCATCTCAAAAAAAATCAGACGGAGCTGCCGATCGATCAAAAGATCACCCTGCTGGAGAAAAGAGATCGCAACAAATGGTTCCACCTGCTCATAAACGTGGCTGCTATACTCCTTTTTGGCTACTCTTTTTACTTTGACTTAACACAGCTAAGTCAAACTTTTTTTATCATTATTGCAGTAGTTTTTGGAATTAACGTAGTTCTCATTTTCTACCAGAAACGACAAATTCGGTCACTCATAGAATATTTACAAACACAAAAGCATGATTAGACCCGTCTGTGTGTTTTTAACAGTATTTGCTGCAATATCCCCTGCTCTATCTGCCCAGGAATCTGAATCTTTCCCCTATATGCTTCCCACTCTTTATAGCGACAACGGAGATAACTTTATCGTCATCGCCCACCGCGGGGCCAGTGCCTATTTTCCCGAAAATACCATGCCGGCGTTCCGGGGAGCAGTTGAGATGGGAGCGGAGATGATCGAAATTGATGTGATGATGAGCAGCGACGGGGTGCCGGTCGTTTTTCATGATGCAACACTTGCAGACCATACCAACGGGGAGGGGGAACTGGCTGATTATTCCCTGGATGAGTTAAGAGAGCTGGATGCCGGTTCATGGTTCGGCGCGGAATTTGCCGGTGAGAAAATACCCACCCTGGAGGAGGTTCTTCAGTTTGCCAGAGACAGGATTGCCGTGAATATTGAGATCAAGACCGAGGCTGTCACGGATCAGGAAAGAGGGGGCGTAGAGGAGAAATCACTTGAGCTGGTCAGGAAGTACGGGATGGAAGACCACGTCCTTTTTTCCAGCTTTGACTACCGGGCGATAGCACACATAAAAGCGCTGGAACCAACCATGCCGGCGGCTCTTTTGTATAACAGTCAGACCTCCAACAAGCGACTGCCCTCGCAGCTGGTGGCCGATTACTCTGCTGATGCATTTAACTGTAGTTACAAGCAGCTGAATCGCAAGCGGTTACGGGACATCCGGCTGCACAATATACCGGTGTTTGTATATACCGTGAACCAGCAGCAGAGAATGAAAAAACTGGTGAAAATGGGGGTGACGGGTATCTTTTCGGATAAGCCCGACCTGCTTCGGAAGGTGGCGGAGAGTGTGAACAAGTAATACGGACCTTCCTCTCTTGATGGATATTCTTTAGAGAAGAGAACGATTGACCCTTTTCCCGTGAAGAAAAAATGGGGGACAGTACTTGTCAGGGCCTGTCCCCCCTTAGGTTAACCATATCTTTTACTGGGTAATGAACCCGATCTATCATCTACATTGACATTATAGCCCTTTTGAGCGTAGATGTTCCAAGGTGTTGCAGCCTGTAGCAGGAGAATGCCGGCTGATGAGGGCAATATAATGCAGGGAAGCCCGGTACGGTCTGCCCGTCATCATTTCTATTGGACCGTTACCAAATGCTAATTACACCATCGATCGCCATGGCACTTACGAAATCCAAAAAAAGTTTATAACGGTTTGAATGGTGAGCCGAAAGGTTCTATTTTTCCTTAACCCTCAACTCAACCTTCAGCACATAATGGCAACGAAATATATTTTCATCACCGGCGGTGTTACATCCTCACTAGGCAAAGGTATCATCTGCGCTTCGCTCGGACGACTTCTTGTGGCCCGGGGACTGAAAGTGACCATTCAAAAGCTGGATCCCTACATCAATGTGGATCCCGGGACGATGAATCCCTATGAGCACGGAGAAGTTTTTGTGACCGATGACGGCGCGGAAACAGATCTCGACCTGGGGCATTACGAGCGGTTCCTGGATATCAAGACCTCCCAGGAAAATAACGTGACAACCGGCCGTATCTACTACGATGTAATCAACAAGGAGCGCCAGGGGGCTTACCTGGGTAAAACGGTGCAGGTCATTCCCCATATTACGGATGAGATCAAATCGCACGTGCTGCAGCTGGGGGAATCGGGCGACTATGATGTGGTCATCGCCGAAATTGGCGGTACCGTTGGCGATATCGAAAGTCTGCCCTACATTGAAGCAGTACGCCAGCTCCGGTACGATGTGGGTCGCCAAAACACGCTGGCCATTCACCTGACGCTGGTGCCCTACCTGTCTGCGGCACGGGAACTGAAAACAAAGCCGACCCAGCATTCAGTCAAGACGCTCTCGGAAAGCGGACTCCAGCCAGATATTATTGTCGCCCGCACGGAACATCATCTTGACCAGAGTATTCGTCGAAAAATTGCTCAATTTTGTAATGTGGAGGTCGAAGATGTGATTGAATCGATCGACGCCCCGAGCATCTACGAAGTACCGCTGCTGATGCAGAAAGAGGGACTTGACGCCCGGGTTATCGACAAGCTTTCGCTCGAAAGGAAGGAGCCGGAGCTGGATCGGTGGATCGGCTTTGTTGAGGCGGTGCGCAATCCTTCTACTGAGATAAAGATCGCCCTGGTCGGGAAGTATGTTGAACACCGGGATGCCTATAAATCTATTGTAGAAGCTTTTATTCACAGCGGAGCCGTTAACGACTGCCATGTCGATATTGTATGGATACAATCGGATGACCTGAACGACAACAATATTGCCAAGAAGCTGGAGGAAGTATCGGGGATCCTTGTAGCCCCTGGTTTTGGAGGCCGGGGAATCGACGGCAAGCTGTCGGCGATAAGGTACGCCCGTGAAAATGGAGTTCCCTTCTTTGGTATTTGCCTGGGAATGCAGTGCGCTGTCATTGAGTTTGCCCGGAATGTCTGTGGCTGGGAGGATGCCAACAGTACGGAGTTTGACGAGGACTGTGAACACCCGATCATCGATCTCATGCCGGAGCAGAAGGAGATTGAAGACAAGGGGGGAACTATGCGGCTGGGCCTGTACGATTGCAAGATTAAGGAGGGTACCAAAACCCACCAGGCATACGGCACCGATTTTGTACAGGAACGCCATCGCCACCGTTACGAGGTCAACAATAACCTGCGGTACCGGTTGATCGAAGAGGGGATGAAGCTCTCGGGCGTAAACCCACATCGGGATCTCGTGGAGATTATTGAACTGCAGGAACATCCCTGGTTTATCGGTGTTCAGTTCCACCCGGAGTTGACCAGCACGGTCAACAATCCACAGCCCCTTTTTGTGGATTTTGTAAAGGCAAGCCTGGAATATGCCAGGCAGAATGATTTAACGAGTCCTGTCAACAAAGAAGAGGTTGTGGTTGGCTGACATGCCCGGCTCGCCCTATAAAGGACGAATTCGTGTTCGGGTCAGCGGCCTGCTGATCCGGGATGAGGCTCTCCTTATGATCAGGATGCGTTCTCCTGTAACCGGCCGTACCGTCTGGTTGCCGCCGGGCGGCGGTGTGAAGTTCGGAGAAACCGCGGAAGAGGGATTGGTAAGAGAATTTCGGGAAGAAACAGGACTCCAGATAGAGGTCGGCTCCCTGCGGCACGTCAATGAACTGGTGGCTCCCCCTTTTCATGCCCTTGAGTTCTATTTTGATGTTACCGGCATGGGTGGGGAACCATCACTTGGCAGCGATCCCGAACATCCCGACAGCGGTCAAATTATGGAAGAACTCCGGTTTATACCGGTTGAAGAGTTGGAATCCTACTCTGAACCGATTGCCCCGGACTATATACGAACCGATTTTGCGGCTGAGCAGCGAGCCGGCAAGGAGGGCATAAGCTATTCGCCGGAGCATCGCTGAAATCCGTATTTCATCTCTTGGATCATTGTTATACATTGGATTCCGTGAATTTGTCGTTTTTCCCATTCTCGGTTTTTACGTACCAGTAATTCTTACGTAACATTTTTATCCCATAGTAGATAAGGAGTCCGAAACCTGGAAATATGCCGAAACTGGGCAAAAAACGGTTTGGCAAAGTCCTTTTGCAAGTTAAATGGAATTGTAAAACTAATGTGAACTGACGCCCCTGGAGTTGCCGTAATCATGAAAATACGTCTTCAACAGTTAAACCAGACTATTGGTGACCTGGAACAGAATGTACGCTCAATACTCCAAGCCCTGGAAGAAGCTGTATCGGATGGAATAGACCTGTTGGTCCTGCCGGAGATGACGGTCTGTGGATATCCGCCCATGGATCTGCTGGAACGGGCGGCCTTCCGCAATTCAGTTTATGCTGCCAACGAAAGGATTATTAAAGCCACCACGGTAAGCACGGCACTTGTATTTGGCAGTATAACCCCAAACAGGGGCTTGCGGTTTGGCCGGCAGTGTTGCAATACCGCCCTGGTTGCCCGAAACGGAAAGAAGCTGGCACAGGTCCACAAAACGCTCCTGCCCACCTACGATGTATTTGACGAGCTGCGCTATTTTGAACCGAACGATCATTTTGAATGTATTGAAATTGATGGAATCAGGCTGGGGATTACCATCTGCGAGGATATATGGTACAATGAAAATGACATCCAGTACCACACCTACCGGTTGAATCCGGCCGAAGAGCTGGCTGAACGGGGGGCGCAGGCGATCATCAATATATCCGCTTCACCCTTTACTAAAACCAAACCGCAGAGCAGGCAGCGGATGTTGCAGGATCACGCCCGGAACCTGCAGCGACCGCTGTTTTACTGCAACCAGGTCGGGGCCAACACCGAGCTTGTTTTTGACGGGGATTCGATGGCGGTCGACAGCCAGGCAAATATGGTGGCCCGGGCCCCCCTTTTTGAAGAGTGTTACGTGGATACGGCGTGGGATGTCGAAAACGATTCACTTGTAAATATTGGGCAGCCCCCTGCTGAAATACCGGAGAAGTCAGAAGGTGTTTTCAAAGGCCTGTCACTGGGTCTGAAGGACTACCTGAGAAAGACCGGCATTGCCGAAAAGGTTATTCTCGGACTCAGCGGCGGTATCGATTCCACGCTTGTGGCCTGTATCGCAGCCGAGGCGCTTAAGCCAGGCAATGTGATCGGCATTACCATGCCCTCGGAGTTTTCGTCTGAAGGCAGCATCAGTGACTCCGAACGGCTGGCAGAAAACCTGGGAATCGGGTTTCATCAGCTGGCCATTAAAGATATTTACGAGCAATATGAGGATACGCTGGAACCGTTGTTCAGGGGTACCTCCTTTGGGGTGGCCGAGGAAAACCTGCAAAGCAGGATCAGGGGCATGCTGCTTATGGCAGTTGCCAACAAGTTCGGGTATATGCTGCTCAATACCGGGAATAAGTCGGAGATGGCCACCGGCTACTGTACGCTTTATGGAGATATGAACGGGGGACTGGGAGTGCTGAACGACCTGTACAAAACCGAAGTATATGATATGGCCCGCTGGCTGAACGAGCATTATTACGGGAGGAATGTGATTCCGCAGTCTGTCATCGACAAGCCGCCGACGGCAGAACTTCGGCCCGGTCAAAAAGACTCTGACAGCCTGCCGCCCTATGAGGTGCTGGATCCCATTCTGTACAGCTATATTGAAAAGCAGGAGTCGGCCGAACGCATCGCGGAACAAGGTTTTGATTACGACCTCGTAAAACGACTTATAAAAATGGTCGACAACAACGAGTTCAAACGATTCCAGGCCACACCGGGTTTAAAAGTATCGCCCAAGGCGTTTGGCAGCGGGCGGCGCTGGCCTATCGTACAGCAATGGACGAAACACCAGTAGTGTTCCCCGGATCTTCTGCCCAAATTTAAAATCGGGAAACAGAACAACTTGCAGGTTACTCTGCACGAGCTGAAGTTCTTCATCCCGGGACCCCCGCGGTGATTTATCCCGCAAATTCGAATTGCCGGTGTACATAAGGTTGTGGAATTAGGGAGGATATGTTTAATTTTAATTCGGATTTATTAAATTTTCACCTAATTTGATATCAAATCTATCCTTAAAAGATTAAATCGGTACGGCATGCAAAAGCGATATCTGTGTATCCTAATTATGTTTCTAACAGCAACTGTTTTTACGGCTGAGGCCCAGAACCGGGATTCGGAGGTGGAGTTGGAGGAGGTGCCGATCGGTAAAAAGCTACTTCCCTACAACAATCCGTTGCAACCTGTGGAAATGGATTTTGGCGATGCAGGTGAACCGGAAGCAAGGGAGCTTGACGAGTTCCAGAAGGAAATAATGAACCGGATTGCGGGTATCTACCGTCTGCATGTGAACGCGATAGAAGCACAGATCAATAACGATCCTGTCAACACCGAAAAAAATATTAACAACGCCCTCTCCTCCATCCAGTCGTTGCTGGATGAATTCCCGGAGGTGCAGTCGGACAAGCGGTTTAACGAACTTTACCGGTCGGTGATGACCGAGTACCGCGAGTTTTACGGTATTGAAGACTCTTCCAGGGAGGTTGAAGGGGAAATTTTTGAAATCCAGGAAGAACTTTTTGCTGAAAACAATGACTGGATGAAAGAGGGATACGTGCTGCCGGAAAATATAACGGTAAATGAAACGGATGTACCGCTGGTACAGAACCGGCAGGTGAACCGTCACCTTATGTATTACACGATGCGGCGCCCCGAAGTGATGGAGAAATGGCTTCAGCGTTCGGAAAAGTATTTTCCCATGATGAGACGGATATTCAGGGAAGAGGGCGCGCCGGAAGAGCTGATTCACCTTTCGATGATTGAAAGCGGGCTGAATCCGCGGGCACGGAGCTGGGCATCCGCAGTGGGGATGTGGCAGTTTATCCGGGCGACGGGCTCCATGTATGGTTTGGAGGTCAACTTTTGGGTGGATGAACGACGAGATCCGGAGAAGGCAACGCGTGCGGCGGCCCGTCACCTGGTAGACCTGTATAATATCTGGGGCGACTGGCACCTGGCGATGGCCAATTATAATATTAGTCCACGCGGTTTGAAACGGGCAATTCGGGCTGGCGGCGGCATTGAGGATTACTGGGCTGCTTATGACTATCTGCCGCGCGAAACCCGCGGATATGTGCCCGGCTTTATCGCTGCCACGATGGTCGCTCACAATCCCGTCGAATTTGGATTCCAGACGGAATATGGCGAAAGCGAATACGATTACGAGACGGTTGAGGTAGATCCCTTGATGCCGCTGGATCAGCTGGCAAAAGCGGCCTCGATAACAACCGAGGAGCTCAAGGAATACAACCCTGAACTGCTGCGTTGGGCTACTCCCCCGGGGAGCAGATATTCGCTGAAACTGCCCGTTGGTACGAAAGAGGAGTTCCAGGAAAACTATGAGAATATCCCAAGGGAAGATCGCAACCGAAACATCGCTATGCACACGGTACAGCGGGGCGAAACGCTGGGACATATCGCCCGCAAGTATGGCACATCGGTCCGCGCGTTGTACGAGACCAATGACAACCTTTCGAATGTTATTTATCCGGGGCAAAAACTGGTTGTTCCCCTTGCGCCGGGCAGCAACGAGAAGCTGGCGGTGAATCGCCCGACCCATCAGCCGCGCAGCAGCAGCGCTTCGAACACGCGATCTCGGGCAAAGGCACCGGCCAACACCACCGCAGTTAGTTACAAGGTCAAAAAGGGGGATACCGTGGGCCATATTGCCGAGTGGTATGATGTGCGCGCCTGGCAGATCCGGGGATGGAACGGAATTTCAAATTATATCCACCCGGGACAAACGCTGACCGTTTATGTTCCTGAAAGCAAGGAAAACTATTACCGGCAGGTCAACGAAATGCCGTTTGATAAGAAGCAGAGCATTGAACGAGAGCAGCGTTCAGGCAAAGATGTGACCCAGCTGTACGCCTCTGCTGAAGGCTCCAGTTCAAATTCAGGTTCCAGTTCTGGGTCTACGGTGTATACGGTACGTCAAAACGATACGTTAATAGAGATAGCGAATTCATTTGGAGTGTCTGTGTCCCAAATCAGGCAGCTCAACAATATACAGGGATCGCAGATCTACGTGGGGCAGACTCTTCGCATTAAATAGAGTTAGAAACAACGAGTAGTGTGGTTTAATGAGTAAAAAAGCAAAAATTACGGCTGTTGCCGGCTCCCTTGTCCTTTTTCTGATGGTGGCCGGTGCGGCAAGGTTACCTGATGTTTACTTCCAGATAAAAAAGAATTTCACCATTTTCAGTGAGGTATTCCGCGAGGTGTCCCTCAATTATGTAGATGAGGTGAATCCCGAAAAGCTGATGCGCAAAGGGGTCGACGCGATGCTGGAATCGCTGGATCCCTATACTGTATTTATCGACGAGGCCCAGAACCAGGAACTTGATATCATTACCCGCGGAAATTATGGCGGGGTAGGACTTGAAGTTGGATTTAGAAGTAACAAAATAGTGGTAATCGCCCCGATGGAAGGGTACCCCGCCCATCGCAAGGGTATCCGTACCGGCGATGTCATTGTCAAGGTTAACGGCATTTCGGTAGAGAATTTATCTGCCGAGGAAGTTCAGAATATGACGCTTGGCGAACCTGGATCTACCGTCTCGCTGACGATAGAGCGCTATGGCAGTGATCAGCTGCTCAATTTTGAGCTCACACGAGAGCGGATTGATGTAAAAAATGTGGCCTACAGCGGCCTGGTGGGGAGCAGTAACGATGTGGGGTATATATTGTTAAGCCGGTTTTCACAAAATACTGCCGAAGAGGTCCGAACGGCGATAACCGAGTTGCAGGATAGGGCCGATCTCAAAGGGCTTATCCTGGACCTGCGGAACAATCCCGGGGGGCTGTTGAATGAGGCTGTCTCCACGGTTGACAAATTTTTGGAGCCGGGCGTCAAGGTGGTGGAAACGCGGGGACGCCTGAGCGAACATAACAGCACATACAGAACCGAAGAACCCGCAATGGTGGAGAAATTGCCGCTGGTAGTTCTGCAGAACGGCGGAAGCGCCAGCGCTTCTGAGATTGTGGCGGGGGCGCTGCAAGACCTGGACCGGGCGGTAATTATCGGTGAACAGAGTTTTGGCAAAGGGCTGGTGCAGGTAGTGAGGCCCCTTTCCTACAACAGCGCGTTAAAGATTACAACAGCAAAATATTATATCCCGAGCGGCCGCAGTATTCAGTCGGTAACCTACACCCATGATGAAAATAACTCCCAGATCAACATGCCGGACTCTGCCCGAAAAGCATTTCAGACCCGGAATGGCCGAACGGTGTACGACGGCCAGGGGATTGCTCCTGACCTTGAGGTCAGGGAAGATGCCCCCACCCTGCTTGAAACGGCCCTGTACCAAAACAGCCACTTTTTCTTTTTTGCCAACAAGTATGCAGCCAATCACAAATCGCTGGACGCACAAACCATTCCCGACTCCATTTTTGAGGAGTTCGAGGCTTACCTGGACGAAAACGATTTCAGTTATGAGACAAGAACGGAACAACATCTGGAAAAAGTGGAGGAACACTTTGCCAGTTTGGATGCCAGCAATGCCGTTGGCCAAAGCTTGAGTCAGCTGGAGCAGGCCCTTGACAATGAAAAGCAGGAAAATTTGCAGGAGCAAAAGGAGGAGATTAAACAGATTCTCTATCTGGAGCTTATCTCTCGTTACCGGGGGCAAAGCGGAAAGTACGAAGCGTCCGTTCAGTTTGATCCGTTTGTGGAAAGAGGGATCGAAGTAATACACAACGCCAATCGCTACCGACAAATACTGGCAATCAACCAATAGTTTTTGGGTAAGGCAGATTTACATATCCATACTACCGCCTCCGATGGCCGGTTATCTCCCGAAGAGGTCCCCGCGTTGGCTAGTGAAAACGGGCTGGAGGTGATCGCCATAACCGATCACGATACGATTGACGGTTACTTTCCGGCGTCTGAAGCCGGAGAGAGGATCGGGGTGGAGGTCCTTCCGGGCGTAGAACTCACCTGCGATTTTAACAACCGGGAAAGTCACCTGCTTGCCTATTGTTTTGACCCGGAAGATCCCGACTTCCTGCAGCTGCTGGCCCATCACAAGAAAGCCCGCCTCGATCGTATCGAGTGGATCGTCGGCCAGTTAACCCAGCAGGGGCTGGATATCGACAAAAATGAGGTGCGAGCCGAAGCTGCCGGTGGAAATGTGGGGCGTCCGCATGTGGCGTCGGTACTCGTCAAAAAAGGCTATGTAGGCAGTGCCAAGGAGGCGTTTATCCGGTATCTGGGCAACCATGCGCTGGGACCTATCCAGAGCTATTACGTATCGCACGAAGAGGCAGTTGAACGGATCAAGGGGGCCGGAGGTGCCACCATCCTGGCGCATCCGGGCGTGCTGTACTCCCGGGAAGAGATTGAGCAATGGATTGATGCGGGTCTTGACGGCCTGGAGGTTGTTCATTCCAGCCACAACTACGATCAGCAGAAAAAATACCGGGAGATGGCCGAACAGCACAATTTGCTTATGACCGGCGGAAGCGATTATCACGGCGACGGGGAGGGTTACCTGCGTAATTTTGGCGTTATCACGACCAGCCTGGCACAGGTTGAAAAACTCAAGCAGATGACCCGGCAGCGAAAAAAAATATCAGTTTAAAAAGTAGATAGATGCCAGTTCAACAGATTGAAGCAGATATAACGGATAGCACCTGGAAAATAGGTATTGTAGCAGCACAGTGGAATTCGTTTGTAACCGACAAGATGTTGGCGGGGGCGCTGGACCTGCTGCGCAGCAAGGGCCTGGCGGAAGACCAACTTGTGGTGGCGCGTTGTCCCGGTTCTTTTGAAATACCGCTGACGGTAAAAAAAATGCTCACAAAAGTGGATGGCGTAATTGCCATCGGGGCGGTTATTCGCGGGGACACCCCCCATTTTGATTATGTTTGTGAGGCGGTAACCAGGGGACTTGCAGATCTTAATCTCTCATCCGGCAAGCCGGTGGGGTTCGGGATTCTTACCACAGATACCGTTGAACAGGCAACGAAACGGGCCGACGCGGAATCCCCGAAAGGGAATAAGGGAACGGAAGCAGCCCTGGCCGTACTGGAGATGCTTTCCATAACACAACAAATTGAGAGCTTATAAGTTATGATGCTTGAATAACCGAGGATAAAGCACTAATATAATGAGCTTTTAAATAACTCATTAGGATGTCATTGAAACCGATTCAGCTTACAGATACAGAACAGGATGTTGTGGATAAGCAAAAGCAGCAGGAACTTGTTGCTTCCGGGGAGATCCCCCGGCATGTAGCCATCATCATGGATGGGAACGGTCGATGGGCCAAAAGCAAGGGCAATATACGCGCCTATGGCCATAAGGCAGGGGTTGACTCCGTACGCGACATTACCGAAGCGTGTGCGCAGATGGGAGTTGAATACCTGACACTCTACGCCTTTTCCACTGAAAACTGGGGGCGGCCCAAAGCAGAGGTCAATGCGCTGATGCGTTTGCTGGTTAACTCACTCAGAAAAGAGGCCGAAAACCTCCATAAAAACAATATTAAGCTGGCCACGATCGGGCAAATTGAACGGTTTCCCCAAAGATGCCAGGATGAACTCAAGGAAGCAGCCGAGTTAACGTGCGACAATACCAGGCTCCACCTGTGCCTTGCGCTCAGTTATTCAGGCCGGTGGGATATCACCGAGGCCGTAAAAAAGCTGGCCCGGGAGGTTAAGGAGGGGAAGGTCGATCCCGAAGATATTGATGACGATCTAATTAGTTCACACCTTTCGACAGCTGAAATACCGGATCCCGATCTTATCATCCGGACCAGCGGAGAATACCGCATAAGCAACTTTTTGCTTTGGCAACTGGCTTATTCCGAGCTGTATATTACAGAAACTTACTGGCCGGATTTCCGCCGAAACGAGCTCTATAAAGCCATTCAGTCCTACCAGAGCCGTGAACGGAGATTCGGAACACTGGAAGGAAATAAATCACAAAAGAAAAAGGCCGGTTCCTACGTTTAGTACACTCAACTTAATTCAGAAGTCTAATCAGCGATCAAAGAAAATTGTGGTTCAACGCTTACTTACCAAAGCTTTACTGTTTTTATTTCCACTAGCATTTTTCGTTTTCACAACGGCCGTTTACGCACAGGATACAGGCAGCGACACGCTTGATATTGAAATAAGCAACCCGTTGGAGGCGACCCCCAGTCAATATGAAATACTGAGCCTTTCGGTGGAAGGGGTGAATACTGTTCGTCCTTCGTTTATTGAAAGTACCAGCGGCCTTGAGGTGGGATCGACCATCACCATCCCGGGTGAAGATATCTCCCAGGCGATGAGGCGCCTGAACAGGACCGGGTTGTTTTCTGATATTGAAATTAACCAGACGGGAACTACCGCCGATGGGATACACCTGCAGATAAAGGTGGTGGAGCAGCCGCGACTTTCTGATTACGAAATACGCGGTGTGAAGCGATCAGAGCGGAATGATCTTCGGGAACGCCTGAATCTACTCTCCGGTTTTGCCGTGACCCAGTCGGCCAAAACACAGGCTGTTAATACGATTAAAAACTTCTATAAGGAGAAGGGACACTGGTTTACCGAAGTTGATATCTCCACGAGTACTGCGGATACGGTGCGAAACCGGGTGACCATGTATTTCGATATTGACCCGGGTGAACGGCTTGAGATCAAGGATATCCGGTTTGAAGGCAATGAAAACTACGACGAGAAGAAGCTCCGGAAAACACTGGATACAATCCAGGAGGATCGATGGTGGAAGATTTTTTCAAAAAAGCTGTTTAAGCAGGAAGACTACGAGGAGGCCAAAACCAACTTGCGGACCTTTTACCGGGAGAACGGGTTCCGTGATTTCTACATCGTGGAAGACTCGGTTTTCACCTACAACTACAAGGATGACAAGGAAGGGGTCGGGGTCTGGATCAAGGTCAGTGAGGGTCCCCAGTACAAAGTGCGGAATATCACCTGGGAAGGCAATACGGTGTATACCGATGAGCGCCTGACACAGGCACTGGGTTTCCAGAAAGGAGAGGTGTTTAACGAGACAAAATTCCAGGAGAACCTGCAGTTTACCCAGGGAAATACCGACGTCACCAGCCTCTACCACAATATCGGGTACCTGTTTTTTGATGTACAGCCCCAGATTGATGTGGTCGCCGAAGATTCACTCGATATCCATATGAATATTGTTGAGGATGAAATTGCCACCATCAATGAGGTTTCGTTCAGTGGTAATACCAAAACCCATGACGATGTGGTGCGCCGCACCCTGCGGACTATTCCGGGAGAAACATACAGCCGCCAGGCGATTGTGCGTACAGTCCGCGAGCTTGGGACCCTGGGCTATTTCCAGTCAGAAAATATAAATCCCGTCCCCCAACCCAACTACCAGGACAAGACGGTCGATATCAATTATGAGCTGGATGAGTCGCAGAGTACCGACAATTTTGAGTTTTCCGGGGGTTTTGGCGGACGTGGGATCGGACTGATTCTTTCGGCGCGGCTCAATTTCAACAATTTTTCAATGGGGCGGGCGCTGCGCGGAGAAGGGTTTAACCCGATCCCCTCGGGCGACGGCCAGAAATTGTCACTTGGGGTGCAGGTCACCGGTGGCGGTTATCAAAGCTACAGTTTTGGATTCCAGGAGCCGTGGCTCGGTGGCGAACCCCTCTCGCTGGGCGTCAACTTCAATTACAACCTGATCAAGTACCGGAACAGCGACCTGAGAAATGAGCTTTTTTCCGGAAGCGTCTCGCTCGGTAAACGCCTGAAGTGGCCGGACGATTATTTCACCCGCCGAACGGTCCTTTCGTACCAACTCTATGATGTGGCCGGTGGCGCATCGTTTCTTGCCGAGGGGACTTCCAGCATTTTGAGTATTACCCAGCAGATAGAACGAAATTCGCTGAACAATCCGATATCACCCACTTCCGGGTCAAAGTTGTTGTTCTCTGCCGAGGTAGCCCCGCCGCTGCCGTCATTTGCCCAATTCTACAAGCTTAAAACATCGTATCAGAACCACACGGCGCTTGCCGGAAAGCTGGTCTTTACCAATACGATTGAGTACGGATACCTGGGATACCTGGGTTCCGGGCAGCGCAGCAACTTCCAGCGATTTATGCTGGGGGGAACACAGATGCAGCAGCGACAGAGCTTTATCAATGACAACATTGATCTGCGCGGGTTTCCCGGCGGAAATAACGGGTCAATCACCCCACGCATTGACGGGCAAGAGGTCGGTGGCCGACTTTACAGCAAATATTCCCTGGAATTGAGATATCCTGCTGTGCAGGAAGACCAGGTCCAGGTGATCCCATACCTGTTTAGTGATGCCGGAAATGCATACCTGAATATCGAGGATTTTGCCCCGTTTGATCTGAAACGGGCAACTGGAGTGGGGGTACGGATATTTCTCCCCATTTTGGGACTGGTTGACTTGAGTTACGGCTATCGCCTGGATGGACTGCCGGGTACCAATCCCCCGATCGAGGCAGGCGAATGGGAGTTCTTGTTTAATATCGGAACGCCATTCTGATAAAGATGAAACGCTTAACGTCACATAACTGGAAGCTGCTCTGCCTGGCGGTTGTCGGCTGCCTGTCGGTGGGTACAGTTGCCGAGGCCCAGGAGCAGAAGATCGGGTATGTTAACACGGACACTATCCTGCAGCAGATGCCCGAATACAAAGGTATTGATCAAAAACTGCGTACCCTGAGCCAAAAATGGAAGAAGGAACTGGAACAGATGCAGAATGAGATCGAGCAGTTAAAACAGGATTTTTCCGACAGGGAAATACTATTTACTGAAGAGGTTCGTAACCAGCGGCAGCAGGAAATTCGCCGGCGGATACAGGAACGCCAGCAGTACCGTGAAGAGAAGTTTGGGGCCGAAGGTGAATACTTTCAACAACAAAAAGTACTGCTGGAACCGATACAGCGCAGGGTCTTTAGGGCAATAAACGTCGTCGCGGAACGTAATGGTTATGATTTCGTATTCGACCGGGCGGCAGATACAAGCATGCTCTATTTCAGGCAGGAATGGAATCTGAATGATGAAGTGCTGATGGAACTGGATATCAACACCGGCGCAAATCAGACGAGCAATTAAGAAAAATAGTTAGTATAATCACACGCCATTATAATCTGTAAACCCTTTACATTTATGTTTAGAAAGCTACTTGCTACAGCTTTTGTCCTTTTATTCGCATTTACACTTACAGCCGTAGGCCAGGATCTGAGTATCGGCTACATGAATCCACAGGAGGTGCTCAGTCAGCTTCCCGAACGGGCCGATATTGAACAGCAGCTAAACTCTTTTATCCAGGAAAAACGATCCGAGCTGGAGCGGGAGAGTACGGCCTTTCAGCAGGCGGTAAGCACCTACCAGCAGAATGCGGCCTCGATGTCGGAACAGGAACAGCAAAAAAGGGAAGAAGAGCTGGCAACCCGGGAGCAGGAGCTGATGGAGATGCAGCAAAGCATCCAGCAGCAGGTGCAACAGCGCCGTTCGGAACTGATGGCCCCCATTTACAACCGGATGGATCAGGCAATTGCCGCCACTGCTGAGGCTAATAATCTTGATTTTGTATTGAATGAGGCAACCGGCATGGGTGAAACTATTATCTATTATTCAGCCGATCAGAAGCTAAATGTTACCCAACAGGTTCTGGATCGTATGAATAGCGAATCAAATTAATTTAGAATCATATTAAAAGAGCAAGAAATTATGGTTAAGCGAGTACTTACAGTATTAGTTTTTTGTCTGGCATTTTCGGGGATGGCGCTCACGCAAAGCGCACAGGCCCAGGATAATCTTTCAATAGGCTATGTTGACCCGCAGGCTATCCTCAGCAAAATGCCGGAAATGAAGGCGGTGCAACAGCGCCTTCAAAATTTTGCGGACCGGAAACGCCAGGAGCTGCAGGATAAGCAGACCAATTTCCAGGAACAGGTTACCGCCTATCAGCAGAAATCGGCGGTCATTTCCGAAGAAGCTAAGCAAAAGGAAGAAGAACGACTTGGACAAATGCAGGCTGAACTGCAGCAGTTCCAAACACAGCTTCAACAGGAGATTCAACAGAAACAGCAAGAGCTTGTAGGTCCGCTGCTGCAGCAGATTGAAGAGGCTATCAATACGGTTGCTGAAGAACGGGACCTCACCTATGTACTGAATACCACCACGAGTAACGGGGATGTGATTATACTGTACGCTTCTCCTTCGGCCCGTGAAAATTATGATATCACCGATTCAGTTATGCAGCAGCTAGGCATTTAAGCTGATTACGGCATTGAAAAACAGTTGAAAAGTGAAGCCCTGAATATTGCGTTCAGGGCTTCACTTTTTTAGACGAGGGCTCTTCTATAAAACAACGGTTTTGCAAAGTCTCTTAGACAAAAGTGCCAGGGGAATGAACCGGTTCCAAAATGTTACTTCATCCGGCGCTTCCGGTTTTTGATATAGTCTTCAAATATATATTCTCCAAGGTTGTCGAGAGAGGAGAAATAGGCGCGCCCTTTATTGGCCTCCGTCAGCTCGCGGACAAAATCCTGCAGGTAGGGATCGCGGGCAATCATAAACGTGGTAATGGTGATATCGTCCCGGCGGCACTTCACCGCCTCATCCAGCACTTTATTGACAATTTTTCGGTCGAGGCCGTAGCTGTTCTTGTATATTTGCCCGTTTTCAATGATACAGGAGGGTTTGCCATCTGTGATCATGAATACCTGCTTGTTGGTAAATTTCCGGCGGTGCAGGATATGACGGGCCAGCTCCAAGGCCTGCTTGGTGTTGGTATGGTAGGGTCCGACCTCCAGGTAGGGCAGGTCTTCAATACTGACCTCCCAGGCTTCATTGCCGAATGCGACAATGTCCAGTGAGTCTTTGGAGTAGTTTCTCATAATAAGCTCTGAGAGCGCCATCGCCACCTTCTTTGCCGGGGTGATGCGGTCTTCCCCGTAAAGCACCATTGAGTGGCTCAAATCGATAAGTAATACCGTTGCGGCCGAGCTGTAGTGGTCGGTATCATGGACCCGCAGGTCATCTTCATGCAGGTTGACCTGGTCGATGGAACTGTGCTTCAGCATGTTCATCATGGTGCCCACGCTGTCGATATTGCTCACGTCATCCCCCTGCTGCCAGGGGCGGGTTTCGGGCTGTCGTTCGCGCCCTGTGCCGGTGTAATTGGTTTTGTGACCGCCAAAACTGCCTTTTTTCAGATTATTGAAAATCTCCTCGAGCGAGCGCTGCCGCAGGCTGCGTTCCGTTTTCCGGGTTATGATCATTGTCTGCTGATTCTCATCCTCCCGAATATATCCGCGTTCCTTCATCTCATCCATGAAATCAGCAATGCCGTAGCCCTCCTCAAACTGGTCGGTAAGCCCGTATTCTTTGTCCAGCTCGGTCAGCCACCGCATGGCCTGCGCCACATCGCCACTGGCAATCGTTAGCAGCTCCTGGAATAGATCCCACAACGTATCGAAAGGGGATTTGCCTGTTCCACGACTGAAACGTTCGTCCCACTGTTGGTACTTGAAATACATAAATAGTTGCGATCTGGGTTAGGTTTGTCGAAGGTTTCAGAACCAGTAATTTTGTCCGGGATCAACGCATGAGTTAATTCAGAACCGCAGTTTATATCCTATTATAGGGATTTATAATCTGCATAAATTCCGAGATTGGACAAAATAACGGTTTTACAAAGTCTACTGCGTATATGTTAACCAGTGAACAGCCTAAAACATTCAATATCGGCGGTTTTTGTATGTAATATTTATAACCAGATGGAGAACTTCAACGACAGGTACCGCCTGAGCCTGAATTAGAAAGGAGAAGCAGATGCCTGAATATTGTTGGCAATAAAGCCGCGTGAAGCGAGATCGGGAATATTTACTTTGTCACGGCAATTTCAACCCGGTCGACCAGCATACCGCCCGGGATGATCCCCACGGAACTCATGGAAAGTTCCAGTCGGTCGTTTTTGTTCACGGCAAGCTTGCCGGCGGACTGGTATTCGGTCCATGAAGAATCGGTGACGGCCACTGAAATACGTTTTCCCGTGCCGGTATTTGTTAGCACCACGTTCCCCCCGTTGACAAGGGTTTTACCCCACAGGCGGAGCTCCACCTCCAGGCTTTTGCCAATACCCGGTATCTCCAGTAACGCGTGCGGGTAGAGGCATCCTCCTGCAATATAGACCGATTTTTCTCCCCCGGCTGGTGGGGTCTCATTTCTTATGTTAAAAGCAGCGAAGCTTTGCCAGCCGGAGGTATCGGCTTTGCTCTCAAATGAGCTGAAATACAGTTTATCTGCCGATCCGGAGTTGAAAGGGGAAAGCGTGTTCCCGCAACCGGCAAAGAGTGCGTATGTGCAGAGGATCAGCACGCCGGTAATAAATCGTTTCATCGGTTAATTAATATTTTCAAGGGGATCGCCCTCCTCTCCCACAAACTGAACCGTTCCGTCGCTGTAGACGTCAAATACCCACACATGGGAATTTATGCACCCGGAGGGACAGTCGCCAAATCCGAGTGTGTAGTAGTAACGCAGGTGATTGCTGAAAAACAGGACATCAATTTCATTGCCGTCCGTTATGCCTTCTGAACCGGCATTGACGATGTAATCCAGCGTTCGGAACTGCCTGCCCACGGCAAATACATTGATCGCCTTGTCGGACTGAAGTTTTACTTCTGCATTGGGAGTGGATTCCACTGCCTGGTAGCTGACTGGCTCAAGATTAAATTCCTCCATCAGCATATCGATCTGTTCATTGCCTGTATCCGGCGCACCATTTTTCCAGGCACCGATCCACGGTGCGGTTGTATCCACATGAACTACCACCTGGCGCGGATGGGAGGGCATCTGAGCATGGATTTGATAATCTTCGGTAACCTCATTCGCTTTGGGATGCCCGGAGGCAGCCACATGTACAAGTCCATTATAGATCCTGTCAATCAACGGGCTGGGTATGGCTGTTTCGGTCGAATCGGAATTGTTAACATATCGAATAGCCAGTTTTTCAGCATCCTGTCGGTAGGCCTGCTGCAGTTCTGCAGAGAGTGAATCCTCGGGTGCCGGTACAATTTCAGCTCCCTCCCGCCAGTCAATAGTATCCAGCCGGGAGTTGGTACTGTCCAGCAGGCCGTCGCACGTGCTGAGAACGCAGATAGTCAGAATGGATATGATAAAGCGGGTTGTTCTTGCGCTGTTCATGGCTTGCAGATGATTTTTGATTTTACTTTTCTTGTTTCTACTGCTAATACACTTTCAAATGGACAGTAACTATGCGTCAGGGAGTGGAGTGATTCTTGCAAAGGGGGGCTTAATATGCCAACTGTATACTGAGAGAGGGACTGAATCCAGGCATGTTCCGCTCACGGATGGTATAGTCCTGTGCTCCCGGACGTTCAGGCTGGAGACTCCAGTCGATGGTATTGGCACGATCCATCAGGTTGATCAGGTCGAGCCTGATCTCCAGGTCAAACTGGTTGAAGGAAGGGGCGTAAACCAGGGAGAGATCCAGCTGGTGAAAGGGGCTGAGGTGGTCTTTTTCTGGATTGTTGAACGAATATTCACCATACGGTCCTCCCGTTTCATAGTAGAGAAAGTTGTAATAAGCCTGCCGGAATCCCCAGGACCTTCCCAGGATGCTTTGCCATTTCAGGACGGTTGAAAAGCCGGGCGTGACGTGCCAGAGGGCACGAAATTGGAAACGGTGGGGCTCGTTCCAGGGTGCGGGCACCGCATGCCCGAATTGCGAATCCAGGTCGATGCGGCTAAAATTATAATCATAGCCGAGCAACAACTTGAGCCGGGCATCGGCCAGAGATTGATTGATACGAAGACCGGCGCCCAGTGATTTCATTTCGGTGGTTTCGGCAAAAGCATTAAATCCGGATCGGTCAACGGAAATTCCCTGCAGCAGGTTACGGTAAGAGACCGTGTAGGTCGTGGGTTGCCATTTATAGAATCCCTCGAGGTCCAGGCTGGTGCGGGTGCTGGGTTTAAGGTGCAGAGAACCGCTCAGATGCAACGCTTCCGGAATCTCGTCGGCTTCGGCATGGGACCATACGGAAAATGAGGGTACAAGGGAGGTTGGTCCGGGATTGGTAATTTCATAATGGTTGATAAACTGCCGGTAGATGCCGCCGGAGAGCCGGGCCGACCAATACCCCATCTTTGTATCCGGACGGTCGTACTGCAGGCTGGCCCGGGGCTCAGCGTACAGCTCTTTTGCAGGTTGAAGCAGCGTTAACCGGTTTCCCGCCGTCAGCTTCCAGTATTCACCGAGTATCCAGTTTCCATTCAGGTATCCGCTGTAAAAATGCGACCGCTGATCTGAAATCGTCGGCAGGTAAAAAAGATCGCTTAGGTCCACACGCGATTCAACAGCATCCAGCCGCAGGCCGCCCTCCAGGCTGAAGTTCGGGCTTACACTGTAGCTCCCGTCAGTTCGAAAGATAAAATGGTCAATATGGTTCGAATTTCGCTGGGTAGGTATCTGGTTTTGTTCTCCAGCCGCCTGGAAGGTGGAATATACATCGCCGGCAGCCAGGTTGACTTCGGGGAGGCTGGGGTCCTCATTGGTTCCTATGCGATAGCGGTGGCTGAACCGGTTGGAGCTGAAACTGAGCTGGGACTGAAGGTCGAAACGTGAAGATATAAAATGTTCGTAGGTTAGCTGTCCCATCACGTTGTTCCAGCGATACGCATCCTGGGCATACAGGTATTCCGGAAGTTCTTCAGCCCGGGGTGCCTGCCGGAGCAGATCGGTACTGACAAAATTTTCTCCGACATAAAACGATGAGGAAAGGGTACGGTAGGCATCGATATTGTACTGTGATGCCAGGTGGAGGTCGTAAAACCGTACATCGGAATGGTGTTCCTCGGGCCGGTACAGGGTGGCGTCTTCGTCAGAATCGATAAGCAGGTTGGTAACAAGTGGATCGAGGGCATCCCACTTACGGAGAGTCTGCTGGAGTATCGGCTCCTGGTACAGGTCCCAGTAATTCGTACGGGCCGCTGCCATGATATCCAGTGAAGAGGAATCGTTGTTACTGAAGTTCAGGCGGGTACCGGCTCGTGCATTCAGGCTCAGGGGATCAGCTTGTACCATGGCATCCGGCCCGGAATTATTGCCGATGCGATGTTGCAGGTCCACCAGTCCCGCAATCTGGCTGCCCTGCGATACTCCATATCCCGCTTTATGAAGCTCTACCTTGTTGATGGCATAGGGACTAAATGCACTGAACATTTTGCCAAAGCTGTATGGGTTGTAAACAGGAACTCCATCCAGCAGAATACGGTGTTCACTGCTCTGCCCGCCCTGCAGGTGCAGGTCGGTCATCGGCAGTCCGTACTGGACCCCGGGGAGCAGTGACAGGCTGTGGATGGTATTCTGAATGCGCCCGGTTGGCTCCCACTGCGAGTCGACAGCGATCGTTTCTCCCCCGTCGTGATTAAACGGCATCTGCGGAACGTGGCCCGTTACTACAATAGGGCTGAAATCCAGCGGCTTGGGACGCAGGGCCACTTTTTGCTGCGTATCCTGGTTTGGCCTGATCTCCACTGTTTTCTGGACAGGATGATAGCCGACGTAGCTGAAGATAATGTTATATGTTCCGGAAACCAGGCGATTCAGGGAAAAGTTGCCCGCCTGGCTGGTACTGGTGCCGCCGGATGCATCGGCGAGCATGACAGAAGCGCCGGGCAGGGGATCGCCGGTCTCGCTGTCTACGACCTTCCCGTAGTACGAACCGTAAGCCGGTTCTTCATTCACCGTCTGCACGATGACAACAGTGCCGGAAGAGAGTGTGAGGAAGTCGAGCGGGGTATCAGCGAGAATGGTCTTCAACAACTCGGGGACTGGTTGTGCCTGAATCCGTTCATATATGGTGACATCGTTGACGAGTTCCGGATCGTACACCAGGTCGATACCGGTCTCGCGGGCAATTTCATCGAGGACAGCAGTCAGGGAAACGCCCCTGAACTCGAACGAGTAGTTCTTTTCGGGCCGCTCTTGCGCATGGAGGGTACTCCCTGCCCAAAAAAGGAGGAAAACGCAGAGACAGGTCCGTAAAAAGCTGCTTTTCATCTGTTAAAATCAGGGTGTTTTGTTTTGATCCTGGTTTTGAGATTCAGCATAACAGGGTATACCAGAAATTGTTTTTCCCATCTTTCATAACCGGAATACCGCCAGGTTCAGTATACGCGATATCCATTGGCGGTCTGCGCGTAGCGAAGTCCCTTAACCCGGCAGATATCCGCGAGTATGGGCTCAATATCTTTGGGATTTGCATAGTAGGTCGTTAGCGTTTCATTGGCGACCTCCACGGCCTGAAGGTCGATAACTACATCAAACCTGCGTTCAAGTTCCCGGAAGATGACGCCAAGCGTTTTATTGTTGAAGATCAATTTATTGTTCCGCCATCCCAGAAAGCGATCAACCGCCACCGATTCGGGAGGGGTGGGCCTGTTCCACCGTGCGGCAAACCTGCTTAACTGGCCCGGATTGATCGTAACGAAACTGTCGGGTTCTTCAGCGGGAAAAAACTGTACACTTCCTTCCGAAACTGTTACTTCTGTTTCTCCGCCCGGATCTTCGCTCCAAGAACGGACGTTGAACTCGGTGCCGGTGACCTGGATAGTAGAGGTGGCGGTGTTGACGACGAATGGATGGTCACCGTCTTCAACAATAAAGTAGGCTTCGCCCTCCAGGTCTATATCGCGATGCGTAATTCCGAACAAGCGGTTATACGTGATGTGAGTTCCACTGTTTAAGTCAATGGTAGATCCATCCGGCAACATCACCGAGGCGAGTTCCCCGTACGGGGCAGAAGCAGTTTTGGGAATGAACAGCCATCCGGCCCCGAGGGCAAGAAACAATACAGCCGCAGCTGCCATCCACCGCCAGGCAGGTGAAATAGATGAGCCGTTGTTTGGGCTGTCAGAACTGAAATCCGGCAGCCGTTCGTGAACGTTATTCAGTGCCTGTTCGGTTTCTTCCCCAGTTATAGCGGCGTATTCAGGGGCGGCCCGGGGACTCTCCTCCCATATTTTTTTTGCAAGGTCTTTCTTGTCAGCAGGAAACTGGTTAAGCAGTTTTTCCACTTCACGCTTGTTGGTTTTGTTATGTCCGGTGTGATCAGTCATAACTCATGCTTCGTTTACTTCTTGTTGATAAAGATCGCAGCGGCTTCGCAGATTGTCCAGGGCGGCTACGATATGATTGTTCACCGTGTTGGATGATATATTCATGACCCCGGCTATCTCTTCGTGGTCAAGCCCGTCAAACCGGCTCAGCTTGAACGCCTCGCGCTGGCGATCCGGCAGCTCCTCGATCCACTGTTTGAGGAGTTCCCATAACTGTTCGGAACGATCGTTTAACTGAATTTCTGTTTCGGTATCGGCCGGTGTATCATTCAACACCTCCAGTCCCACCGTCTCGTCTGAGTGATCGCGTATATAATTGAGAGCCTTGTTCCGCACGGTCCTGTAAATGTAGGCCTTGATCGACTGGCCCGGATCGATGTTTCGCCGTTTTTCCCACAACTTCACAAATGCATCCTGGACGATATCACTGGCTACGGTTTTACGTCTCGTATATCGCATGGCAAAATGGACAAGCCGGGGGTACATGGACCGGAAAAAGCGGTTGAAAGCCTCCTGGTCCGACTCGGAAATCCGTTTTGCCCAGATCTGTATTTGTTCTGCTGTCGGTTTTTCCATGTTCTTATTCTACTAGAGTTACACTTCCACAAGATAAACAACTATTGGCTTTGCTTTTTTAATGAGATATTTTCGGGAATATTTTTTAGGATGCCTGATAAGTAAAAAACTTCTGAAAATTTGACGGTTTTTTATAGTTTTTCGGCTAACCCAACAT
Organism: Halalkalibaculum sp. DA384; assembly: GCF_043951955.1. NCBI lineage: Bacteria > Pseudomonadati > Balneolota > Balneolia > Balneolales > Balneolaceae > Halalkalibaculum > Halalkalibaculum sp. DA384. The sequence goes on along the minus strand of NZ_JBINJE010000001.1, from coordinate 125,217 downwards.
TCAAATACTGCAGAAAATATTATCTGAGCATGAATGCGAGACTGGAATATGAGCAGCGATTATGGCAACAGGGCTATAGCCGGGTGATGGGACTTGATGAGGTGGGGCGGGGGTGTCTCTCCGGACCAGTGGCCGCGGCCGGCGTTATTTTTGAGTCCGGCACCGATATCGAGGGGATCAGGGACAGCAAGAGCCTGGAGGAAGGCGAACGCAAGCGTCTTGCAGGCCTGATCAAGCAACGGGCCCTGTTCTGGACAGTAGAATACTGCAGTGTTGATGAGATCGATGAGCTGAATATTCTCTGGGCCTCCCTGAAAGCGATGCAAAAGTGTGTGGATGCCGCCCGCGAGAAACCGGATTATCTGCTTGTCGACGGCAACCGGTACGGCAGCAGCCTGATTCCTTACACCTGTCTCGTCAAGGGAGATGACCGGTCGGTTTCCATCGGTGCGGCCTCAATCCTGGCCAAGGTGCATCGCGATGAGCTGATGAAGCGCCTGCATCAGGATTTCCCGCACTATGGGTGGAAAACGAATGTAGGCTACCCAACGGTTCAGCACTACGAGGGGTTACAGGCGTATGGAATTACTCAATATCACCGGCGCAGTTTTAACCTGAAGACTGACAAGGAATACAGAGAGAAGGACCAGTAGCAATGAGCAGACAAGGAACTTCTCAGCGATAAATGCTGAACTGCCGTTTGTACGTATCCAGGTTGACACAGATGGCGAGCATCAGCGTGTTTGCGAGGAAAGCGGATCCCCCGTAGCTGACAAACGGAAGCGGCAAGCCGATCACGGGAAGCAGGCCGGTGGCACTCCCGACATTGATAAAGAAGTGGATAAACAGGATGGTGGTTACCCCGACGATGACAAGCTGGGCAAAGGGGTGTTTATGACTGCCGGCCGCATTGAGCATCCGCAGCACCATACCGAGAAAAAGTAACACAACCAGGCTGGCCCCGATAAAACCAAACTCCTCTCCCACTACACAAAAGATAAAATCAGTCCACTGCTCGGGTAAAAAACGCCGCTGCGTTTGGGTTCCCTCCAGGAATCCCTTGCCATAGATGCCCCCAGATCCGATCGCCGTTTTCGCCTGAATTACATTCCATCCGGCACCCTGTGGGTCAAAGGAGGGATTCGTGAATGCGGCGATACGCGCCCGCTGATGCGGTTGCAGAACCTGGAACAGGGCTACCTGAACACCGATGACCATAAGCACTCCGCAGACAAAAGAGGCAAACGTCAGCCAGGTCCGTCGCTGAATGATAAAGATCGCAAGGGTTAAGACCACGGTGGCAATCAACCCCCAGTACCACTGAATGATACTCAAATAGCCGATAATAGCTGGAGAGATGATAAAAAGGGAAACCCCGTATGGCAGGCCCGACCAGAACAGCATGACTGGAATCAGCGCCATAAACACGACGGCCGTTCCCATATCATTCTGCAGGATGACCAGCACGGTTGGAATAAGAATGAGCAGTACGGCGATAAGTGCGTAACGCAGGTTCTCTGCTGAAATATTACGACGGCTGGTCAGGTAGTTTGCCACGGCCAGTATGGTCGCTACCTTCATAAATTCACTGATCTGGAGGTTCACCGGACCTACCTGCAACCAGCTTTTGGCGCCATTTACCTCCTGCCCGAACAGCAGGGTCAACACCATGAGGAAAAGGCCAAATCCATAAAGCAGGTACGAAAAATTCTGGAAAAACCGGGGAGAGAGGAACTGTATTCCTACAAGTATACAGATGGATATTCCGATCCAAACAAGCTGTTTGAAAAAATTATTTTGGATGAACTCGGGTAGAAACTGCGCAACAGGTCCCTGTGTGGCACTATAAATGCCAATAAGGCCGATGGAGGTGAGTCCCAGCCAAAAGAGGACAAGCGACCAGCTGATGTCACGAATGTCATTCATTCTTCCTCCTCTTCACTGCTGCTGTTGTTGGTATCCCGTGGTTCAAAGTTTTTAACATAGTCGTACACGTGGGTCCGTTCGATCTCTCCCTTCAGATATCGTTCAATAACCAGTGAGGCGATCGGGGCGGCTGAAATGGATCCATACCCGGCGTTTTCTACCAGTACGGCTACGACAATCTGTGGATTTTCGAGTGGTGCGAACGAGATAAACCAGCCGTGATCGCGCCCGTGCGGGTTTTGGGCCGTACCGGTTTTGCCGGCTACTTTAATACTGTCGAGATTGGCATACCAGCGCCCGCTGCCATCGGTAACCACTCGTCGCATGCCGTCCTTGACGATGTCAATTTCATGCTGGTCAACCCAGCTTATTTTTTTTCTGTCTGGATTCGAGTTGAACACCCGCCCTTCAGGCGTTTCGATTCTGCTGACCAGGTGCGGCTGAACGCGGTACCCGTCGTTGGCGATTCCGGAGGCGACCACCGCCATCTGGAGCGGGGAGGCTGCAATCGATCCCTGGCCTACGCCCAGGTTGATGATATCACCAATTCCCCATCTGTTTTCGCCAAAAACGCGATCCATGTAGCTGCTGTCAGGGAGAATACCGGCGGTTTCGTGCGGCAGGTCGATTCCGTTTATCCGGCCCAGGCCAAATTCGGTGGCAAGATCGTGCCACTGGTTCAGCCGTCCGTTGGAGGCTATTTTGTCCATCATCCAGAAGAAAAAAGTGTTGCTTGATTTTTCCAGGGCTTTCTCCACATCGTACATCCCGGGGTCGGCCAGATCACCGTACCGTCGCCCGCGATAGTAGTAGCCGGGATTATTGATCTCGGTTTCGGGAGTGATGATGCCCATCTCCATGCCGATCAACGCCATAAGGGGCTTGAAGGTCGATCCCGGGGGTTGCTTGCTGGAGATGGCCCGGTTGTAGAGCGGGTTGGTCGTATCGGTGTTGACTACCTGCCAGTAAGTGGAGTCAATACGTCCCGAAAGTCGCCGGATGCTGTACTGGGGAGAACTCACGAGAGAAAGAATTGCCCCGTTGTTGGGGTCCATGGCAACTACTCCTCCCTGCTTGCCCTCCATCAGGTCTTCAGCCAGCAGCTGAAGGCGGGCATCGAGCGTGGTGTGCAGGTCGTTGCCCTTTTCGGGAGCTTCGCTGATGTTTTCCTCGTTAAAGGGGCCGAGCGACTGTCCGAGCGCATTGATGCGAATGTATTCGACACCGAGGGATCCCCGCAGGCGTTCCTCGTATACCATTTCAAGACCGCTTTTCCCCACCTTGTCGCCGATGTGGTAATTATCAGAATCGAGATATTTCTGCTCCGAGACCTCCCGTAAATAGCCGAGCACATGCGAGGCCTTCATGCTGTCCACCGCGTAGTGACGCTTACTTTCGATCTGGTGCCCAATGCCGGGCAGACGCCAGATATTTTCCTGGATAAGCGAAAATTTCGGAAAGCTTATTTCGGTAAACAACCGGGATGAACGGTACCAGGAGTAGGCGCGGGCCTGTTCAATCCGGTTATTGACCTCTTCTTCCGGCAAGTCGAGCAGGTCTGCCAGCAGGGGCGTGTTTGATTGGTCATAATTGGCCGGCGTGATGGTAATAGAATAGATCGGTTCGTTGTCCACAATCAGCTGTCCATTCCGGTCGTAAATAAGCCCGCGGGCCGGATTGATGATCTCCTGCCGCAGGGAGTTATCGCGGCTCATCGGGCTGTACAGGTCATATTCTATGATCTGAAGCTGCACAAGACGTCCCAGGATAAGCACACCAAGCCCAAGCATTGCGATCTGCAATACGCGGATGGATGTTTCTTGTCTTTTTTCTCGTCGATGCCGCATCATGGGCAGAGCATTCTGCTACTTGTTATTGGGTTCTGAAAAGTTGTATTAAGCCTGCTACAAGGGTAGTGTAAACTGCGTTCCCCAGCCATTGTTGCCAGAAAAGGAATTCCGCAGAATAGCTTTCTACAATAACGCTCAATCCCACAAATATTATGTTGTGAAACAGCGAAGCAATAAACACAGTAAGAAAAATTTGTCCAATTAGCAGCCGTACTTTATCACTTTTTGGGATAAAGTTGTAAGCGGCAAAAGTTATCAGCGTTTTGGAAAACATATTTAGTCCCCACAAGTCCAGCAGGGCATCCTGGAACAGCCCCAGTGATGCCGCCATGAAGAGGCAGGAGGTGCGATCGCGAACGGTAATCAGCCATAGGATATAGATGAGCACCAGGTCCGGCTGCATATTCCAGACCTTCAGGTGCCGGAACATAACGATTTGCAATCCCACAAAACCCAGGCCGATTCCAAAATCTTTAAGCCGTTCTGTATTCATTCAAACTGTTGCTGATATTCTTGATTGAGATTTTGAATAGTGGTATCCGGGGTAAATTTTATAATAAAACCCTCTGCTATGGAATGAAGGTTGACAAACGGCTCCACGAAAATTTTTTGTGTTTCCTTGCCCCGCTCCGGCTGGGTCTGGACCACCTTGCCGATCGGGATGTCCGGTGGAAACTGGTTGCTGTACCCCGAAGTTACCACCACTTCGCCCGTATCTACCGGTACCGTCTGGGGAACGAAGTTGAGCACCAGCTCATGAATGCTTTCTCCATTCCACGATACGATGCCGTAGGCCCCGGACTGCTGGAGCTTGGCGCTGGCCCGGAACAGCGTATTGTAGAAAGGCATCACCTGGGAGTAGTTCGGGGCTGTCAGTATGACCCGCCCCACCAGGCCGTCTGCAGAAACCATCGGCATGCCCATCTGGATGCCCTGGTTGGTTCCGGCATCTACAGTAATGGAATTGTTAATTTCATTGAGCTCTTTGCCCACAATGTGCACAGGATAGAGCTGGAGCTCGGTTTGCCGTTTCAGTTCCAGCAGTTCCCGGAGCTCCCGGTTCTGCTGGCCCGCCGCACGCAGCCGGCTCAACTCATCCAGCAAAAGAATATTTTGCTTGCGAAGGTAGGTATTGGTTTTCAGGGCTTGCCGGTATACCCGTATGTTGGAGAGCGGTTCTTCGAGGTAGCTGAACAGGGTGATGGAAACTTTGCGCAGGTTTTCGATGCCGCCCTGGTGGCGACTCACCATCAACACCAGGGACAGAACCAGCAGTACCGCTGTTATTAAATGGTCTTTAGCATCGGTTATTCGGGGTAATCGAAAGCGCATTCATTTCCGTTCATTATGACACTACTGTTCGATAATATTCCAGATCTTCAAGGATTGCACCGGTTCCGCGCACGACCGCGGTAAGCGGGTCTTCGGCAATGTGGACCGGCAGGTCGGTTGTCTCGATTATCAGTTTGTCCAGATTTTTAAGCAGGGCACCGCCGCCGGTAAGCATAATGCCACGGTCCAGGATATCTGCCGAGAGTTCGGGCGGGGTTTGCTCCAGCGATTTTGTGATCGACTCTACAATGGTATTGACCGATTCCTGGATCGCCTCCCGCACATCTTTTGATGTCACATGCCGGGTCCGGGGCACCCCGTTGACCAGGTCCCGACCTTTTGTTACCATCTCGAGTTCTTCCTCGAGCGGCGCGGCCGTACCGATTTCGCACTTAATATTTTCTGCAGTGCGTTCACCAATCAGCAGGTTGTGGTTGCGCCGGAAGTAGTTGATGATATCCTCGTTCAGTTCATCGCCGCCCAGGCGCACCGACTGGGCATATACAATGCCGGAAAGGGCAATCACCGCAATTTCCGTGGTCCCCCCCCCGATATCGACAATCATATTTCCCACCGGTTCGTGAACGTTGAGCCCGATCCCGATGGCGGCGGCCATCGGTTCATCCACCAGGTAGACCTCCTTGGCCCCGGCGTGTTCGGCACTGTCTCGCACGGCGCGGCGCTCTACCTCGGTTATGCCGCTGGGCACGCACACCACCATCTGGCGGGTGCTGGAGTACCACTTCATTTTTACCTTCTTGATCATCCCGCGGATCATCTGTTCCGCCACTTCAAAATCGGCGATAACGCCGTCTCTGAGCGGCCGCACCGTCCGGATGTTTTTATGGGTTTTCTCATGCATCAGCCGTGCCTCGTGACCGGTGGCCACAGGCTCGTTCTGCATATTCAGGGCAACAATGGAGGGCTCGTTGAGCACAATCCCTTCACCGCGGGAATAGATAAGGGTATTAGCCGTCCCAAGGTCGATGGCAATATCGGTATAGAGCCAATCAAATAGTCCGTTTTTTTTATTTTTACTATTTTTTTGTGAGCTCTTCTTTGGCATGGACTCAATCATAGGCGTGATGAACAAACTACATTACAGTTACATAGAAAATCGCGTGATCGAAAATACAATATTGTGCAGCTATTTGCGAATAAATAGCGATAAATATATAAACAGATTTTTCCTTGTTTAAAAGAGGAATGCCGGGCTTTCAGTGCCTGAAATGGCGTTTTCCAGTAAATACCATGGCCAGGTTATGTTTGTTGGCCATTTTTATGACCTCCTCATCGCGGATGCTTCCTCCCGGCTGTATTACGGCGGTAGATCCGGCTTTTGCGGCGGCTTCAACACCATCTGCGAAAGGAAAAAACGCATCGGAGGCGATTACAGTATGTTCTGTTGAAAGTCCCTCTTCTTCGGCTTTGGCAATGGCAATTTCAGAGGCTTCCACCCGGCTGGTTTGGCCGGTTCCGATACCAATTGTCTGCTCTTTTCTGGCATAAACGATGGCGTTCGATTTCACATGTTTTACTACTTTCCACGCAAATAAAAGATCCCGGATTTCCTGCTCGGTGGGTTCCCGCTCGGTAACAACCTCGTAGTCTTCCATCCGCTCGGTCACAAAGTCAGGCTGCTGGCTGAGTGCTCCCCCGAAAATTGAACGAAAATGGCGGGTTTGTGTTCCGCGGACAGACTGTTTTAATCGAACAAGCCGTCGTTTCTTTTTCTGTCTCAACAGCGTTTCGGCCTCATCTGAAAAGGAGGGGGCGATTATTATTTCAGTAAAAATTTCATCGATTGCTTTGGCCGCTTCAATATCCAGGGGACGATTGACCACCACGATTCCTCCAAACGGGGATTTCGTATCGGTGGCGAAGGCTTTTTCCCAGGCGGTGGCCAGGTTTTGGCCGGTGGCCACACCGCAGGGTACCGTATGCTTGAAGATGGCACAAGTGGGTGCCGACTCCTCGAAATCGGCAATAAGGTTCAGGGCGCTGTCTAAATCCAGGTAGTTGTTGTAGCTGAGCTTTTTGCCGTGGAAGCAGTCGATAAATGCGGGCTGGTTACCGTAGACGGCTGCTTTTTGATGTGGGTTTTCGCCATACCGCAGTTCTTGAGATTTGGGCAGGGAGATGTTCAACTGCGGGGGATTGTCCTCCTCAAACAACCGGTTGAAATAGTCGGCAATGTGGGCGTCGTAGTTCGCCGTGTGGTTGAACGCCTCGCGGGCCAGCGCCTTGCGGAACTCAAAATCGACAGTATTGTGTTCCTTGAGCTGCCGGATAAAATGCTCGTACTGGCCGGGGGCTGTCAGCACCGACACATGGGCAAAATTTTTGGCCGCGGCGCGGATCATCGTCGGCCCGCCGATATCGATATTTTCGGTCGCTGTCGCCGGGCTGCAGTCCGGGTCGGCCACTGTCTCCTTAAACGGGTACAGGTTGACAACGACCAGTTCAATCGGCTTCACATTCAACTTTTTAAGTTCATCGAGATCAGGTTGGTAGCTCGTGCGTGCCAGCAGTCCGGCATGGACGCGGGGGTGCAGGGTCTTCACGCGGCCGTCGAGCGACTCGGGGAAGCCGGTCAGCTCAGAAATATCCGTTACGGGGATATCTGCCGATCGTATTTTACGGGCCGTTCCCCCGGTAGAGATCAGTTCAACTCCAGCCTCGTGCAACGTTTTGGCCAGAGGTATCAGTCCCGTTTTGTCGGATACCGACAGCAGGGCCCGGTTGATGGTTAGGGGTTCTTCGGGTAGTTTGTCTAAGGGTTTTACCGCCACAACTTGGTTGTTTGTTAATGGTTGCTAGTTATTTGGTATTAGTTACAAGTGTGGGAGCTGTATTCGGGCATTCCCAATAACTAATAACAAATAACTGGCAACTAATTTACCAGGTCAGCAATTACGCGAGGCAGCAGCTTGTGTTCTTGCTCCAGCACGCGGGCAGCCAGTGTTTCGGCGTCGTCGGTCTCCCGTACGGGAACTTTAACCTGGTCGATAATGGGACCTTCATCATATTGCTCCGTAACGTAGTGGACTGTACAGCCCGATTCTTTCTCGTCGTTTGCGAGGACCGCCTCATGCACGTTGCTCCCGTAAAAACCCTTGCCGCCGTATTTGGGAAGCAGCGAAGGATGAATATTGATAACTTTTTCCGGGTATTGTTCTAATACCGCAGTTGGTACTTTCAGCATATAGCCCGCCAGAACGATCAGGTCCGTATCCCATCGTTCCAGGGTTTGAAGCAGTTTGGTTTCGTAAGCAGCGGGAGTATCAAAATCAGAAGGAGTGAGGACCTCCGTGTCGATGTTGTGCTTCCGGGCTCGTTCCAGCGCCTGAATGCCTGGCTTGCTGGCAATAAGCCCATTGATACGGGCCTCAATACGACCCTCCTCAACAGCATCGATAATAGCCTGGAAATTGGTGCCTGAACCTGAGGCAAAAACAACAATATGATTCAACCTGAGATGATTTAAGAAAATTGTCGATCTAGTTGCGTGGCAAAGATAATGAAAAATAAAGGTCAACTATAATACAAATATTACTCTTTTTGGCTCCCCGCTCTAAAGATGTAATAGTTGTTGAAACTCCATCGGAACTGGTTAATAGTAATCTTGATAATGGTGGCGATCGGGATAGCGATGAGCATGCCCAGGATGCCGGCGGTTTCAGCGCCGATTAAAATGATAAAGAGGATGGCAACGGGGTGCATGTCGGCCGACCGGGAAAAGATCAGCGGCTGGAACACGGCGTTGTCCAGAATTTGAACGACTAAAATAGCAAGCACGCAGGGAAGGATGAGCGAGAAATCACCCACCTCGATGATGGATACGATGATAGAGAGAATATACCCGATAATGGGTCCAAAATAGGGGATGGAGTTGGCAATACCGATCGAAATACCGACGGAGAGCGCGTTATTGAGCTCGACGACCGACAAGGCTATATAGGATGAGGTGGCAACCAGAAAGCTTTGGAAGACAACGCTCCTGAAATAGTGTCCCAGCCGCGTCTCAATTTTATCGATGAGACTGAGGGTGGTTTCAAAATACTTGTTGGGCACAAATTGAAGAAGGTCGCGCCGGATTTTGCTGCCGTCTTTCAGGAAAAAAAATGTGGCAAACGGGATAACCAGGAACGCGGAAAAAAGATTGGTGAAAAGATCTATAATATTGCTGATCGCGGTGGGAAGTTCTCCCACGTCAAACAGCTCTTCGAGAATTTGGGTTACATTTTCGATCAGGAATCCTTCCGGCAGGAAGGTAAGGTTCTCGGTAAAGCGGCTTTCCACCTGGTTCAGGATATTTCGGATCGTCTCGATGTTGAGTTGATTGGCCAGTTGTACCATCTGGGTGGCAATGATCGGGATAACGGTGGTTGAAATCCATACCAGCAGCAGAATGACAGAGCTCAGGGTCAGGGTTATCGCCACGGTTCGATTCATGCCGGCGAACTGCATCCGGTTCACAATGGGATCCAGAATGTAGCTGAGAATCATCGCGATGATGGCGTAGGTCAGGAGGTTGCTGTAGTTGTACAACACCATTAAAACCGCCGCAAACGCCGCGGTTCCGAGCAGGAATTTTACGATTTTATCCAGTGTAAGGTTGTTCATGAATCCAACGATGCCATCAACATGTCGAGGTATTTAAAAATATGATCTGATCGATACCCTTTTCTGTGTAAATAATCAAAAATTTTCTTCTTTCGCTTCCACGGATCCTCCTCGCGGAGAAACCGCCGGCTCTTTTTGTTGACCAGCTCAAGAAATACCTGCTGCAGGTCGATCCCCTCAAATGCCTTTTCAACGCTTTCTTGAGCCACATGTTTTGATATCCCTTTCTGGTAGAGTTTTGATGTTATCTTTGCCGGCCCCCAGTTGTTAAGCCGGCTTTTGTCGGAAGCGTATTTTTCGGCAAACGTGCGGTCATTTACATACCCTTTTTCCTCCAGTTCATCAAGCACAGCGTGGATGATCCCGGAGGGATGCTCCTTTTTGGCCGCCTTCTCGAAGAGCTCTTTGCGGGAGTAGTCTCGCCGGGCCAGCATCCGCATGCAGTATGATTTGACGGCATGCCGCCCCTCGGCCCGCTGGAGCTTCCTGAAGAGAGCGGGCGTCACTTCGAGTCCCTTCCGCAGCTTGTACTCCAGCAATGTCGATTCGGACACCCCGATTAGGAATCCTTCCTCGATAAACAGGGAATACCGCTCCCTGTTGTTTTTCTGCGTTACGATGGAAGTGATGGACGCCGGCAGCCGGTCGGAGTTGTCGGTACTCAATGGTTAAAGGGTGTGAATGATTAATCCTCGTCAGCGTCGGATTGGTCCTCGTCGGACGGTTCCCCATTTTCCTCGCTGCCCTCCTCGTCGGGGAGGAGCTCAGCACGGATCTTTGCCTCTATCTTTTTCGTGAGTTCCGGTTCATTCTCAAGGAAATCGGTGGCGTTGTCGGTACCTTGCCCGATCGGCTCGCCGTCATATCGATACCAGCTGCCCCGTTTTTCTATGATGTCAAGCTCGACGGCGAGATCAAGTATTTCGCCCAGCCGGGAGATCCCCTTGCCGTACATGATGTTGAATTCGACCACTTTGAAGGGGGGGGCGACCTTGTTTTTGACCACTTTAACCTTCGTGCGGTTGCCCACTACATCATCGCCCTGTTTCAGGGATCCGATTCTCCGTATGTCGAGACGGACGGAGGAATAAAATTTAAGCGCCCGTCCACCCGAGGTGGTTTCCGGGTTTCCAAACATGACCCCGATCTTTTCCCGAATCTGGTTGATAAAGATAACGGCTGTACGGGTTTTGTTGACAATTCCGGTGATTTTACGCAACGCCTGCGACATCAGCCGTGCCTGCAGCCCGACGTGGGAATCTCCCATCTCCCCTTCCAGCTCGGCGCGCGGTACGAGGGCGGCCACCGAGTCGATGACGACAACATCCAGGGCGGCTGAACGAATCAGCGTTTCGGTGATTTCCAGGGCCTGTTCGCCGGAGTCGGGTTGTGAAACCAGCAGCTCATCCGTGTTGATCCCAAGATTTTTGGCATAGCGGGGGTCAAAGGCATGTTCGGCATCAACAAAGGCGGCGTATCCCCCCGTTTTTTGTGCTTCGGAAATGACATGGAGTGCCAGGGTCGTTTTTCCGCTGGCTTCGGGCCCGTAAATTTCGGTCACCCGCCCGCGAGGTATTCCCCCCACCCCCAGCGCGTAGTCAACCATAATTGACCCGGTTGATATGGTGGGTACGTTCTTGTTGGCTTCTTCTCCCAGCCGCATAATAGTGCCCTTGCCGTGTTGTTTTTCTATCTGGCCGATGGCCATCTCAAGGGCTTTCTCGCGATCGTTGTTCTTGTCAGACATAATGAAGATTTATAATTGTTGGCTTTTTATTCAATTTCGAACCGAAGATAAAAAATAAAGCTGACAACCCATTGTCACACCCAAAACAAATAGATCATCAATTTGCACCTGTTAGATTTCGAATAGCCCGTCCCCGATGTTTCGCTAACTGCTATTTGCCATAAAAATGTTCAATTTCTACTTGAAGCTTAAGAAGCCGGGAGCAGAAACTGCAGTTTGCGGTCTGCCTGGTCGCCCAAACCTCTCGGTGGAAGTTTTACCCCCACGAAGCGCCCAGCCGCCGGTATTTTGTCGGGATTGCTCCCTGAGCGCATCCCAAACCGCGGTTAATATTCCGTAAGGTCTCCTCAGCGTGAACAGCCGCATGGGTCAAACCGGCTTTCAACAGCTTTCTGCTACTTACTAGACCCTTTTACAGGCCGATCCTTACAATTTTTTACCGGATAGCGTAAAATGTTGGGCTTGTTGCCCAGATCAGAACGAGAGCCATGCCACAAGGAGTAGGTGCGTATTATCCGAACGATGGCTTTGCTAAACCGTTGTTTTGGCCAAGCTTGGTATTTTCGTGAATTTGGAATTCTGAGTTATAGCTAATAAGCCCCGGGTTCAAATTCGCTCAAGCGTTGATCTTGACCAAAATTCCTGGTTGTTCAAAGTCCTCCGAAAGGCAGAAGGAATTCGCTGGAGTTATAAAAGTTGAGCAGTAATCCCTGAGCATTTCCGTTTTTTGCAAAGCCTTCAAAAAACTATATTTGTGCTCTCATCTCCCACAGGTCGGGAAATATCCGCTGGTGGAGGGTGCCTCTCAGGTATTCCACCCCGCTGGACCCGCCGGTTCCCTGCTTGTTTCCGATCGTTCGTTCCACCATTTTCACATGCCGATAGCGCCACTCCTGCATGCCCTCGTCAAAATCTACAAAACGTTCACAGAGCAGGGCTGTCTCCGGGTCGTTTTTCATTATGTGGAGCAATGTCTGCTGGATTTCCTGGTTCGTCTCATGCAGCAGCCCCTGATCGTGAACTCGCTCAGGCTGTGGAATCCCATATCCCCGTTTTTCGAGATAGATGCAAAAACATTCCCACAAGGTGAGCTCACCCAGTCTTTTCTGCAGTCGTTCTAAATTTTTGGGCTCGTCTTTGTGGGCTTTGAGCATGTGGGGCGAGCGGAGTCCACACAGAATTTCGACTTCGCGGAACTGGGCCGACTGGAATCCGCTGGCATTTTGCAGGAACCCCCGGAAGCTTTCAAATTCCAGCGGGGTCATCGTCTCCAGTACATCTATCTGTGCAACCATGGTTTTAAGGATGGTAAGAACGCGGCTCATGGTTTTGGCAGAAGTCCACGTCTCTCCCTGCTTGAGCTGGGTCCTCAGTTTATCAAATTCGTGCAAAATCTGTTTGAACCACAATTCATACACCTGGTGGATGACGATGAAGAGCATCTCGTCGTGCTCCTCGGGTTGGGAGAGGGGCTGCTGCAGGTTGAGGAGCTCCTCAATCTTTAAATATTTTCCGTATGTGAGATTCATATTTAAATTTTTTATTCAGCTTGACCGAAAGTATAGGCAGAAATTAAGTTGATCTCTACAGCGCAGGAACTTTGTGGGAAATGATCAAAAATCATTAGATTTGGCAGTATAAAAAACGAAAACGAAACTTCTATTGATGAGCATTATTATAGCAGATAGCGGAGCCACCAAAACCGAGTGGTGTGTGTGGGAAGATGGTGAAAGCGATATTATTGCTACGGAGGGATTGAACCCCTACTACCATACCACCGACAGCATTCGGAATGTAATACGAGAAGAGGTAATTACCCAGATTGACGCAGAAGAGGTCGAAAAAATATTCTTTTACGGGGCGGGATGCGACTCTGAAGACAAAAAACAGGTAGTGCTGGAAGCTCTCCAACCCTTTTTTGAAGGAGCGGAAGTTGAAGTATATCATGACTTGTTGGGAGCAGCCCGTGCCTGTTTCCTCGACAAGCCCGGTATCGCCTGTATTCTGGGGACCGGCTCCAATTCCTGCCTGTATGACGGGGAGAAGATCGTGGAGCATATCCCCTCCCTGGCATTTATCCTGGGTGACGAGGGGAGTGCCGGGTATTTCGGAAAAAAAATAATTAACAGCTATTTTCGCTTTGAGTTACCCCCGGAGCTGGAAAAGGCGTTTGAAGAAAACTATAACACCTCGCTCGAATACATAACCAAGGGAGTTTATGACGGGGCTCAGAAAAGCCGGTTTATCGCTTCCTACGGAGCCTTTTTGGGAGAGCATTCCGACCATCCTTTTATCCAGGAAATGTTGCGCGAGGGATTTGAAAATTTTATCACCCGCATCCTGATGAACTACACCAACGCACAGGATTATGAGGTGCGTTTTATAGGGTCGGTGGGCCACGCCTACAAAGGTATGCTCACGGAAATACTGGAGTCCCATGGCATGAAGGCCGGCGGGTTTATACAGAAACCGATGCAGCGGCTCATGGAATATCATACCCGGCGGGTTCATGATTGATACGCACTGCCACATCTACATGGAACATTTTGAGGAGGATTTGCCGCAGGTGCTCGACCGCGCCGCGGAAGCGGGGGTTCGCCGGATTTTGATGCCGGCCATCAATTTTGGTTCCCTCCCCAGGATGGATCAAATGGCGCATGAGAAGATCCGGTTCCACAAGATGGCGGGCATACATCCCACCGAAATAAATGAGGGCGTCTCAACAACCGAATCGGAATTGTCGGAGTATTGCAGCTCCGCAGATATTGTGGCGGTCGGGGAAACCGGGCTGGATTACCACTGGAGCAGGGCCTACAAGCAAGAACAACAGGAAAGCCTGAAACTGCATTGCCGGGTTGCAAAGAGCGTGGGAAAACCAGTTGTACTGCACAACCGGGAGAGCACGGGCGACCTGCTCGATATTATTGAACAGGAACAGGATGGCAGCCTCACCGGCGTTTGGCACTGCTTTACCGGGTCGGCGGACGAAGGCAGGCGTGCGATGGATCTGGGTCTGTACCTGGGAATAGGAGGCGTATTCACTTTTAACAATGCCGGTGTTGATGAGGCGGTTGCTCGCCTTCCCCTTAAAAAGATGATCCTGGAGACCGATGCTCCCTATCTTTCTCCCGAGCCCAAACGGGGAAAACGCAATGAACCCGCTTTTGTCCGGTATACAGCACAGCGGTTGGCTGAGGTGATGAACCTGTCGCTCAACGAGGTCGACCGTCGCACCACGGAGAACGCGATGAAGCTCTTCAAACTCCAGGACGGTATTTATCTGTGATTTTTCACTCTGTCATATCGGCATCGAGCCTGGCATGTTTAAAAAGGCAAGGTGCATTCCAGAACCAGGTTACGCCGGAGGAGATATTCCCAGTTTTGACAAGACCGGGAAACGCCTGACAAGCGGCTCGGGGACCGTAAGGAAGGCGTATTCATTTCTGAACGGCATGGAGGTCCGCAGCCTGTTGAACCGTTTCTTTTTGAGATCTATGGCCAGCCCGACCAGCTTGTTGAGGGCATCTGCATATTGCTGAACGGGGTGAACCTGCTGCAGTACCTGGGCTAGCGAAAGCGTTTCAATATCTTGTCCCTCAAAACAGACCGCTTCTTTAGAGTTTGTGAGCTTGTTGACGGGCAGATCAAGTGAAAAGTGCTCAATCATTTGATCGACCACCATCTTTGTGGCGCGGTATTTGGCCTGAACAGAATACCCCGCAATATGCGGAGTGGCGATAAAAGCGTTTTCAGCCACTTCGTTGTCAAAGTTCGGTTCGTTTTCCCACACATCGATGATCATGTCGTCGACGGTTCCGCTGCTTATTGCCCTCAGAAGGGCCTGCTCATCAACCACGCCTCCCCGGGAGGTATTGATCACCAGTTTAAATCGATGGTCTGCTAAATACTCATGGTTCAACCAGTGATAGGTGGAATGTACTCCGTGGTCATGCAGTGGAGTATGGAAGGTAAGAGTAGATGCTTCCAGCAGCTCCGCCAGCTCGGCCGATCTGAACGCCTTCTCCCGTTCAGCTCGTGGTGGATCAAACAGGATATGCTGCCAACCCAGATCATCGCACATCTGCTGCAGAACGGTGCCTACATGTCCCACGCCTACAATACCGATTGTTTCCTGCTCCAGGTCGATATTGTTGCGATCGCTCCATATGATCAAACTGGTAACCACATATTCAGCTACAGAGCGGGCATTGCACCCGGCGGAGTGGGCAAAGCGGATTCCGTGAGCGGCCAAAAAATCGGTATCAACATGGTCGGTGCCGGCGGACCCGGTCCCCACAAATTTCAGTGTTGGAGGGGGCTCCCCAAGCGTGCCGGCATTAATCCCGGTAACGGTTCGGATTAACAGGGCGTCAACCTCGTCAAGGGGGGCGGGCAGTCCCTTCTCCGGATCATAAAACCGGAGATCTATTTCGTCGGGGACAATCTCTCTGGCTTTAAAGAGATGTTGATCTGCAAATACCGTAAGCACAAACAGGGATTTAGAGGTTGAAAGTTACCGTCAATATAGTTCACTTAAAGTCCACAAAAAATCAAGTCAAGACTAACAATGTCGTCACATAATTTCAATCCTGTTTCCCTGATTCGGAAAAAACGAGATGGAAGCAGTCTTTCGGCCGACGAAATTCATTGCTTCATCAAAGAATTTACAAAAGACCAGCTTCCCGACTACCAGATGAGTGCCTTTCTGATGGCAGGGTTTATCCGCGGATTTGATGACCGTGAAGCCGCGGCCCTGACCGACGCGATGCTTCATTCCGGGAAGATCCTGGATTTGAGCGATATCCCCGGGAAAAAAGTTGACAAGCACTCTACCGGCGATGTCGGCGATAAATTATCCCTGATTCTGGCCCCCATTGTGGCCAGCTGGGGTATCCCGGTACCGATGATCTCGGGCCGGGGATTGGGCCATACCGGGGGCACGCTTGACAAGCTGGAGTCGATTACGGGGTTTACCGTGGACCTGTCGCTGAAGCGATACCGGCATATTTTGGAAAAGATACACATGGTGATGGCGGGCCAGACCGAAGAGGTGGCCCCGGCCGACAAGCGGCTGTACGCCCTGCGTGATGTGACCGCCACGGTAGAGTCCATTCCGCTGATCGCCAGCAGTATTATGAGTAAAAAACTGGCCGAGGGGATCGATGCCCTGGTTCTGGATGTAAAATTCGGTTCCGGGGCGTTTATGACGGAGCTGGACGAGGCGATTGCACTTGCTGAGGCACTGGTAGCAATCGGAGAGCGTTTTGACAAAGAGACCATCGCCTACCTTACCGATATGAATCAGCCGCTGGGCCGTGCCATCGGCAACTGGCTGGAGGTGGCAGAGTCGATTGACGCCCTGAAAGGCGAGGGCCCGGATGATGTGATGGAAATTACCCACACGCTGGCGGGTACGATGATCTGTCTGGCAGAAAAGGCCGACTCGATCGATGAAGGGGTGGAGATGAGCAGGGAAGCCGTTGCCAATGGACAGGCGTTTGAGAAGTTGCTGGCGTTGGTGAGGGAACAGGGGGGAGATACGGAACTGATCCGGCACCCGGAAAGATATGAGCAAGCGGACCACCGGTTTACGCTGAAGGCCGCCCGGGATGGATACATCCGCGAAATGGATGCGTATAAAATGGGCATGGCATCGCTGGAACTGGGGGCTGGCCGGCGCCGAAAAGAGGATTCGATCGACCCCTCTGCCGGTATCCTCCTGGAAAGGAAACGTGGAGATTATGTGAACAGCGGTGAAACAATTGCCCGCGGTTATACGAACAAGGAAGCTGTAGTCGAGGCGGTCTTACCCGTAATGGAAGAAGCGGTCTCGATAGGAGATGAACGCCCCGAAACTTCACGGCTGATACAGTACAGGGCAGACAGCCGCGGCGTTCACCCATTGAAATCCTGATTACTATTGCAATATCAACAAAATCACATAACTTATATCCATTATATTAGTTATAAAGTGTGAGAGGGTTTTGAAAAACCGGTAGTTTCAGTCAGAATATGCCGGTCCTGAACAAGACAACAGGTTTGCAAACCCTCAGTCGTTGGATAAGCAACCAACATAATGAATAACAGGGCAGGGCAAAGGTTAATAAAACAAAGAACACTATGTTTAAACGATTAGTCAGAGCATTAAAATCACTGTTTGGTGGATTTGTGAGCTCCATCGAGGATCCCAAGCTGATTCTCGAACAGAATATCCGTGATCTGAACGACCAGATTCCGCAGATGAATGAGAATATCTCCACGGTGAAGGCCAATATGATTATGCTGCAGAAGGAGGTCAAAAAGTATGAGAAGCAGATCCAGGACCTGACATCCAAAATAAAATCTGCGATCAACGCCGATCGGGACGATATCGCCGAAGGATATGCACTGCAGCTGGAAAAGGCCCGGGAGAATCTCCAGCATTCCAGGGAACAGCTCGAATTTGCCGAACAGGCCTACGAGAAGGCGCTGAAGGTGAAGAAAGCGTTTGTGCGTGAAAAAGATCGCAAAATCCAGGAAGCCAAAGAGGCGCTTCGGGCCAGCGAACGGGCCGAGTGGCAGTCGAAAGTGGCCGATGCCCTTGAGCAGTTCGAAGTGGGCGGGCTCGATCAGACCCACGATGAAATGCTGAACAGGCTCAATGAGGAAACGGCCAAGAATGAAGCACGCATGGAGCTGGCGCTCGACAGCATCGACACTGAGACGATGGAGATCGAGGCGAATGCCGAAAAGCTTCGGGCCAGTGAACTGGTAAAACAGTTTAAATCAGAGATGGGAAAAGGCGAGCCGGAAGTACAGGTGGATGAGGAAGCAACTGCTGACGGGCAGGTTGATATCGGGGAGAAGCAGGAGGAAAAGCAGTCTGAATCCTCAAAGACAGTCGGCAAGAAAGAAAAATCCAAATCGTAACCGGGCCAGAACCGATGTCCGAAGAAAGCCGGAAACAGCGCGAACGCCTGAAAGAGGAATACAAGCAGCACTACCGCAAAATGCGGGAGGCCAAAGAGCAGCTAAACCGCACCAGGCGCAAAAGAAATATCACGGAAGCCCTGCGCAACATGGATACGTCCGAGTTGATGGACTCGTTTGACAATTTGCTGTTTACGGTTAAAAGCAAGATCGCCAGCGTGGAAGCCCGGCTGGATGTGGCGATGGAGAGCCTGGCTGAGGATGAAAAGCAACACGCGGGCATGAGTGAACAGGAGCGCGATGAAGAGATGCAGAAAACGAAGGCCCGGGAAACCCTGAAGCAGGTAAAGCTTGAAATGGGAAAGCTGTACAATGAGATCGAGCGGCAGGCCGGCAACATGCATGTAGAGAAGACGGTGGGGTCGGCAAAGTCCCCGCCGGAAGATGATACTACCCAGAGCGAAAGCTGAGGCTTACAATATGGAAAAAGATGATTCGATAAACTACACACGGGAAGCGTTTTTACATCCCCTTAATATGGGGGGACTGCTCGTGGCGGCGATTTCGGCTTTTGTTCTGGCGGACGTCGGACTGATCTCGAACCTGATACTCACCATGACGTTTGGTACCGAGTTGATGTACCTGGGGATTGTACCCCGACTGCCGCGATTCCGCAAAAATGTAAAATTGAAGAAGCTCCGGGAGCGAAATGCTGCTGCCGGGGACAAAACGGTATTCCGCGATCTGGATGAAAAAAGCAGGCGCCGGTTTTTGGTGCTGAAGCACCTGGCCAAACTCACTAAAGAGAATTTTGACAAACTGCCCTACAGCTCCCAGGGGCTGCTGGAGAATATTCGCAAAAAGATTGAGGAACTGATTTCCAACTACCTCACCCTGCTCGACCTCCACAAGCGCTATCAGCTGTATATGAACACCTCGGTGGAAGAGGGACTGAAGAGGGAGGTGGAACAAGAGGAGGCGGAGATTGAAGGAGTGGAATCGGAGCGGCTGAAACGTACCAAGGCCCGTCGCATCAGGATATTAAAGAAGCGCCTGAAAAAGTTTGAAATCGCCAAGGAGAAATACCTGATCTGCGAGACCCACCTGGAGACGATCGAGGATGCGATACGATACATCTATGAGCAGTCGATGACCATGAGCAATCCCGAAGAGATCGGCTTTCAGCTTGACAATCTCCTCGAGGAGGTGGAGGAGACGTCCCAGATTATCGAGGACCTCGACAAGAATATTTTTCCCCTGTATTCGGATCTCGATGAAATGGATTTTGAAGAAGACATCAGTATCGACATTCCGGAGATCGAGAAGGATATTGAATCAACGGGCGGTACCTCCCGGGAAAGAATGCAGGAATAGAAAAGGCAAGGCTACATCATTGGCATGAATTATGAGTGATACCTACAAAACCCTACGTTTCGAGCTGGATGAACACGGAGTCGCCTACATAACGATTAACCGGCCCGATAAACTCAATGCCCTGAACGGCACGCTTCTCGATGAGCTGGGGCAGGTAATCAATAAAATCAAAGAGGATGATTCAACGCGGGGAGTTATTATTACCGGGTCCGGAGAAAAGGCGTTTGTCGCCGGTGCCGACATTCGGGAGCTGCGTGGACTGGATGAACAAAGCGGAAGGGAAAAATCTCTGAAAGGACAACAGGTATTCCAGTCTGTCGAAGAGATCCGAAAGCCGGTCATCGCCCTTGTAAATGGATATGCCCTGGGCGGAGGGGCTGAACTGGCGTTGGCGTGCCATATGCGGGTGGCAACCCGGAAGGCTGTTTTTGGGTTCCCGGAAGTTAGTCTGGGACTGATCCCCGGGTACGGGGGAACACAGCGCCTGCCGGGCATCGTTGGACGTGCCAAAGCCCTGGAACTGATATTAACCGGCAATCATATTTCCGCTGAAGAAGCCCACCGGCTGGGATTGGTCAACATGCTGGTGCCGGAGACCGAGGGGATGGGGAGCGCCCAAAATCTGATGAATGAGATTCTTGAAAATGGTCCACTTGCAGTAAGCGGGGCACTACAGGCGGTTTACCAGTCGGGTGCGGCCGGGGGATTCCAGTCCGAGGCTGAACTTTTTGGTTACCTCTGCAGCACCGAGGATGCAGAAGAGGGCACGACCGCATTTCTTGAAAAAAGATCCCCTGAATTCCAGGGAAAATGAACAGGATTAATATTGTTCCTCCTGGTTGCCAATAACACTGTTTCTTCTGATTTTCTAATCCACCTGAATGATTGAACTACTGCTCATACTGGTAACGATACTGCTCAGCGGTTTTTTCTCCGGCTCTGAGATCGCATTCGTTTCGGCAAACCGATTGAAGCTGGAGATTGAATCTCGCAAAAAGTCGCTGGTCGGCCGGTCGGTCAACTACTTTATCCGGAATCCGGAAACATTTCTTACCACCACGCTGGTCGGCAATAATATTGTGAACGTGATTTATGCCACCCTGATGACGCTTTTCCTTGCGGCCCCGGTGTCAATGATCTATGAGAACTGGTTTGGCCATATTCCCTCACCAGCAATGATGCTGGCGATCCAGACCATCGTGGCTTCGGTTGTTATTATGCTGTTTGGAGAAATTTTGCCGAAGGCGCTTTTCCGGATCCATTCCGACTGGATCGTACGGCTGATTTCAGTTCCCCAGCAGATTTTCCACTGGCTGTTCAAGCCACTGATCGTTATTGCTGATATAGCGTCTGATGCTATTATCAGGACAATAAACCCGGAAATCGATCGCACGGGACAGGTATTCAGGCGGCAGGATATCGAACTCATTTTCAAGGAGCTGCGGGATGTGGGCGGCTCTGATCTCGACAGGGAGGATTCTGAAATACTGCATAATGTGCTGGAGCTCTCCAACAAACGGGTAAAGGAGTCGATGATACCCCGCACGGATATGGTGGCCATAGAAAAGAACACGAGCATTGAAGAGACACTGAAGGTGTTCATCTCTTCGGGCTTTTCAAAACTGCCTGTTTATGAAGAGACCATCGACGATATCGTGGGCGTAATCTTTGCTCATGATCTGTTTAACAATCCCGGCAGCCTTACCGAGATAATGCGCCCGATCAAGTTGATTCCGCCTTCCCAGCGGTCAAAAGACCTGTTGTCCGAATTTCGCAAATCTAATCTTTCGGTGGCCGTTGTTATTGATGAATATGGGGGAACCGCCGGGATGGTAACCATTGAGGATCTGCTGGAAGAGGTGGTCGGGGATATCCAGGACGAGTATGATACCGAGGATCAGGTTATGAAGAGACTTTCTCCCAATACCTACGTGCTGAGTGGCAATGTGGAGATTGAGGATCTCCTGGAGGCCTATCCCGAGATCAACCTGCCGGAAGAAACGGCCGATTATGAAACTGTGGCGGGGTACATTATCAACGCTTTGGGCCGGATCCCGAAAGTGAACGAGGAGCTGCTGCTTGACGGCAATAAATTTATCATAAGCAAAGCCTCCCCAAGTCGCATAGAAAATGTAAAGCTGATCCTCGGCAGCGAACAGTGACGGTGAGCAATTGATAATTATTGCCGGCGTTCGGGGGGGAGATGCAATATGGTATTTCGTACTGTGTATTGGATAAATCGTTGTTTCAGACAATAGTCCCATATACGCAATACGTTAAGTCAAACATTGACTATGTACTTAGAAATAAGCAGCCTCTGCTAACCAACAACGAGTTAACCAATAACGAATAACCAAGAATGTTTGAGCATTATCCGGAGTGGGCGCAGGAGTTCGCGCAAAAGTATTTGGGACGTACCATTAATCAGTTTATTCTTCACGGCAATGTTCATGATCTGGTACCTCTTGAGAGAAACGGAAAAACCGATTTTTTAAGGCTGAAATCGTTTCTCTCTGACGACTTCTTCGGGGCACGCGATTTTGTGATTTTTTACGATCGCTCCTCGGGTATCTATTTTCGGGACAAGGAGAGTCAAAAAGATTTTAACCGGGCCATTGCCGGTCGAGATTCTCTTGTGGGAACGGAATACGCCAAAAACCTGCCCAAAGATCCTGTTCGCGTGTTTTCAATTCTTGAGCAGTACTTGCGTGTACGGCTGGAAAACCAAAAGAGCATCGCCCTGATTGTAGATTATGCCGAAACAATCGTGCCGATGAATGAGGCGGGCTCATCGGGATCTGAAGATCGAAATTCCCTGGTCTACCTTTCTCGATGGGCGCACGACCCTCTTTTCCTGGCATCTGATTTTACGACAGTTCTGATTACGGAAAACATGACCGATCTCAACCGGACGCTCATCCAGAATCCCTATACCACCAATATCGGGATCGGCATACCGGACGAAAAACAGCGACTCACTTTTATTGAGTCGGAGACGGCCGGTGATGAGTATTCCACCGTTTCTGCTGTACCCCCTGGCGTGTTGGCCCGGCAAACGGCGGGACTAAATTTCATTAATATTCGCAGCATTATCTCAAATGCCAAGGAAAACAGGGAAAAGATCACCCATGAAGGGCTGACTGAAACCAAGAAAGAGCTAATTGAAGCAGAAGCTTACGGCCTGCTGGAATTTGTTGAAACTGCCTATGACCTTGATGATGTTGCAGGACATACCAAGGTTAAGAAGCATTTGCGCCAGGCGGTCACGGCTCTAAAGCGTGGGCGCCAGGATGTACTGCCGATGGGTTACCTTGTATGTGGACCCGTCGGCACCGGCAAAACCTTTATGGTGACCTGCTTCGCCAGTGAGGTCGGCATACCGATGGTGAAATTGAAAAATTTCCGCAGCCAGTGGCAGGGAGTGACCGAAGGGAACCTGGAAAAAATCCTAAACCTGTTGGAGGCGATGGCCCCTGTTGCGGTGATGATCGATGAAGCGGATGCCTACCTGGGGGATCGCGATTCGAGCGGAGACAGCGGCGTCTCCAGCCGCGTATTTTCGCAGATCGCTTCTTTTATGAGTGATACCAGCCACCGGGGCGAAATTATCTGGTTCCTGATGACGGCCCGACCCGACCTGATGCCGGTCGACCTGAAGCGCCAGGGAAGAGCCGAAGAGCACCTGGCCCTGTTTCACCCTTACACAGAAGAGGAGCGGGTGGAACTTTTTGAAGTAATGAGAAAAAAAACAGGAATTCAGCTAACCGAGGAGTACCTGCCCAAAATAATTAAAGACGGGCTTAAAACATTTTCCGGGGCCGATATGGAGGCGGCGTTGACCCGGGCGAAATTTCGCGCTGCCGCCGAAGGAGAGGAGCAGGTTACCCCTGAAATACTGGACGCCGCCCTGACCGATTTCCTCCCCCCGACATATCCCGAGGAGATCGAACTCCAGACATTGAGCGCCGTTATCGAGTGTACCTCAAAAGAGCTGTTGCCGGAACGCTACCAGGAGATGGACCGCGGCGAAATACTCGACAAGATTGAGACGCTAAAATACCGGATAGAATAGCCGTGCGGAGTGTGTCGATGAGCAATGAACAATGGCCGTTGGGAGTTGCAGCCAGCGTTGGGGAGAGTCCCCCCTTTCCGCGTAATTCGTAATTGGATAAAGAATTATCAATCAGGTAAAATTGTACATAAATTCCTCTTGACACGGCTCTCAGAAACAAGCAGTATCTGCCATCTGCCATCTGCCATCTGCCATCTGCCAACAATCCCATTCATAATTCTGCGTTGCTCTTCTTATATTCCGCTTCATTTTACAAACAGGATCTTTACGGAAACCCATGGACGAAAAGTTAAAACAAATCCGGGATGCACTGGACCGGATCGACAAAAGTATTATTGAATCGCTGGCCAAGCGGCAGGAAGTGATTCAGCAGGTTTCTTCGCTCAAAATTGAGGAGCAGGGAGCAATACGGGATCACGAGCGGGAAGAACAGCTGTTGCAGCGCATTACTAACCTGGCGCGGGAGCACGGCCTGGATCGGTACTTTGCCGAACAGCTTTATCGCGATATCCTGGATCACTCAGTTCGCTTTCAAACGCATTCGCTTGTAGACCACCAGAATAAAAAGGGAAAGCAGGAAAGTGTATCCGTGGCATACCAGGGTACCGAGGGGGCATTCAGCCACCAGGCTGCGTTCCGGCATTTTGAGGAGCGTTATTCCGAAGTTAAAAGTTATGGATATGATACCTTCAAGCAGGCCGCGGATTCGGTGATGAAGGGAGAGCACAATTATGCGATTCTCCCGATCGAGAATACCACCGCGGGGTCTATTAATGAAACCTACGATATCCTGGGAGAGGATAATCTGCATATCGTGGGTGAAGAGGTAATCCGGATTATCCATTGCCTGCTGGCACTGGAATCGATCCCTGTAGATCGTATCCGCCGCATTATGTCACACCCGCAGGCGATCGCCCAGTGCAGTAACTTCCTGGCCGGACTTCACCGCTGCAAAGTGGAATCGTATATCGATACGGCGATGGCTGCTAAAAAAGTGGTTGAGGACGGGGATCTTTCCCAGGCGGCGATCGCCGGGGCGCACGCCGCCGACCTTTACGGACTCCAGATTCTGGAGCGGGATATCGCCAATCAAAAAGAGAATTTTACGCGATTTGTGATCGTGGCTCCAGAACCGATACATTGCGATCCCCAGATTCCGTGCAAAACCTCCATGTTACTGGTTACCGGGCACCAGCAGGGAGATCTGGTGGGCTGCCTCAATATTTTGGCCGATCGCGGCATCAACATGGTGAAGCTGGAATCCCGTCCCAAGCCCAATGAGCCCTGGAAATACCAGTTCTACCTGGATATCGAAGGCAATATGGATAATCCCGATGTGGATGCCGCTCTTGATGAGCTACGGGATAAATCCAGTTCATTAAAAATACTTGGCTGCTACCCGACCCAGATGGGATGGCACTCGGATGAACAGGATTAGCAGGTGCACTTTCTGGGTCGGTGTTTGGTAAAAATCTGCAGGGTAAACGGAGAAAGTTATGAAAGAGACTTTTGCAGAACCTGCTGTTGTGTTGAGAGGGGGTTGTACCACCGACTCTATTTATTGACCTTTGAACGGGAGTACAACTCCCTATGAACGAGGAGTTGAGGATTTTGCAAAACCCTCGATGAAACCGAAACTGTTTGGGACAGGGATAAAGTTAGGATTCGTCTCGTACGGTCACCTCTCCATCCTTCCACTCGAGCCGGGCAGCCCGGTCAGATTCAAATTCTGCAGCCTGTTTGATCCACCGGTCCTCTTGCCAGATTCGGGCATAGCCTTGCTCCAGCGGCAGGTTCGGATTCTTGTTTTCCATGCGGTGAACAAGATCGGTAAGCTGTTCTTTTTTCTTCATAAAGAGCATCTCCCGGCGGTGACTGAGGCGTGCGAGGAGACTATGTATATGCTCGCGATTGGTAACGACTTTTTGCTTGATAGCCAGCAGGGCATGTGACTTTACAAGTTGACGAACGCGCTCCTTCTGATCTTCAATGCGACCTGTAACCGATTCCCTTAGCGTGGTACTGAGATCGTCCACGAGCATCCGGTACTCGTTGATATCCGGGGTGGCGACGATGGCGGCCTGGGTCGGCGTGGCAGCCCGGGCGTCAGCCACGAAGTCGGAAATGCTGAAATCGACCTCGTGTCCCACCGCGCTGACTGTCGGTATCGTGCAGTTGAACAGAGCCCGGGCCACCGCTTCCTCGTTGAACGGCCAGAGGTCCTCAAGCGAACCGCCCCCGCGCCCGACGATCAGAAGGTCCACATTTTGACGGCTGGAAAACCAGTTGATGGCTTTGACGAGCTCCGGCGCGGCGTTTACGCCCTGTACGCTGGCATGGTGAAGCAGAACCCGGGCCACCGGCCAGCGCCGTTCCAGGGTGTCGCGGATATCGTGAAAGGCAGCCCCGGTTTCGGAAGTGATGACGCCGATCCGCTGCGGAAATTTGGGAAGCGGCTTCTTGTGTTTCTCATCAAACAGGCCCTCTTCCTTTAACCGGGCTTTTAGTTTTTCGAACGCCTCCTGCAGGGCACCTAACCCCGCCTGTTTTACCGATCGCACGATAAGCTGGTACTTGCCGTGAGGAGGATACACCTGGATATCCCCGCCGGCAATGATCTGCTGGCCGTCGATGACCGGCTCCCCACCGATGCGCCGGGCAACTCCCCGCCAGATGACGCACGAAAGCTGGGCATCTTCATCTTTCAGGGTAAAATAGGTGTGACCGTTGGCGCTGGTACTGGCGTTGCTGATCTCTCCTTCCACTTTGATATCCATAAAATTGCCCTCAAGCAGGGTTTTAATATCTTCGGTAAGCTCGGAAACCGAGAGTACAGACGGAGTAAAAAGATCGGATTGCGACATAGCGTGATTTCAAGAGACCAGCTCCCAGTAGTGGAGGAACATGAACTGTCAGATACTGAGTGCTGTACAGGTTAAAATTTAAATCGGGATATTTTTAAAATGATAATGATGCGGCCAGAGGGTAGAATCCCATCCTGCAAGGCCGTTATTGAATTCACCTTAAAACACGTATATTTGCCAACAAAAATAAAGGAAAGTTTGCATGAGTGATACGCCCGATATTCTGTTTCAAAATGTTGTTCCGGTCAGCCGGCGCCACCGCGACCGCGAATCCCTGGATCTGCGTATCCGGGATGGCAAGATTGTTGAGATAGGGAAAAAACTGAATTCCAGTGAAAGTGAAGAAGTCCGAAATTTTGATGGCGCCTGCATTTCGCCTGGCTGGATAGACATGCACGTGCACTTTCGCGAACCGGGGTTTGAGCACAAGGAAACCATAGAAACCGGCTCCGCGGCAGCAGCTTTTGGCGGGTTTACGGAAGTAGCCTGCATGCCAAATACAAATCCCCCTATTCATACCCGCGATGTAGTGGAGTTTATTAAGAAAAAATCGGAGAACCTGCCGGTTGAAGTCCATCCGATAGGGTGTGTATCGAAAGAGCGGGAAGGAGATTCTATTGCTGAAATGGCGGACATGCAGGCGGGTGGCGCCGTGGCGTTCAGCGACGACGGCGATCCGGTTTCCAATGCACAGCTGATGCGTGTGGCGCTGGAATATTCCTCCATGCTGGGCATGCCGATCATCAATCACGAGGAGGATCTTAAACTGTCCCGGCCAGGACATATGCACGAGGGCAAAGTTTCTACCCGGCTTGGACTCGACGGGACACCCGGCATCGCCGAAGAAGTGATGATAGCCCGGGACCTGCTGCTGGCGGAGTTTACCGGCGGACATATTCATATTGCACATATCAGCACGGCCAAAGGGGTTGAACTGGTACGGTGGGCAAAGGCGGACGGCGTAAATGTAACGGCCGAGGTGTGTCCCCACCATTTTGACCTTACAGATGAGGAAATTGAAAAACGTGATTTCGATACCAACTGCAAGATGCATCCTCCGCTGCGCACCGCCAAAGATGTGGAAGCGATGATTGAAGGGCTGGCCGACGGCACCATCGATGCGATCTGTACCGACCATGCCCCCCACGCCATAGAAGAGAAAGAGGTGGAGTTTATCTATGCCCCGAACGGCATTATCGGTTTGGAAACCGCCTGGGGCGTATGCGTGCGCCGCCTGCTCAAGCCGGGCAAGCTTGAGCTGGATCAGCTGCTGCGGAAACTGGTGGTCAATCCCCGCAAAATCCTGAACCTGGATATTCCCAAAATTGAGGAAGGCGCAACTGCCAACCTGACAATCTTTAATACCGACCAGGAGTGGAAATTCGAGGAGCGGCATGTAAAATCGAAATCCGGGAATTCACCCTACCTGGGCAGCAAAATGACTGGACGTGCCGAAGCGATCTATAACAAAGGCCGTTTTGTTTTGAATACCCTTTAGCCCGGAACTCACCAAGAAATTTGTTTTTCAGCAAGGCGAAGGGCAAATGGCTGCGCAGGCGTACGTTGGTACGTGATTTGTACTTCAACGCAGCTGAAAGGCCCATTTCACAGCCTGTTACAGACTGTAATGATAATTTGGCAGTAAAAATGGGATAAGTTATGGTCATCCATGAGGTTACATGATTTCACCCAAAATAATCGTGAGAAATCCGGGTTAGAAAAGGCATCGGAGACATGCCGGGATCCTGGGGCGGGCTCAACAACCGTTGGGCAACGCTCTCCCTAAATACTACCCGCTGGCTAAACGGTCAGGAGCTTCAGCTGGAATGGATCTGCGACAACTGCGTTAGCTATTTTTTAGATATAAATGAAAGTATTGGATACGTTTGGAATTTGATGTGATCTTCCATGATTGGTACTGAATACCGCTTGTCATATGAATTTTCTGTACGCCGGAAAAATAAACCGGTCTGTTTGCAGGTAAACGGGGCTCCGTTGGCCAGGCATCTTGCTGTATTGGGATTGCTCCTGTTTTTCTTTTTTTTAAACGGGTTTTCGCAGGATCGGCATATCAACGGGGCGGAGGGCATCCCGGATGCCCGGTTTGGTGAAATTCCGGATTCCCTGTTTGCCCTGGAGGCGTATCGGCAGGACCCTTCGGCGCCCTACTTTTATGCCTACAAGGACGTGAATATTACGTTCGAAGAGGATGAAAAATCCATTGTAGCCACACTCGACTATCACATTCGGATCAAAGTGTTTGACGCCCAGGCCACGCAGGCGTCCATTATTGCGATTCCATACTATTTCAAAGATGGAGTAGAAGCCGTTGAACAGATTGAAGGCTACACCCACACGCCGGATGGAGACCAGTTGCCCCTGCAGGAGGAGCAAATCCGCACTATCAATCTCAATACCCGGTATAATGTGAAGGAGTTCACGATGCCGGGGGTGACCGACGGTTCGGTCATTGAATATACCTATAAAAAGAAGAGACGTTATATAGAGGAGTTGCCGGACTTCTACCTTGCTCACCAGGTGCCAACTGCATTTGCCAAGGCGACCATTCAGAATCCCGAATATTTGCGCTACGAAGTGGTTCCTGTCGACTTTGACGGGGAGATTCACCATGTAAGACAGCGTATTGACACCAGTTCCGTGCCCAAAGTGTTTTCACTGCCGCGCCCAAATCCGCTGGTACTGGATCACTGGATCGCCCGCGACGTTCCGGGAGTTGAACAAGAGGCGTTTATCTCCTCCATCGATGACTACCGGGGAAAACTCAAATTCCAGTTGAAGGAGTTCGGTATTCCGAGACAGCGCCTGGAGAACAGCTGGGAAATTGTCGTAGCGCAGCTGCGGCGAAACCAAAATCCCTGGTCGGTAATAGAAAAGGACGAACAGGCCCGTAAGGCGGGCAAACAGATTGCGGATGAGTTTGAAACACCGGTACTGGCACAGGACAGTATCTTCCGGTACCTGAACAGTATGGCCCGGTTTAGCGATAGCAGGGGGGCGTTCAGCGAGATGCGGAGCGACAGCGTGCTGGGCGGAGCACTGGTGAGCCAACCGGCAATAAATCAAACATTGACAGCTATGCTGCGGGGAGCAGGGATTGATGCGTGGCCGCTGCTTATCTCTACCCGGCAGTATGGCCGGATCAACCGATCATTTCCCTCCTATTACCAGTTCAACGGAATGCTTGCTTATTCCGAAATTGACGGAGAAGGCTATTTCATGGATGCGAGTTATTCCCACAGCCATCCAAATCTGCTGCCGGTGGAAACCTATAATGAAACCGGCCTGCTCCTGAAGAAGGAATCGTATGATTGGATTGAACTCAGGCCGGAATTCAGCATATTTTCCATTAATACAAACCTGGATGCTGAACTCGATCCGCAGGGCAATCTCAGGGGTACGATTACGACGAAACATGTGGGGTATCCCGCACGACTGATTCGTGAAAAGGCGGCAGGGGGGGCAGGGTATGATCAGATTTTGCGGGAGGCGATGTTCGAGGGATATCCCGATGTAGCGCTGGAAGACGTACGGATACAAAATTTGCAACAGTACAAGGATACGGTTAAGATAATTGCGAATGTTGCAATCAGGGGATACGCTACCAGCTACACGGATGGCCTAGACTACCGGCCACTGGTTGTGGGTTCGCTGATGAGCAATCCCTTCGGTGATGAAGAGCGGGATCTGCCCGTCACGCTTGATGCCCCGGAGAGGCTGGATCTCTCCTTTCGAATCAAGCTTCCGGACGGGTATACCCTGGGAGAAGGAACTCAGAACCGCTCGATACAGCTGTCAGGGGCCGAACTGATGGAGTCATACCAGTCGCGGGGGCAGTGGGTCCGCTACGGGTATGAGATTGATATAGCGCGCAAGCAGTTTGAGCCGGAGCTATATCCCCAGTTGCTGGACCTGTATGAGCGATGGGTGAAACTGAGCAATATGACCTGGCAGATTAAACGGAATTGAAAGTTGCGTATTTCGTATTCCGTAATGCGTATTACTTTTGCCTGTATCCACCTACCAGCGCAGGCGTCTGCTCGTGATAGTCTATACTTTATGGAATACGATCGGGACCCTCGCGCCGGTTCAAGAAGAGGCTCTTTCAAATACGCAGTACACAATACGAAATATATTGCTCTGACATTTATCTTGAAATCAGCCAATCACTAATAACCAATAACTAATCACAAATAACTAAAATGCTTCTGGCGTTTGAAACTGCTACCAACGTATGCTCCGTGGCCTTCAAAGACGATGGCGGTCAAATCCATGAGAAACGGATTGAGAAACGCGGTGCTCATTCAGAACAACTGTTCCTGTTTCTGGAGGAGCTGATGAAGGAGCAGGGATTTGCCGTTTCGGACCTGAAAGCGGTACTGGTAAGCGAGGGACCGGGTTCCTACACGGGGCTGAGGATCAGCGCCAGTGCGGTAAAGGGGCTGCTGTTTGGTACCGAAATTCCGCTGTATGCCATCAACACGCTGGCCGGGTTTGCGCAGTCGGTGTTTGATCAGGGAATAAAATCCGAAACCATTCATTCAGTCATTGATGCACGGCGGGTACACCTGTACCACCAGGCTTTTGCTGTTGAAGAAGATGGCTTCCAGGCAGAGACCGAGGTAGAAATTAAGCCGATTGAGCAGGTACAGGAGATGATAAAACCGGGTGATACCGTCGTAGGAACAGGGACTAAGCGCATTGATGAAGAGGTCTTGAAAAATGCTTCCGTTTTCGGTCCTGAACAGATTACCGCTCGGGCGCTCATTACACTTTACAGTAATTCCGGCCAGGGCTCTCCTTTCATTACCCGAGCCGATCCCGAGAGCTACGATCCCAAATACTACACTTCTCGGCAGGCAAAAAAGTAGGCTTGCGCCAGTAGTTTTTTATGCTCGGGAGTAAAGCCAAGAAAAGAGGTCAAAAGCCAGCTAAAATAAACCGTTTCAGCTTCGGTGCAGAATCGTTATTTTGGGCTTTCATTTGAACTAAAATAATGATGCATGGCTTGGTTTAAACGAAAAGACAAAAACATCCAGACCGAACAGCGCAAGGAGATGCCGGAAGGTGTCTGGGTAAAAGTACCGACCACCGGCGAAACGGTTCACCGGCGCGAGCTGGAGGAGAACCTGTGGGTCGATCCCATGAGCGGGTATCATTTCCGGGTAGGCAGCGAAGAGTATTTTTCGTTCCTGTTTGATGACGGGGAGTTTGAAGAAATCGGGCAGGAGATACAGCCTGCCGATCCCCTGGAGTTCGAAGATCGAAAAAAGTACAGCGATCGCTTGAAAGAATACCAGGATAAGACGGGTCATTCCGATGCTCTCCGTGTAGGAATAGGCCGGATGAATGAGCTGGAGGTAGTGATCGCCTGCATGGATTTTGACTTTATTGGCGGCAGCATGGGGTCGGTTGTGGGAGAACGTATAGCACGGGCGATTGATCATGCCCGCGAAAATGAAATACCGCTGATCATTATTTCACAATCAGGCGGTGCCCGCATGATGGAAAGCGTACTCAGTCTGATGCAGATGGCCAAAACCTCTGCCAAGCTTGCACAACTGGAAGAGGCGGGCGTTCCCTATATATCCGTCATGACCAATCCCACTACCGGGGGGGTTACGGCCAGTTTTGCCATGCTGGGGGATTTCAATATCGCCGAGCCCGGGGCGCTTATCGGGTTCGCAGGCCCGCGCGTTATTCGTCAAACCATTGGTCGCGATCTGCCCGAGGGGTTTCAGACTTCAGAATATCTGCTTGAACACGGATTTCTGGATTTTATCGTTAAACGTACACAGATGAAATCGAAGCTCACCAAACTGTTAAAAATCGTCACACACAAATTCGAAGAATAAAACGTTGTCAACCTGCGGGGAGGTATGCAGGGACAGCTGGTTTCCAGGAGTACGGCTCCGCTGCAATGCCATCTCCCGTTGGCAGCAACGGTCACCGGTAGTGTGACAATAAGTTCTTTACTCAAATTAGTTAGATTTATGAAGAATATTTTACTGCTTTCTGTACTTTTTTCCTGGGTATTTGTCAGCGGACCGGCAGTTGCTCAGCAAACGAAGCAACTGGAATTTGATCATATCTTTGACGGAACCTTTGAGCCGGAATCTGTTCGCAATGTAAACTGGATGCGGGACGGACAGTTTTACACTACGCTTGTGCGGACGGAGAGAGACCTGGAGCTCCGGAAATACGATATTACCTCCGGAGAATACGAGGTTATCGTAAAGAGTTCAGAACTCGAAAACGACGGGCGGAATCACCCGATTATCATCCAGGATTACCAGTTTTCCGCTGACGAATCCAAGCTCATGATCAAGACGGACGTTGAGCAGATCTGGCGGCGCAGTACAAAAGAGAACTATTTTGTATATGACCTGCAGACCGGCGAACTCCAGAAGTTGACCCGTTCGGAAAAAAAACAGCAGTATGCTCAGCTTTCGCCGGAAGGGGACAAAGCCGCGTTTGTCATTGATAACAACCTGTATTGGGTGAATTTGAATACCGGCGAAGAAACCCCGATTACAACCGACGGGGAGAAGGGTAAAATAATAAACGGGGCTGCCGACTGGGTCTACGAAGAGGAATTCGGATTTGCCAAAGCATGGTTTTGGTCGCCCGACGGGTCAAAAATCGCCTTCTATCGTTTTGATGAAACAGACGTCAAGGAGTTTTTTATGACCGACTGGGGCCCGCTGTATCCCAAGCTTACTGAATTTAAATATCCCAAGGCGGGTGAGCAAAATTCTGTTGTCAAAATAGGAGTATACGATCTCGCATCCGGCCGCACCACCTGGATGGATATCGACAGCGATCGTGATCAGTACATTCCCCGGGTAAACTGGACACAGAGTTCTGAGACACTGGCTATACGCCGCATGAACCGGATGCAGAATCGCCAGGAGCTCATACTTGCAGATGCGGAAACCGGTGAAACGGAAATTATCAAGACTGAACGAAGTGAAACCTGGATTGATGTCAATGATGATCTGACCTTCCTGGAAAACGGCAAACAGTTTATCTACGCAAGTGAAGAGTCGGGCTACAACCATCTGTACCTGTACAGTATGGAGGGAGAGTTGATACGCCAGATAACACAAGGAGACTGGGAGGTCACTAATTTTGTGGGTTTTAACGAGGAGAACCGGCAACTTTATTATATAAGCACGGAAGAGTCGCCGCTGGAACGGCATTTTTACAGCATCAGCATTACGGGGGAGAACAAAAGGAAGCTGAGTGACGGAGACAACTGGAATTCGGTGAATATGAGCCGCGATTATAAATATTATATCGAGACCTCATCAGGTCCCGCTGGCCCGCCCCGCTACACCCTGCACAGGGGGGATGGCAGGCAGGTAAGAGTGCTGCAGGACAACGCCCCCCTCTACAGCCAGTGGGAGGAATACAACATGCCCCGGAAAGAGTTTTTCAGGATTTCTCTCCCGCAGGCTGAACTTAATGCCTACATGCTGAAACCGCACGATTTTGATCCCTCCAGGAAATATCCGGTGCTGGTATATGTGTACGGGGGACCGGGCAGCCAGACAGTGGACAAAGAGTTTGGAACAGGGCAGCGTCCCATGTGGCATCGCTACCTGACTACGAAGGGATATATCATCCTCAGTATCGACAACCGGGGTACCGGTGGCCGTGGGCGCGACTTTGAGAAACAGGTGTATGAAAAACTGGGGCAGTATGAAGTCACGGACCAGATTGATGCCATCGAGTATGTTATCGACCGGTATGAATATGTGGATCCCGACCGCATTGGTATTTGGGGATGGAGTTACGGCGGCTACATGTCGACCCTGCTGATGGCCGAAGGCAGCGATCTATACAAGGCCGGTATCGCCGTGGCCCCGGTTACGCACTGGCGTTTTTATGATACGATCTACACCGAGCGGTTTATGCAGACCCCCGATAT
Organism: Halalkalibaculum sp. DA384; assembly: GCF_043951955.1. Lineage (NCBI taxonomy): Bacteria > Pseudomonadati > Balneolota > Balneolia > Balneolales > Balneolaceae > Halalkalibaculum > Halalkalibaculum sp. DA384. Next base: position 90,566 of record NZ_JBINJE010000001.1, on the reverse strand, counting down.
GAACCCCGATGGATATCAGGAGGGTTCACCCATCTACAAGGTCGATAATATCAAAGGTGAATACCTGCTCGTTCACGGCACCGGCGATGACAACGTCCATTTCCAAAACAGTATTGAGCTGGTAAATCAACTTGTCGAGGCGGGAGTACAGTTTGAATCGATGTTCTACCCGGATCGAAACCACGGGATTTACGGAGGCAATACCCGGCGCCATCTCTACCGGATGATGACCGATTTCATCCTCGAAGAGTTGTAGAAACTCAAATCCCGGACAGGGAACATCGAACATTTAATCTACTTGTTCATAATATTTCAATCGATATTGCCATGCGCTTTGCCGATTACGCCAAAATTTATTTAACAGCGGGAAGTGGAGGGGATGGTTCTGTTCACTTCCGGCGGGAAAAGTATGTACCTCGCGGAGGACCGGATGGCGGCGACGGCGGCGACGGCGGCGACATCATCCTGCAGGGAAATGAGCAGCTCAACACATTGCTCGACCTGCGCTACCGAAAATTTGTGAAGGCCGGTCATGGCGAAAATGGAAAATCCAGCAAGAAGCGGGGCAAAGACGGGGAGGATGAGCTCCTGGAAGTTCCGCTCGGCAGCGTGATTTATGACGCCGATACCCGTGAACGACTGGGCGAAATAACGGAACACGAGCAGCAGATGGTAGTGGCCCGCGGAGGCAAGGGGGGGCGGGGGAACTGGCATTTTCGCAGTTCGACCAACCAGACGCCCAACAAGGCGGAGGATGGAAGACCGGGCGAAGAGCGAACGATTGAAATTGAGCTTAAACTGCTTGCTGACGTGGGCTTGGTGGGATTTCCCAACGCCGGTAAAAGCACCTTGCTCTCAGCCATGTCAGGGGCAAAGCCGAAGATCGATTCCTATCCCTTTACTACGCTTGAACCAAACCTGGGAGTTATCACGCTGGCTGACTACCGTACGTTTGTCATGGCCGATATTCCCGGGATCATCGAAGAGGCACACGACGGGCGCGGGCTGGGAATCCAGTTTTTGCGTCATATTGAGCGTAACAGCCTGCTCCTTTTTATGGTCAGCTGCCAGCAGGATGTGGAATATGAATATAACGCGTTGCTTAACGAACTGGAGGCCTACCGTTCGGATCTGCTGGATAAACCCCGCATTCTGGCAATCACGAAGATGGATCTGAAGGAAAATTATGAGCTGGAAGAGGAGATAGACCTCGATATTCCCACGGTTGAAATTTCGGCTGCAACAGGGTACCATATGGAAGAACTTAAAGAACTCATCTGGGAGCAACTGAAATCTACCATTGGAGACAACGAATCAACATCTTAGAGAGCTTGTCGCATTAAATCTGATACCGAACCTGGGTGCCCAGCGCATTCGGGCGCTGCTGAAGGCGGTGGACCAACCGCAGGATGTATTCCGGCTCAGCCGTACCCAGCTTACGTCCGTTTATGGTATCGGGGAGGCTACAGCCAACCAGATCCTGGTCTTTGATGACTGGAAAGAAGCCGACCGAATCATAGAGAAGACGCAGCACGCCGACTTTTCTTTACTTACCATCGTCGACGAAGCCTACCCCAAGCTCCTGAAACAGATCTACGATCCCCCCATCCTGCTCTGGGTTCGGGGAGATGCAGCAGTTCTCGACACTGATGCGATCGCAATAGTGGGCACCCGCAGCGCCTCGGACTACGGGAAGGATATCGCCAGGGACCTGGCCGGCGAGCTCGTTGCCGCCGGACTCACGGTGGTAAGCGGCTTGGCATATGGAATTGATGCGGCTTCTCACCGTGGTACACTGGTGGCCGGGGGCCGAACTATTGCTGTACTGGGTTCCGGGATTGACAATATCTATCCCTCCAAAAATATTCGGCTTGCTTTTGAGATGGCCGAACAGGGCGGGGCGGTTATTACCGAGTTCCCCCCCGGTACCGAGCCGGATGCGGGAAATTTCCCGGTTCGCAACCGCATCGTCAGCGGGTTGACACTGGGGACGGTGGTGGTCGAGTCCGGATTGAAAGGCGGAAGTATGATCACCGCCTCTTCGGCCCTGGACCAAAACCGGGAGGTCTTTGTGGTACCCCACTCTCTTCGCTCCAAAACGGGGATCGGCTGCAACCATCTAATAAAAACCGGGCAGGGCAAGCTGATTCAAACGGTGGATGATATTTTATACGAGATCGATATCCACCGGAAAAATCCGGTACAAAATGATCATGAGCCCGCCGAGCGAAGATGGAAGCGTAAAGAGCTGGATTCGTTATCGGTTTCCATATGTGAACTGCTGGAGGAATCCCCAAAACATGTCGATGAGCTGGCGGAGCGGCTCGGCAGGTCCACCCACCAACTGCTGCCAAAATTGCTGGAGCTTGAGATACAGGAGTGCGTACGCCAAACCGCGGGTAAAAATTTTGAGTTGCGGTAAACTATTGATAAAATTGCCGGACTTTCAGGAACCCTCACGAGGCCGAGAAGCCCGTGCCAGGCCGAACAGTGAACGGCTATTCAATTCGTCTTTTAAATTAGGAGATAGAAAAGGTATTTTGGGAGCCCAATGTTTAGAGTACAAAACACTATATTATCGGAAGATATCGCTACGGCAAAGTTCGCCTGCAACATAAGCAGATGCAGGGGAGCGTGTTGCGTAGTGGGGGATGCGGGCGCCCCGGTTGACAAAAAAGAGATACCCGTGCTAAAAAAAGCGTATCGACGGTTGAAAGACCGGCTCCGACCGGAGGCAGTGCAGGCGGTGGAGGAGCAGGGACTTGTGCAGGGGGATAAGAAGCACGGTTATGAACTCAGCTGCGTGGATGACGGCGAGTGCATTTTTGTGACCTTTGATCCGCATGGCAATGCGAAATGTGCCATACAGGAAGCCTATTACAAGGATGAGTTTTCCTGGGAAAAACCGCTGAGCTGTCATCTGTTCCCGATTCGTCTGAAACGTTTAGTTGACCTGGATTATGCGAATTTTACCTATTTCCCCAGTCTCTGCAGCGCCGGGTGCGACCGTGGAAAGAAGGAGGGCATATGGCTGTCCGACTTCCTGGAAAAGCCGCTGATCCGACGGTACGGGGAAGAGTGGTACAGCGAGTTCCTTGAAGCATGCAACAAGATCAGAGTTAATAATGAAACGGTTGACGTATGATTAAAACCGGCCAGAGCCAACAGTTAAGTCAAAAACAGTCGCAGCAACAGCGGCTATCTCCGCAGCAGATCCAGTACATCAAGCTCCTGCAACTGCCCACTATTGCCCTGGAGCAGCGCATCAAGGAGGAGATGGAGATGAATCCGGTGCTTGAGGAAGCCGAACCGGAGGAGCTGCAGACCGATGAGCGGCTGGATTCGCCCGAAGACTGGGAAGAGCAAAAAGAGAAAAGCGATGAGCTTGATCCGGTGGACCAAAATGAGGAGGTCGACTGGGAAGAATTTATGCACAATACGGAGTACGAAGGGGAGAACTACGGCGGGTATTCCGGGTCCGGGGCCAATGAGGAGTGGCGCGACCTGCCTAACCCCTACCACGAGTCGCTGCTGGAAGAGCTGGAACAGCAGGTAGGCCTGCTCAATTTGAATGAAAATGAAAAACTGATTGCCGACCAGATCCTCGGCTCTCTCGACCATGACGGCTATTTCCGCCGGGAATTGGAAGCGGTGGTCGATAATATAGCCTTCAACGAGGGGGTGCTGGTTTCAGAAGAGGAGATCGAAAAAGTGCGAAAACAGATCCAGCGGCTTGATCCGCCGGGCATCGCCTCAACCGATCTGCGGGATTGTCTGCTGGTGCAGCTGGAGATGATGGAGGATGAATCGAGCGGCAGAAAAATCGCGATCAAGATGCTCGAAAATCACTGGAAATTGTTTGAAAAAAAACATTTCAGCAAGCTGAAAAAGAAACTCAATATCGGGGATGAACAGCTGAAAGAGGCTTTCGACTGTATCAAGGGGCTCGATCCCAAACCGGGCGGGGGAGGTACGGAAGTAGAGGATACCCAGAATTATATCGAACCGGATTTTGAGGTTCGCTACCAGCCGATGACGGATGAAGAGGGAAAAGAGACCGGGGAGGGAGATTTTATTATCAAGCTGAACGACCGGAATGTACCGGCCCTTCGGATATCTCCCCGCTACAAAAAAATGTGGGATGACCTCAAAAAAAAGAACAAGAAGGAAGCAAATGAAAGCGTAAAAGAGACAAAAAACTTCATAAAAGACAAGATCGATTCGGCCCAGTGGTTTATCGATTCTATCCGCCAGCGCCAGAATACGCTTATGAATACGATGAAGACGATCGTAGCCCTGCAGGAGGAGTTTTTTAAGCACGGGGAGGGGCTGAAACCGATGATTTTGAAAGATATTGCTGAACGGGTAAACCTGGACATTTCGACGATATCGCGGGTGGTGAACGGAAAGTATGTACAAACCAATTTTGGGGTGTTTGAGTTAAAATATTTTTTCAGTGAAGGACTTGAGACGGAAAGCGGGGAAGAGGTTTCGAATCGCGAAGTAAAAAATGCCCTTCAGCAGATCATTGACAATGAGAATAAACAGAAACCACTGAGCGATCAGGCTATCGCCGACAAGCTGAAAAAAGAGGGATACAAAGTGGCCCGGCGGACGGTGAGTAAATACCGGGAACAGCTGAATATTCCTGTTGCCCGCCTTCGCAAGCAGATTATGTGATTACGTAATGGCGATCGCCAGGTCCATGATATTTAGCAGATAGCTGTTGGTGAAGATCGCAGACAGCGCTATTGCCAGTAGCAACGTATACAGCCCGATGGTGCCCATCGCGTAGAGCCCCCTGTAACTATTGACGTTCTGCCCGGCATCGTACGCCGTAACCGGGAAATCGAGCAGCAGCACCACGGTAAAGAGAATAAAAAAGATGGAAAGCAGGTAAGCGTTGGCGCCTGCCATCAGCATAGTAACAATGATCGTGGTTATAACGAGGTTCAGGTGAAAAGGCCAGGAATACAAAATGGAGATCTGGCTCAAATAATTGATGCTGCGGTTGGCAAAATAGAGCCACAGTATGGATACGGTCTGAAACAGGAACGCAGTGATCAGTCCAAGCACAAAAAAGGAGAAGTATTCGTTGCCAAACAGCGAAAGTGTGGGAAAATAGTGGTAGAAAACCTCTAGCCCGGCTCTGGAAAAAAAGGTGCTTGCCGCACAATAAAGGAAAATTCCACTCAGTATCGAGTGCTGGATAAGAAGCAAAAGGCTGGGAACAACAGACCGTATATGGCGCTTGATAACATCCTCAATGAAGAACCTGTGACTGTGAAAAAAACGGAATAGCGAGCGCCGGTACGTCGGCATAAAACTGTAGTTCAGGGCAACCGTACCCCATACCAGTACCAGTATCAGGACGATAATGCTGTGGGAATGGCCGGAGGGCATACGTTCCCGGGGCAGGGGAAATACCGCATCCTGGAAGGTGGCGTGTTCGACCAGTATTTGCTGAACCGGTTGATGAACCTCAACAAAATTCAATAGCCAGCCGGAGTCAAAAAAAAGGATCGCATCGGGGGTGTCCCGTGTAGTCTGGAAAAACCATTTCAGGGGAGCCATTTTTGATGCCAGTGAGGGAGAGGGATGATACAGGTATGCGCCAGAGGCCGGAAGGCGGTAGTCAGGGGATGAGGACGAGGTAAAACCGGCATCCACATTCACCCTGGTCAGGGTAAAGTCAAACAACGTGCTTGTGGGGTGGCCGACGGCGTTCCACTCTTTGTAGTAAAGGGGCACTGAAAGCGTGGAGGAAAGCTCGGCCGTAAAAGGTTTAACGGCTTCGGAAAATGATGGGTCGTGTGTCTGTCCATAAGCAAAGGCCCCGATCGCTTCCACCTGTTTCCCCTGGTAGTGCGTAAGGAAGCGCTGGTAAATCTGCGCGAGGGCGGAATCTGTTCGCGCAAACGTTTCAACCACCGGATACTGGACCGGGACCTGGATAAAAACGCTGAAATTACGCTGCTGGATCTCTTTCCACAGTGCGTCGGAGACCAGTTCGTCCAGCTCCAGATAGGTTATTTTCAGGTCCTTAAAGTCGTCAAGCTGGTTCAGGGCTTCGCCGGTGTCTTCCGGCACATCCCAGACTACGCCAAACGTGCGCTGTGCAGTGACGGGGCGGGGCAATACAAGTAGAAACGCCAAAAGCGTGAGTGCAACCGGAATTCTGCTCATAAGTGAAATGCAGAAACGCGAAAATGAAAGTTTACTTGATTTCTATGGTACCGGTCAGCTCTATGGGCAGTTCACGTGTTTCTTTGAAGTTGGTCAACACAACGTTGGAACGTGTTTTATGGACGCCGCTCCACGACTGTATTTTGGATAACAGCTTCTCAAAAGATTCGGTGTTCCAGGTTCGTATTTTCAGGATGTGGGAACCATCACCAGTGATGGAGTAGCACTCCAGGATTTCAGGTTCTTCAATAGCTTTTTCGACAAACTTTGGATAATTGTCGGAGCCATCCACCTCAACAAACACAAACGCGGTAATATCAAATTCAAAACGGCGTGAATTGAGCACGGCATGATACCCCTCGATAAGTTCGCGTTCTTCCAGTTTCCTCATCCGTTCGGAAACAGAGGGAACCGAAAGATGCACGATCTCCGACAGCTTGTTCCGCTGCGCTCTTGCATCTTTTTGAAGGTGCTTCAGAATCTTGATATCAATTTCGTCTAAGGTATGCGCCATTTTATAAATCCGACCCTTATTTATCTATGAACTATTTAATTTAACTTAAATTATTTAGGTAGGCAACCCAATATATGATGGTAGAATTTAAAATATATTTGTTGAAATGCCAACCTGTTGCAAACTAAAAATTGGTTCATTACTTGGCAAAACTCTTTTATCTTTGACGAGAAGAAAATTCAAATTTAAATGTTAATTATATGCTTGACATAGCGTTTATTCGAGAACATGCCGATGTGGTTAAGGAAGGAATGAAAAACAAGGGGGAAGAAGCGGTGGAGGTGGTCGATGAGCTTCTTGAAGCCGATAAGAACTGGCGCTCGCTGGTCAAAAGCGTGGATGACCTCCGAAACGAAAGTAATACGAAGGCGAAGGAGATTGGCCAGCTGATGGGTTCGGGCCGGAAAGAGGAAGCCCGGGAGATTATTGAATATACCAGCAAACTAAAGGAGAAGATCAAGCGAAAGGAGGAAGATCTGAATCGGCTCAGGGATAAATGCGATGAACTGCTGTTGCAGATCCCAAACGTCCCTCATAAATCAGTGCCCGTGGGAGCGACGGAAGAGGACAATGAAATTTACAAAACCTGGGGAGATCCGGCGGAGGAAGCATGGCGAAGTCCCCACTGGGAGCTCGCGGAAGATTCCGGGTGGGTCGATTTTGAACGCGGAGCCAAGGTAACGGGCGCAGGCTTCCCGTTTTATATCGGGCCGATAGCCCGCCTGCAGCGTGCGCTGATCAACTATTTTTTGGATAAAGCTGCCGAACAGGGATTTATCGAAATTCAGCCGCCTTTCTTCGTAAATGAGGATTCCGCCCGCGGCACCGGACAGATTCCCGATAAAGAGGATATGATGTACGAGATACCCCGCGATGAATTTTTTCTGATTCCGACTGCCGAGGTACCGGTTACCAATTTTCACCGGGATGAGATAATACCGAAAGACAAGCTCCCGATATACTATGTAGCGTACACCCCGTGCTGGAGACGCGAGGCCGGCTCTTATGGGAAGGATGTGCGGGGATTGAACCGGCTGCATCAATTTGACAAGGTAGAGCTGGTAAAAATTGTACAGCCCGAAAATTCCTATGACGAGCTGGAGACCCTCCGGGAGTATGCGGAATCCCTGCTCGAAGAGCTTGGCCTGCCCTATCGAACCCTGCTGATGTGCACCGGCGATATGGGCTTTACGCAATCCAAAAAGTATGATCTTGAAGTCTGGAGTCCGGGTCAGCAGCGCTGGCTGGAGGTAAGCTCCTGTTCCAACTTTGTGGATTACCAGGCCCGCCGCATGCAGCTTCGGTTTCGCAACGAGCAGGGGAATACCCAGATCCTGCATACGCTCAACGGCTCGGGACTGGCGTTGCCGCGGGTCGTTTCAGCCATTTTGGAAACTTATCAAGATCAGGACGGGAATATCAGAGTACCCGAAGTGCTTCAGCCCCATATGGGTGCGAAAATGATATAGAGCAGAATTACAGGGGTGGCAACTCATGTCAATCGCAATAAAACGGGAACTGTCATGAAACTGCGACTTTTGATACTTGCTTTGCCGCTGATGGCGATTCAGGCCTGTGCCCCAGTTTATATTCCCAGTGCCCGGCACACCCATCAACTGGATCATAAAGGAGAATTAAGTGGTGCGGCTTTTGTGGGTACCAACGGCATCGATCTGCAGGGAGCATATGCGGTTTCAGACCGTTTTGGTTTTGCAGGAGCCGCGTCTTTCGGCGATAATGAGGAAGAGGGAAACGAAGATTACCACGAGCATTCCTACGGGGAGATTGCCGTGGAATATTTTCGCGTGATCGGAAATATCGGTCGATTTGAACTGCTGGGAGGAGCCGGACTGGGATCCGCAACCTCGGTCGACAATTATGCTTTTTCCGGTACAGATCGTGCGGTTCAGGCTACAGGCAGATATAACAAGCTGTTCCTGCAGTCCAATATCGGGCTGGAGACCGACTGGGTTGAAACAGGGCTGGCGCTGCGGTTGGGACAGGTCAGGTTTACCGAGTTTGAAACATCTGCCACCACATACGAAGAGGCGGAGGCCGGCACTTTTTTCGAACCTGCCCTTTATGCCCGGCTGGGCTGGAAAAATATCAAGATAGAGGGGTAGTTGGGAACCGCCGATCTACTGCAGGAGGAGGTGGCGTTTGACTATCGCCCGGCGCTGGTTTCGCTGGGCATACATCTTAACTTGTCTACCCTGAAGTAACGGATCGGGAAACATCCCGCAAATTGCCGGTGGATCATCTGTTTCAGGAAGCAGCTGCGTACAGTTCCTGTTCCTTGAAGTTGAGCAGCAGTTCCAGGATCGGCTGCATCTCCTTTTCTTCCATAATCGCTCCCCGAAGTTTACGGCTGTTGCGGACCCCTTTTAAGTACTGCCCGTAATGCTTTTTCATGATGATAACGCCGTATCGTTCTCCGTGGTGTTCTACGGAACGCCGCAACTGTTCAGCCGCCAGTTCGATGCGCTCCTCCACCGGGGGCGGAGGCAGCCGTTCGCCGGTTTCAAGGTAATGGCGGGTCTGTTCAAAAATCCAGGGGCTGCCGATGGCCCCGCGCCCGATCATCACGCCGTCGACCCCGGTTTCGTCAAACATCCGCTTGGCATCCTCCGGGGATGTTACATCGCCGTTGCCAATAATTGGAATCTCGAGTCCCGGCGTATCCTTCAGCTTTTTCAACCAGTTCCAGCGTGCTTCTCCCTTGTATTTCTGGTTCCGCGTGCGGGCATGAACCGTCAGCGCCTTGACGCCCAGCTTCTGCAGCATCAGGGCCACCTCCCGGATACGGATTGTTCGGTCGTCCCAGCCAAGGCGCGTTTTTACAGTCACCGGCTTGTCTTGCACCGCATCTACTACGCTGCCCGCCATCCGTTCCATCAGCGCCAGGTCTTTAAGGCAGCCGGCCCCGGCTCCTTTTTTGGCAATTTTGTACACCGGGCATCCGAAGTTGATATCGACCAGGTCGGGGTTGTTCGCTTCGGCTTTTTGGGCTGCGCCTTCCATTGCTTCCTCGCGGCTGCCGAAAATCTGAATTCCGAAAGGACGTTCCTCTTCTCTGAAATCCATTTTTTGCTTCGCCCCATTTACATCGCGAACGATAGCTTCAGAACTGATAAATTCCGTATAGACAATGCTGGCCCCTCTTCGCCGGCACATCAGCCGAAAGGGGGAGTCCGTTACATCTTCCATGGGGGCCAAGAGCAGTGGTTTTTCGCCCAAATCTATGGGACCGATTTTCATATTCTATGCTTTTCAAGGGTTAAAAATGCAAGGTGAAAATATAGGAAAATTTAGTCTCAAGGTCGATGGGAATTATCCCCGGGACGCCGGATTTGTCCCTTGCTGGATGAAGTGGCTTCCAGGCTGCACTCTACTGTTGTCAGCACGCTTTACGCGGATGCCGCGAGCGGTCGATTCCCATGGCAGGAGAACGGAATTCCCGGAAACCTTTTTAGTCATTTCTAGACAGATCACTTATATTGGGCTCCTAGTAATTCATAAACCATTATACCAATTAAATTAGGAGTTATTACTATGGCACTTGCTGCTAAAAGCATTGAAGAGATGCTTGGAAATGAGGCGGATGACCTGTTAAATCATTCTTGCGAGACCATTTCAAAAGAAAATTTACACCTGCCCGGCCCGGATTTTGTAGACCAGGTCTGGATCGATTCGGATCGGAATCCTCGCGTATTGCGGAACCTGCAGACCCTGTTTGACAACGGGCGCCTCGGGGGAACCGGTTACCTCTCAATTTTGCCCGTGGACCAGGGGGTTGAGCATTCCGGGGGCGCGTCTTTTGCTCCGAATCCGGCCTACTTTGATCCTGAAAATATCGTAAAGCTTGCAATTGAAGGCGGCTGCAATGCCGTGGCCTCAACATACGGAGTGCTTGGTGCCGTGGCTCGCAAGTATGCCCACAAAATTCCGTTCGTGGTCAAGATCAACCACAACGAGCTGATGACCTACCCGAATACCTATGACCAGATTATGTTTGGCAGCATTGATGAAGCGTTTAACATGGGGGCTGTTGCAGTGGGTGCCACGATCTATTTTGGTTCAGAAGAGTCCAGCCGCCAGATACAGGAAGTTGCCAAAGCGTTTGAGTATGCGCATGAGCTCGGCCTGGCCACCATTCTCTGGTGCTACACCCGAAACTCCGCCTTCAATGTAGACGGCACCGACTACCACGCCTCGGCCGATCTTACCGGTCAGGCCAACCATCTCGGGGTCACGATCCAGGCGGATATCATCAAGCAGAAACAGCCGGTGAACAACGGCGGGTACAAGGCACTTAATATCGGGGATTCCTCCTATGGCAAGCTTGATGAAAGCATTTATACCGAACTGGCTTCCGATCATCCCATCGACCTTACCCGTTACCAGGTAGCCAACTGCTATATGGGCCGGGCAGGGCTGATCAACTCGGGTGGTGGTTCCGGTGAAAACGATTTTGCCCAGGCCGTGCGCACGGCAGTAATCAACAAGCGTGCCGGCGGAATGGGCTTAATCAGCGGGCGCAAGGCATTCCAGCGGCCGATGGATGAAGGAGTCAAGATCCTGAACTTTATCCAGGATGTATATCTTGACGACAACATCACTGTGGCCTGATCAGCTTGATCCGTTTAAAGCCTTATGGAGATCGCTTTCCATAAGGCTTTTTTATTAAGAGAGCTTTGAAAACCGGGAACTTTGTCCAAAGTCAACTCCTGAGTAAAATCGAAATCGCGGTTTTCAGTCCATGGATTGAGGGTTTTTAATTCGCGGAAATACTGAAATGGGCAGAACAACGGCTTCAAAAACTTCTTTTGGTAATGTACTGTACGCCTTGACACAGCCAGTTAGACTTATTCAATGTAGCGCGCTACCTTTGGTTACCAAATGCGGTTCGTACCGGTATTACAAATGATTAACTTTTGAGTGATAACACAGAACATATACAAGAGGATCCAAAGAGCTTCTTCTCCAAGCGATATTTATTCATCTCCATTGGGTTAAGTATTCTTGGGATGGGGGTCGTGATTTACCTGACATACACCCCGGGTGTGTTGGAACATCTGAGGCCGAAGCGCATGCCGGGACTAGTCATCGCCGTGATTGTTTCCCTGCTGAGGGTCTGGTTTTCAGCTGCCAAAATCCGGTTTTTGGCGGAAGACCAGCTAAACTGGATGCAGTCATTCCGGGTGATCCTGAGCTGGGATTTTACCTCTTCCGTCACTCCCTCAACGATTGGGGGCGCTCCGGTGGCTACCTATGCCATGACCAAAGAAGGGCTGAAAGCCGGCCAGTCCACGGCCATTATTTTGTACGGCGTGCTGCTGGATCAGCTGTGGTTCGCGATGGCGATTCCCATATTGCTTATCGCAGGCCTCTATTACGAAGTGGTCCCGGAAAATATCGGGATGGTGGGCGACATTTCGATGCTGCTGCTCTACGCGGGGCTGCTTACTTATGCAGGACTGCTCGCCTACGGGGTGTTAAAAAATCCCGCTGCACTCAAAAAGGTGGTAAATGCGGTTTTTCGCCTCCCCTTCCTGCGGAAATGGGAAGAAAAGGTAAAGGAAGAGGCGGAACACCTGGAGGAGTATTCCCACGAGCTGCGAAAGAAGCCGGCTTCTTTTCTGCTGAAAGCTTTTTTTCTCTCCACGATGTCGTGGCTGTGCCGCATCGCACTGCCAACGATTGTGATACTGAGCCTGCTTCCCGCAGACGAAATATTATCGCTATTGCGAAGCCTGGCGATGAATCTCGCTTTTCTTATCATGCCCACCCCGGGCGGTAGTGGTGGTGTGGAGGGGCTTTTCGCAATTTTTCAGGGCCCGTTGATTGATCGAAAAGCATTCATCGGGCTGGCCGTTTTTGCATGGAGAATTATCAGCTACTATATAAGTATAGGACTCGGGATGATGGCAACCACGTGGTATATAAACCAGTCTGTAGTACAGAAAATGGAGGATAAAACCGAGCCCAGCAGCGACTCGGATGTAATCGGAGAGATAAAATAAACAGCACCAAAGTTGCCGAAAAACAGAATTGAATACGTTTGCAGCGAATGCGGGCACACATCAACAAAATGGCTGGGGAACTGCCCCTCCTGCGGTAGTTGGCATACGTTTAAAGAGTTTACCGTAGAGCGGGAAAAAAAGTCCGACAAATCTCACAAGGGCAAGGTCGAGGGACTTGAAGATGCCGGAGCTCCCAAATCACTTGACGATATTGAGCTCAATGAGGAAGCCCGTTTTGCCAGCAATATTGCCGAGCTGGACCGGGTTCTCGGCGGCGGTTTTGTCCCGGGCTCTTTTGTCTTGATTGGGGGAGATCCCGGCATCGGAAAAAGTACACTGGCACTGCAGATAAGCAAATCGAATCCCGGTCTCAAGATCCTGTACTGCGCGGGAGAGGAATCTGCCGGGCAAATCAAGCAGCGGGCCCGACGCCTCGGGGTCGACTCTGAAAACCTGTTCATTTACAACGAAACGGATGTGAGCAACATCCTGAAAGAGGCCCGCAAGATGGAGCCGGACCTGCTGATTGTAGATTCCATACAAACCGTGTATCGCACCGAGTTGACCAGCATGGCGGGCAGCATCCAGCAGGTGAAGGAGTGCGCCGCCCTGTTCCAGCAGCTGGCCAAAAAGCAGGAGATCACCACCCTGTTGATCGGGCATGTAACCAAGGAGGGTACGCTGGCAGGTCCGCGCGTACTGGAGCATATGGTGGATACGGTACTCCAGTTCGAGGGGGATCAAAACTATACGTACCGGTTACTTCGCAGTATAAAAAACCGGTTTGGTCCGGCCCAGGAGGTCGGGGTTTTTGAGATGAATGAAAACGGGCTTACTGATATCCTGAATCCCTCCCAGCTTTTCCTGTCTGACTATAACAACAAGGTAAGCGGCAATGCCGTAGTCTGTACTATCGAGGGCTCCAGGCCTCTTCTTATTGAAGTACAGGCGCTGGTCACGCCCAGCAACTACGGGACCCCGCAGCGTACGGCAAGCGGTTTCGACCATCGGCGTCTTTCGTTATTACTGGCAGTCCTCGAAAAGCGGGGAGGCTACCAGTTTTCGGGCCAGGATGTTTATCTTAATGTGGCCGGCGGAATTAAGTTGAGCGACACCGCCGGCGACCTGGGGGTGATTTGTGCACTGGTTTCCAGCTTTTTGGACAAACCGATTTCCAGTGAGTTGGTGTTCCTGGGAGAGGTGGGACTTGGGTCGGAAATTCGGGCGGTACCCAAGCTTGAGCAACGCCTGGGAGAGATCGAGAAAATGGGTTTTGAAGGGGCAGTTATCCCGCGCGCCAACAATATTAACAAGAAAAAAAAGAGTTCAATTGCACTGGAAGGCGTGCAATATTTTAGCGAAGCCATAAAAAAAGCCCTGTAGCAAGGCCACAGGGCTTAACGTTGGTAGTGTAGTACAGAAACTCAGTAATTGTTACGTTCTCGTCGTTTCTGTTCACGAATGCTTCTTTTCAGCGCTTCACGACGTTCCTCGGAAGGTTTCGTATACTGTTGATTTTCTTTGTATTCATTCAGTATCCGGGAACGTGTTACCAGCTTCTTAAACCGGTTAATTGCGCGGTCAATGCTTTCGTTGTCTTTTACGTTTACTCCAACCATTTACTAATTCACCTGCCTTATAAAGTTTTCTTTCCAAATTAGGCCTTAAATATAAGCATTATCTGCCAAAGTGTAATATCTATTTTCTTACAAAATGTGGTGGATGGCTCGGGAAAACAGTCGGAAAAACGACTACGACTGAAATCCAGTTTACCGGTACCCGAAATTACGGATCATATTCGGGTTTTCTCGCCACTTGTCCCGCACTTTAACATGAAGATCGAGGAACACTTTTTTGCCGATAAAATCCTGGATTTTTTGCCGCGCGTTTTTGCCCAGCTCTTTGATCGCCTTTCCACCCTTGCCGATTAAAATGCCTTTTTGAGAGTTTCTGTTGACAATGATTTCCGCATTGATGTAGTCCAGCTCGTCCCGCTCATCGTATTGTATCACATCCACGGTGCAGGAGTACGGGATCTCCTGTTCAAACTGCATGAAAAGCTGCTCGCGGATCAGCTCGGCCACGAAAAAGCGTACCGGCTGTTCGCTGAGCATATCCTTCGGATAATAGGGCGGGCCCGGCTTCAGGTTTTGGTAGATGACCTCCATCAGCTCCGGCACGCCCTCCCCGGTGAGGGCAGAAATATAGACGGTATTGGCAAACTGGTAGGACTCCTGCAGGGATTCCACCATCTCCAGTTCCCGCTCGCGGCTGCTGGTGTCCATTTTGTTGACAACCAGGACAATCGGTTTGTTCATGGTTTTGAATACGTCAAAGGCGTAGTCGGGCATGCGGTCTTCTCCGGCCTCCACCAAAAAGAGGATGATATCGGCATCGCTGCGTGCCCGGTCTACAAAGCTCATCATCGCTTTTTGCAGCTCGTAGCGCGGGTGGATGATGCCGGGGGTATCCAGGAAGATGATCTGCAGATTTTCTTCCGAATGGATCCCTATGATCTGGTGACGCGTGGTCTGCGGCTTGGGAGTGGTAATCGATATCTTGCTGCCCAGAATCTGGTTCATCAGGGTTGATTTCCCCGCGTTGGGCTTGCCAACAATGGCCACGTAGCCGGACTTGTGTTCCTCCTTGTTTGGATTCTCAGTCATTTATCTCCGTGGATGAAAATTCGAAATTTGAAATCATCTAAAGTTGAAATTTAATCGTTGTATTTGTTCATGATATTGAGAAACGCCTTTACCGTGTTCTCTAATCCGTTAAAAACAGCTGTTGAAACCAGGGCGTGCCCGATGCTTACATCATGCAGGTGGGGCACGGTTTTGACTAGTGCTTCAAGATTGTCGAGGTTTAATCCATGCCCGGCATTTACCTTCATCCCCAGGTTATGTGCGCGTTTAGCCGCCTCTTTCAGCCGCTGCAGCTCATGGTTTCGGGCCTCGTCGGTTCGCGCATTTGCATAGGTACCGGTGTGGAGCTCCACGGCGTCGCTGCCCAGTTCGGCCGCATCGTCAATATCTTCCGGGTTGGGATCAATAAACAGGCTTACTTCAATATCGGTATCCCTGTAACGGGGAAATACCCGGTTTCTGAAATCCTCAAACACGGTATCCATGCTCAGTCCGCCTTCGGTTGTCAGCTCTTCACGACTTTCGGGGACCAGCGTCACCAGGTGCGGGTCTACGTCAATACTTGTCTCTATCATCTCCTTGGTAGCCGCCATTTCAAAATCCAGGATGCCCCGGACCGACTCCTTCAGCCGGTAGACATCCGCTTCCCTGATGTGTCGGCGGTCTTTTCTAAGGTGAAAAACAATTCCGGCGGCCCCGGCCTCTTCGCATACGTGGGCCGCTTTCACAGGGTCGGGATATCCCTCTCCCCGGGCGTTTCGGAGTGTAGCTACATGGTCGATATTAACCAAAAGTCGCATATTGGTTACTTGTTAAGCATTTTCGGGTTGTGTTTCATTCTCTAAATATAGATCATTTAGAGGACAAAATAGACAGCCACGGCAACACTTTCTAATGAGGCATCTGATCATATACATAGTGATAACCACCCTGTTGACGGCTTGTGGTATTTCAACCCGACGTGCCACACACTCTTCGGGCAGTAGTTCCTCTTCTCCCGTGGCCTATTCCGTCAATAAATACAGTGAGACCCGGGTTTCATTAAAGCAGGCCTACCGCGACTGGAAGGGAACGCCTTACCTGCTGGGCGGCCGGTCGGCTTCCGGGGTAGACTGCTCCTCTTTTGTCAGCATTATTTTTGATGAGTATTTCGGCATCGACCTGCCGATGCATACGCAGCGATTACTAAACCGGGGCGAAGGCATCCGGCGACGCTCGGTACGCACCGGCGATCTTATCTTTTTTAAAACCGGTAGGCGAACCTTTCATGTGGGGATTCTTGTGGAAGATGGAGAGTTCCTGCATGCCTCGACCTCCCAGGGGGTGACGCTGAGCAGCCTGTATGACAGATACTGGGCCAACCGCTACCTTGGGGCTCGCCGCGTAATGTAAGGTGGGGAAATATTTGTTATAACGGTAAAGCTAAAAACGGGAGACTTTCCAAACTTTTTCAGAAGTAAAACGCAACGTAAACTCCTGTCAGGTTAAATATTGACGAGATCTTACATCTGATATCCTGTGACGTATCATTTTCAAGAAACCTTTGCAGAACCTGCTATTTTGAGGGAGGTAGTTGTACTACCGACCCTGGTGCCCTTTTAACGGGAGTACAACGCCCTCAGAACGAGGAGTTGAGGGTTTTGCAAAACCCTCTTTTAAGTAACGAAAAATGAAAAGCACCGGGTGGCAAACCCGGTGCTTTAAAACTGGCAGCGAATGCTTATCCAGTGGGAGTAAGTTCAACGGTTAGCTTGGAATCGTCAGTAACCGTCACTGTTTTCTTCCAGGTTTGATACCCATCGGCAGAGATTTTGAATGTGTGGGGATCGTTCTCAATTTCTTCAAATACCAGTTGTCCCTCCTGATTGGTAGTATGCGGGGAATAGATTCCCAGGATTTGAATGTTGGCATTCATTAAAGCTTCCCCGGATTCAGCATCCACCACATTCAGCGTCAGCTTGTATTTTTCGGTATCTGAGTTGTTCTCCTGCGCATAGCTGGTGGAGAAACTCAAACTGAAGATAAGCGCCAAAATAGTGGTAAAAAATGTTGCCTTGTTAAAGTTAAACATAACAATAACCTGTATTTGTTAGGTTGATGGTTAAATATTCAGTGAATGCTACGTCTATTCTTATGGGAAAATTGCAGATTTGTTCCGTTAAGGACCAAATCCGGGAAAATTGTTACGTTTCACACTAAAAAGTACCAGACTTCTGCACTATCGTAAACTGAGGCAACAGTTACATCGCATCACTTTAAAGCAAATGCAGAGAACAATTTTGAGAGGCTGATTGAAAATGATAAAGCAGGGAACCGATAAGAGGGCTAAGCAACACCGTAATTAAACGTATTGAGAAGAGATGGCAATATTGCCAGTATATTGAATGGGTGTAAATAATAAGCCCTTGCAAGTCAACGACTTGCAAGGGCCAGAGTGCCCAAGAGAGGACTCGAACCTCCACGACCAAGATGGTCACATGCTCCTGAAGCATGCGCGTCTACCAATTCCGCCACTTGGGCTTGACAATAAAGAAAGTGCAATTGAAACAGGATGTGAGCAATTCCTGAAGCATAAAATTTCTATTCAACCCTCCAGCTGCTCAACTACTTACGGCACCATTTCAATTGGAGTGCAAATATAGGGATCTTGCGGGGGTAAATTCAATAGAGAATTTATTTAATTTTATGGCCTCGCCAAACAGCCCGGTGGAGTTGCGCAGATGCCAGATACATAATTCGTGGTATGTAATGCGAGAACAGGTATCCTCCTCTTTATTTATCACGCAGTACCCAAAATACTGTATTTCCAAAAAATGACTTTGAAACGAAATCTAAAACCAATAGTCTCTGCCATCTAGTCACTGGTCCTGTATATCGTCCAGCTGCGTACGCCCTCGCTGGTTTGGGCAATCAGTTCCTTGTAGCCATCCCCGTCCAGGTCGGTAACCACAGGATACTGCATGCCGCTAGTAGGAAGCGAATAGAGGCGCTCCCCGTCACGTACCTGCCAGGCATACAGCCGTCCGAAACTGGCAAGCCCGATAATCTCATCCGTGCCGTCACCATTGATATCGGTGATAAATGGGGAGAAATTTTGGGCCGCCGGCTGCCCCATGCTTGCCGTAAACCGCAGTTGTCCCTGTTCATTGATCAAAAAGAGGGAGCCGTTGCTGCTCATGGTCAGGATCATATCTTCGGAGACAGTCCGATCCTCGTCTATCTGTACAGAAGCAGAATGGAGGGAGGGCGTACCGGAGAGGGCACTGTTGGAGACATACACAGCCTGCAGTTCGTCCTTCTCCGTCCGGTTGCTGTACACGTCAACGGAGTCGGGAAACAGCGGCTCCCCGCCCACCGCGTAGAGATATCCATCGGCGGCCCCTCCCAGGATGTTCCCCTTGTGCAGCACGGGTGAACCGTTCAGGGAAGCATTAACGAACTTGGGAAAGTCGGCCTTGGGAGAGCCATCCTGGTTCCAGGCATGAACGGCGTTTTCCGAGAATGCCACTACCCCGATTCCACCCCTGAAAAGCTCAACGGCCGGTTTGCTGCGGATCACGGCATTGGTGGTTACCGGCCAGCCGCTGATGTTTTCTCCGCGTCCGTCGAGTGCGTGAAGCTGCCGGTTGGCGGTGGCCACTACCGCTTCGGGCAAACCGTTTTGGTCGATATCGGTTACGGTGAGAGGCGTAGTGATGGTCTCGGTAAGTTCAAACGGAAATTTTGGGAGAGTAGATCCGGTGTCGTTCCACCCGTAGATTTTGTTGCCCGCCGCTAGCAATATCACCTGCTGGTTGGTACCATACCAGTCATATACCACGGGAGAGCCGACGGGTTCATCGTCCCCGGTACTGGCCTGCATCACGGTAGTGCCATCAGAGGCCAGGGCGTACACGCTGCCCGAAGTGGTGGCAAATATGACTTCATTGCGTGCACTGCCCCTCAGGTCGGAGAGGACCGGCGCCCCGGATAGTTCAGCGCCCCCGGTGGGAAACAACCACTGCTCTTCATAGGGAATATCGCTCTGTTGGCGTGTATAGGTGCGCATTTCAAATGCCAGCTGCTGCTCTTCTTGCAGCTGGAATGAGGTTGTCAGCTGATTGAATTGGGAGGTAATGGCATTCACATAGGTTCCCGGATCAAGATAGGTGCTGATGAAATCGTAGAAATCACTGTTGGCAAAAAGGTAGCCGCTCACCTCTTCGGGCAGGTTGCTTCGTATGTCCATGTAATCCTGATCATAGTAGATCACCCGCCTTCGGTTGCGGTCAGATTCAACGATCTCCGCCAGTCCTTTCCGCTTTGATATGACGACCGCATCACCGGTGATATTCAGGTAGAAATCGGTGTAATTGCAGAGCTCGGAGCCGATCAGGCTTCCCAGTACCTGACTTTGAATAAAATAGGTGTCATCGGATTTTTGTATAAATTGCCGCGAGACGAGGTCATCGAGCTGGCCGGCGAGACCTGCGGGGTCCCGCAATTTGCGTAAAAACAGGTATTCCCCGGTAGAAAGAAATCCCGATTCGGTATAGGTAACAATGGAGAATTCGGCGTTCAGGGTTGCGGCAAGCGCGGAATACGGTCCACTTTCCGCCATTAAAAGGGAATCCAGCCGGGTGCTGTTGGGAACGGAATCCGGAGGAACCGTACGGGGGGGGAGACGAAAGATACCGAATGACGAGGCGTTGCCCGAAATATAACGGTCGAGCGAGATGGGAGCATTTTGGGATGAGAAAGCGTCGACCAACCCCGTCCGGTCATCTTCAGCCAGTGGAATATTCCCGGTAAAGCGGTACTGGCTGTTCTCCTCTTCGTCAGAAAGGGTTTCCAGATCAAGTACAACAGGCCCGGTTCCGCGGAAGGCTCCCTTGATGGACGGCCGATATTCAACTTTTGCGAGTTGCTCAATCCAGCGGTCCAGGGAGGGAGTGTTCAATACCAGTGAAGAGGGTCGAAGCTCTGCAGGGTCAAGCTGGATGGATGGTACCCGGCCCAGGTATGCGCGGATAGCATCTTCAATTCCCAGGCTCGATTCTGAGAGAATCAACAGGCCGTGTAGCTGGCTGGCATAGATCACGCGGTTTTTGACGTGGAGTGTATAGATGACCTGCTGGTGAAAATTGTACCTGTTTTGGGTGAAATCCTTGTAAAACGTTTGGTGAAGGTTTTTTGCAAATTGGTCGGGAGCCTGGATCAGCCATACGGGTTGTAACTGATCATCTGCGCCCGGATAGAGTGCAAGGGCGTTGACCCGGAGGTTGACGGTGGGGTAGGAGTCGATTTCGGAAACAAGCTGAAGAGCCGAGGAGGTGATGTCATCCACAAACGGGGTATAGTCCTGCTCGAGCATCTCGCGGGGAGAAAGTTCTTCAGAGGGAATAATTACGGCAGGCGTCGTTTGCGGAATCGATGTTACCCAGTGCTTTTCCGGGAGACCCTGGCACGAAAGCAGTACGAGCGTCAACACTGTGCAAAGAACAGGAAGAACAAACTTCTTCATAAAAAATGGAATTGAAAATTCAGTGAAATAATGTTAGGGAATAGGATGTTTTATTTTATAGCTTATACCAACAACGAAAAAAAGTTTCGAAACTGTTACTTGCAAATCAGACAGCTCAAAAGTAATAATTTTAAAACTAAATGAATTTTTTGAATCCCTTTTTTTTGCTGGGGGCCTTGTCGGTGGCTATTCCCGTAGTCATACACCTCATTAACCTAAGGCGCCCGCAGAAGGTCTCATTTTCAACGCTCGCCTTTTTTGAAGAGCTGCAGAAAAGTACCATTCGCAAGATTCGGATCAAACAGTACATTTTGCTGGCCCTGCGCGTGCTGGCCGTGTTAATGCTGGCCCTGGCTTTGGCGAGACCGCTGCTGAGTCCCACACTGGGAGGTGCATCGGACGCCAATGAACCCAAACTCGCTGTTTTGTTGATGGATAACAGTCCCAGTATGAACCGTATCGGGGCGGAGGGACCTTTTTTTGAGCAGGCCCGGGAAGTGGCAAAGCAGGTTGTCGAGCAGTCAAAGAGCGACGACCGGTTTATTGTTACGGGTACAAACCATTCAGAACAGGGCGCGCAGATGGTGAATGGGGCGCGTGCGCTGGACCTGATTGAGGAGATTTCTGTGACGAATACGGGTAACCAGATCAATCATGCTATTGAGATGGTGGCCAATCAGCTCAAGAATTCGGCGATGCAGCACGCCGTTATCTACCTGATCACCGATGCCCAGAAAAGCCAGCTGGACGAATTGAAGGAGCTGGATGAGCTGCAACTGGATGAAAGCAGGCGGGTGGGACTGCAGATTATAACCCTCGGGGCCTCCAGCCAGCCCAATGTTGCTGTTGCGGATTTAGAGCTTCAGTCGCGGATGCTCAGCCAGGGGACTCCTGTTACCTTGCAGGTAGAGGTGCGTAATTATGGAAATGCGGGAGCTGCAAACCAGTTCGTTTCCCTGGAAGTGGAGGGCCGCATGGTGGGTCAGTATGAGGTTAACCTGGATCCGGGGGAAACAAGACAGCTCGGTTTTGAAATTGTACCTCAAAATGTGGGGGATATTGCGGGAAAAGTCGTGATTGAAGGGGATGAGATCAGCTACGACAATGAGCGCTATTTTGTGCTGAGGATTCCTGAGACCCGAACGGTGTTGTTAATCAGCGATTCGGAAGATGAGGCTTCGGAGTTTGTCTCCTACCTGCGCCCGGCGCTGGAGGCAGCCCGGCGCGCCAATACCCAGATTGAGTTTACCCGCCAACAACCGGAGGAAGTGGACCAGTCAACCTGGCTGCAGAATGATGTGATTATCCTGGACGGGCTGGAGGAGATTCCCGAATACTGGAGCGAGGACCTGCAGCGATATGTGCAAAACGGGAAGGGACTGCTCTTTTTACCGTCAGAGCAGGGAAGTATTGAAAACTATAACCGCTTCCTGGGATTGTTTAATGCCGGCCGGTTTACCGGAATTCGCGGTGAGTATGCCAGTTTTAAGCCGGTGGGCAGAGTAGCCGGGCTGGTAGAGGGGCACCCGATCCTGGAAGGGATGTTCGAGAAAG
Source organism: Halalkalibaculum sp. DA384 (assembly GCF_043951955.1). Taxonomy (NCBI): domain Bacteria; kingdom Pseudomonadati; phylum Balneolota; class Balneolia; order Balneolales; family Balneolaceae; genus Halalkalibaculum; species Halalkalibaculum sp. DA384. The sequence continues at coordinate 68,141 of NZ_JBINJE010000001.1, read as the reverse complement.
AGGAGGATGAGCAGATACAGGTAGATCTTCCCGAACTGTTTTATTATTACGAGCTGGAGCAGGCTTCCGGCACCGGAACGTATACCATACTTTCATCTACGACGGATGATGAAATTTTGGTTGAACAACGTTTTGGCGACGGGCGGCTGTTGGTTTCAACGCTGGGTGCCGATCCCGGATGGTCCAATTTCCCGGTAAACGCGCTTTTTGCGCCGATCTACTTCCGGTCGGTACTGTATGCCTCGGCTTCTGAACAGGGCGGGCTCAACAGCCATCAGCTGGGCAGCACATTCGCCTGGAACGGGGTGTTGGACAACCCATCCGTGGAATTATCACTAAATGACTTCACATACAAGCCGGAAGTGCAAAATATACCCAACGGTGTTTCCGTTCAATACACAGGAAGGGAATGGAATCCGGGTCTCCTCAAGATAAGCGCGGGTGATCAGCAGCGCCTGGTTGCCGTAAATCAAGAGGTGGCAGAGTCCGATTTCCAGTCATTATCAGAAGAAGAACTTGAAAATTTTTCCGAAATCCCCGTAACTATAACCACCGTGTTGAATACGAATGAGCTCTCGCAAGACAACCTGGTTGCCGAGTTGCAGTCCGCCGGTATGGGGCGGGAAATCTGGAGTTGGTTTATCTGGGCTGCATTGGCACTGTTGGTCGCCGAAACACTCATTTCAAAGCTCTACAGGGCAGAGTCCATAACATGAACGAATCATCACTACCTGTCGAACCGGGATTTTTTATTATCCTGCTGGTTGCCACTTTTGCCTTTTCGGCAACAGTCATGGCTGCAGCCACTTTGTTAAATAAGTATCGACTGCGCAATGTACGGTTGAGCTGGAATGCAGGAAAGCTGAACGGGTATCCCCTGTTTTCAACCCTCTTTCTTTTTTTCAGCCTGGGACTTTTCGCCCTGGCATTCCACACGGGATCGGCCACGCACTGGGTGGGCTTTTTGCTCTATGTTTGGATGAGCGGCGGGTGGTTTGTCAACAGTTACCTGGCTTCAAAGCGGTATATTACCGACAACGGTATTGTCAAAAATATTAATGACCCTTCACAGTCTGTGCAGTGGTACCAAATTCGGGACTACCTGGAACAGGATCAGGATCGATATCAGAAATATATATTTTTATACAAGGAGGATGAAGTAGACCAGGACACCCAGTTTGTCAGGCTGGAGCTGGATGTACCCAAAAAACATCTCGAGGACTTCCATAAACTGCTGGCGCATAAACTCGGAAGACAGATAAATTGTTATAATACAGCCAGCTTTGATCTGGAACAGTTTGATTTGAAGTGATACCTTATGTTACATTGACAAAAACGTTACTCACACCTGCATATTTTTGTTAGAAGACTTAAAAAAATCCGACATAATACAAGAACGGTCCCTCTTGGTGGGCGTATATGGCCCGGAAACGCCAAAAGTGGTAGCTGAGGAATATATCGAAGAGCTTGGCATGCTTACCAAAACGGCGGGAGGCATACCGATAGATACTATCCTGCAGAACAGGACCCATCCCGACCCCTCTACCTATATCGGTAAAGGGAAGTTAAGCACCATCCGGCGGATGGTGGGCGAACATGACCTGGAAACTATTATTTTTGATGATGATCTTTCTCCCACACAGATCCGCAACGTGGAGAGGGAAACAGAGGCAAAGGTGCTTGACCGCAGTGGACTGATTCTCGATATTTTTGCCACGCGGGCGCAAACTTCTGCGGCAAAAACCCAGGTTGAGCTCGCCCAGCTGCAATATTTGTTGCCCCGCCTTACCCGGTTTTGGACCCACCTTTCGCGGCAGCAGGGGGGGATCGGCACAAGGGGACCGGGAGAAACCCAGATTGAAACGGACCGCCGGCTGATCGACAAACGCATTACCACGCTGAAAGACAAGCTCGACAAGCTGGACCAGCAGCGCCAGACGCAGCGAAAAGGTCGCTCCGGAATGATTCGCGTTTCCCTGGTAGGATATACCAATGCCGGCAAGTCAACACTGATGAATACCCTGACCGATACGGAAGTCCTGGCCGAAGACCGGCTGTTTGCCACCCTCGACTCCACCGTGCGCCGCTGTAATATCGGTCACCACGAGGTTTTGATATCCGATACGGTTGGCTTTATAAGGAAGCTGCCCCACAACCTGATAGAAAGCTTCAAGTCCACCCTCGACGAGGTGCGCGAGTCCGATATTCTTATTCACCTGGTAGACGCTTCGGCGCTGATGATCGATGATTATATTGAAGTGGTCCGGGATACACTCGAAGACCTGGATGCGAAGGACAAAAAGGGAATCCTGGCTTTTAACAAAATTGACAAACTGCAGCCCCACCGAATTGCAGAGCTTAAATCTGCCTACCCGGATGCCATATTTGTGTCGGCGGAACGGGGTATAGGCATCGGAAAGCTCAAAGAGCAGATTGAAGTCCTGATCGAAGAAGACTACATCAAAAAAACGATGAAGATTCCCGCCGCAAAATATGAAGGAGTGGCGTTTCTGCATCGCGAAGCCCATATTCATTCTAAAGAATATGTGGGAGCAAACGTGAAGATAACCTTCAGCATTTCAAAAAAAGATTTTATGCGGCTGGAAAACTTGTTGGATAATATTGACTCTCCCGAATCAGTTGTTTAAATAGAAGTAGATAGTTCCATTAACCAACGATGCAGATATGCAGGCAGCAGATATACTTAACACCGATATAGCTCCACTCAGCGGGCAAGATACCATTACCGATGCTTTACAGCAGATGCAGGAGCTGGAGATCGACTGCCTGCCGGTTGTGGACCCGACGACAAAAAAATTGATCGGCCAGGTTCGCGGTTCGCAGTTGCGGGAAAAGGAAGATCCGCAGGCTACCATTGCAACCCTGGAGCTGGATGAACCGGTGAAGGTGTTCAGCCGCCAGCATATTTTTGAGGCGGCTCGGCTGATGCTGCAGTATGAGCTGCAGCTGCTCCCGGTCGTTGACGAGGAGATCACGTTTCTCGGGACGATAGAAAAGCAGCATATCCTGCAAACGCTTCCCGATATAATGAATCTGGTGACGAACGGCGCGATACTGACCATACAGCTGGAAAGGGTCGATTTTTCACTGTCCGAAATTATCCATTTGATCGAAGTGGAGGTGGCCAAAATCCTGGCTCTTTCCGTGGAGCGTCCAAAATCTGAGGGTGGAACGTTCAGAATTTCCATCAAGATCAATCTGAGAGATGCCTCCCGCATAACGTCGGCGCTGCGCCGCCATGATTATGATGTGATTGTTGACGATATCAGCAGAGATGTATTCGGGTTCGATATGGAAAACCGGGCCGATGAATTACTTAAATATATTGATATGTAGGTTATTCACTTCTTTTTGGATTGATTCCTCTTTAAATCTGGGAACATATTTCGTATAGTTGGTATATTTTATACAAAACCATAAAGCAAAAGGCACCAAAATCTGAATGATCTCGATCCGGAATGTTTGTTACTTCTCCATCCTTCTGTTCATCTTGTTTCCGGTCATTGTATCAGGTCAGCAGAAATCGGACTCTCCTGAAGCCCTGTATCAAAAAGGGATAACCCTGTTTGACAGGGGCTTGTATGACGACTCGGCTGATCTGCTTGCACAGTTTGGTGAAAAATATCACGGCCATGAATTGCGAAAATCGGCCGAATTCTATCGTATCCGTGCGCAGGCCCGCCTCGATCCCGCCTCGAAAAAACACAATTATGAGCAGTATATACAGGAGTATCCCAATACCGAATTTGCCCGAAAGCTGCTGTTTGAACTTGCCAGCGCATCTGAAGCAGACAGCAATTATACAGAAGCATTACGGTATTATGAGCGTTCGCTGCAGCATAAGCCGCACGACCGGCAGGGTGCACAGATTCACTACTGGCTTGCGGAAACTTCGGTGCTAAACGGGAATAACCATCAGGCCCGCAACTACTTTTTGAGGCTTGCCGACCGGTATCCCGAGTCGGAGTGGGCGCCAAAAGCACTCTATTCGCGTGGCAGGCTTTATCTGAGTGACAGCAAATTTGATTCCTCCTCCATCGCTTTTGAGGTGCTCAAAGACCGCTACCCCAACCACGAGATGACCCGCCGTATCGGTACGGCCCTGGGAGAATCCTATTACCAGCAGGGAAAATATAAAGAGGCGATAACCGCTCTTGACAACGCCATGGCCTACCTCGAGGATGAGCTGCGTTCAAAGGCGGTCTACCTGATTGCGGAAAGCCACAACTACCTGAATAATTTTGATGAGGCCTCAAAATATTATCTCCAGTATATCAACATGAACAAAGGGACAGATCGGGTGCGCATTGCCCATTATGGTCTCGGGTGGATATACCACAAGCAGCAGATTTATCACTGGGCGGCCGACTCCTTCAGCAAGGCGGCGCAGGGAGATGACGAAACGGCCCGCAAGGCGCTCTATTACAAGGCGGTAAATGAAAAACTGGGCGGGCGGTACGACCAGGCGATCGAGACTTTTCGCAACTTCGGATCACAGTACAACGAAGGTCTCTGGGTAGAGGAGGCGTATTACGAGTGGGCTGTAACAGCTTACGAGATGGGAATCTATGCCGAGGCGATTGAAACGCTGCTCACCATTGTCCGCAATGACGATGACCTGGACTGGGCGGGAAAGGTGTATACCCTGCTAGGTGAGGCATATTATGCCAATAAAGAATATACCCGTGCCCTGCAGGCATTTGAGGAGGCCGAACAACTTACCGATATCGAGGACAACGTAAAACGCCAGGCGCGGTTCCAGAAAGCATGGGTACAATATCGCAACCAGGCGTACCAGCAGGCTCAGCCGGTGTTTGAGAGTATCTACAACGAAGCCCCGAACAGCGATCTCGGTAAAGAGGCCCTTTTCTGGAGTGCCGACTGCTACTACCAGATGGGGCAGTACGGGTCGGCCAGTGACCGGTTTTCGGCCTTTGTAAATCGATACCCGGACCATGAGCTGAACGGGGCCGCACGCTATTCCCTGGGGTGGAGCTATTTTAACAACGGCGCGTACCAGAACGCCATCGAACCCTTTAGCCGGTTCCTGGAGGAGTATGATCCGCCACCCATTGCACTTTACCCGTATGACACGGATGCGATATTGCGGCTGGGCGACTCCTACTATGCGTCCCACCAGTACGATGAGGCCATTGAAACCTACAAACGGGCGATCGGGGCCGAGCCCGGAGGAGATTATGCGATGTTCCAGGTGGCCAACAGCTATTACCGGGCCAACCAAACGTATGAAGCGGTGACCACCTTTCGCCGGCTTCTCCGTATATATCCCTATACACAGCTCCGGGAGCAGGCGCAGTACAATATCGCCTATATCTACCTGAATACCGGGAATTATACCCAGGCGATTGATGAGTTTCAGGCCGCTATCAACAAGTACCCGAATACCAGCTGGGCGGCCCGCTCCCAGTATAATATCGGTGATGCATACTACAACGCCGGGGATTACGAAAAAGCGATAGCCGCGTATAAAAAAGTATTGGAGGACTATCCCCAAAGCGATTACCTGATCGAGGCGATCAACGGCATACAATACGCCCAGCTCTCATCGGGACAGCAGGATTCGAGTTCGGCGATTCTGGAGAGCTTCCTCGACGATCACCCCCAGTCGTCAACGGCAGATCGACTTCGTTACCGGCAAGCCGAAAACCTGTTTCAGTCGGGAGATTACACCGGCGCCATAGAGGAGTTTCGCCAGTATATCCGGATTACCAATAATCAGAACCTGCTGCCCGAGGCTCATTTCAGCCTGGCCAATGCGTATGAACAGACCGGAGAGATCCAAAATGCGATCGACTCATACAGGGCGATTGTAGAAAATTATTCCGACTCTGAACAGATGGGCTCAGCACTGGTTGCATTGGCCCGCATCTACTACGAGCGCGGCGAGTATTCCACCTCCTTTCAGTACTACGAGCAGTTGTTGAATGAACGATCGGATTTCAGCATGGAAGCACACGTCGGCATGGGGCGGTCGCAGTTGGCCATGGGTAATGTGGATGCGGCGCGCAAGCATTATGAGGCGGCTCTTGAAGTAAATAACGACTATGACCCGGCAAAGGTGGGGCTGGGTAAAGTGGAGCTCCAGCAGGGGAATTACTCGGAGGCCAGCGATCTGCTGGGGCTCGTGGCTGAATCCAACACCACGGAAATCGGGGCGGAAGCGCAGTACCTGCTTGGCTATGTGGCTCAGCAGCAGCAAAATTTCAAGCAGGCGCTGGAAGCTTATTCCAATGTCAGCGTGCTGTACGAGGCGTTTGATGAATGGGTCGTCAAAGCGATGCTGAGAAGTGCGGAATGTCATATTCAACTGGGCAATACCGGAGAGGCGCGAAGCACGCTCAACGCCATCATGGAGAATTATACGGGAACCCCGGAAGCAGAAAAAGCTAAACAGATGCTCAACGCAAACTAAACAGATGGATCAGAAGGTTTTACCGGCAGCACAACTCAAGGGCACGATTGCTCCTCCTCCAGACAAATCAATCTCTCACCGGTCGGTTATGTTTGCCGCCCTGCACCAGGGGGTCTCCACGATCGAAAACTTTTCGGAAGCGGCCGATCCCCACAGCACCGTTAGCTGCTTTCGTTCGCTGGGCGTGGAGATTGAGCAGCACCGTTCAACACTAACAGTGCACGGGGTGGGACGAGATGGATTCCGGCACCCACAGCAAGATCTGGACTGTGGAAATTCAGGCACCACCATGCGGCTGCTGTCGGGAATACTGGCCGGCGCAGGTATCAGCTGTACGCTGGTGGGCGATGAGTCGCTCTCCGCCCGAACGATGCGCCGCATTATTGACCCGCTGGAGAAGATGGGAGCCAGGATTAAAGCCCGCCAGGATGACTACGCCCCGCTGAGTATCAGCCGCCCGGGATCCCTCATCCCACTACGTTTCGAATTGCCGATTCCCAGTGCCCAGCTTAAATCATGTGTACTGCTGGCCGGCCTTTTTGGAAAAGAGCCCACGCAGGTTATTGAGCGGATCCCGAGCAGGGATCATACCGAACGCCTGCTGGATCTGGGTATTGAAAAGGCGGGGAATACACGCATTATTTCCAGCAGCAGGCAGGATGTGATCCCGGAACAGAGTTACACCATTCCGGGAGACTTTTCGGCGGCGGCGTTCTGGCTGGCGGCGGGAGCTATACATCCCCGGGCAGAGATTGAGCTCCCGGGTACGGGGCTTAATCCCACGCGCACCGCTTTTTTGGATATCCTTCGGGAGATGGGAGCCAACATCAGGATTGAGCAGGAGCGCCAGGCAGGCCAGGAGCCTGTGGGCGACATAACGGTGGCCGGCAGCGAGCTCAAGCCGATTAACATCTCTTCCGAACGCGTGCCCAACTGTATCGATGAGCTGCCGATACTGGCTGTTGCCATGCTTTTTGCGGATGGAGTCTCCCGTATATCGGGCGCCGAAGAGCTGCGGCACAAAGAGACGGATCGCCTTAATGCGGTGGCAGAGATATTGGAAAATGCCGGGGCCGACTTTACGGAATACGAGGACGGTCTCGAAATCAACGGCAGTCCGGACTTCACTCCTCGTCCGGCCCGTTACAACAGCTACCACGATCACCGCATTGCAATGGCGGCCGGCGTACTGTCCCTGCTTGCCGACAGCCCAAGTACGGTACTCGGAGCCGAGTGTACGGCCATCTCCTATCCTTCCTTCTGGGATGACCTGCAACTCCTGACGAATTGAGCTCATCGCCCGTTATTCGTCCGCAATTCTGACAAATACCGCGGCCTCATTTCTTTTTAATGTCAATACGTCATAAAACGGGGATTCCTCTATCCCTTGGCATTGTGATTGCTCATAATATTGTGAAACTGAACAAGCGGAAAAGCTTATGAGTGAATTTGTAATTGATATTGAAAGACAATTGAGCAAGCTGGGAAAGGATATTCAGGATTTTGTGGAGCGGATCGTCCCGCTGGAAGACCAGGGGCATGATTTCACTCCCGCGTGTGACATCATAGAAAGTGGAGAGCAGGTTAAAATTCTGCTGGACCTTCCCGGTTTGTCGAAGAAGGAGATCCATATTGCGTTGAAAGAGCATGTGTTAACGGTCAAAGGCGAACGGGCTGACCAGCTTTCGGAGGAGGAATCCTACCGGAGGCAGGAACGCAAATCCGGAGTGTTTTCCCGGTCATTTGCGCTGCCTGAGAACGTCAACACCGCCGAGACTGAAGCACAGCTCAGGAATGGAGTGTTAAGTATTACACTGCCGAAATCGGAAGTTCTCAATGACACGCAATCGATTCCGATTAAATGAGGAAATCTTTACCGGTACTACACAAAAAGAAATTGAATACCTGTTTGAAGAAAATTAAACACATAACCAAAAAGGAACATTAATATTATGGGAAAAATCATAGGAATTGACTTAGGTACCACCAACTCCTGCGTAGCCGTGATGGAGGGCAATGAACCCACGGTTATCCAGAACTCCGAAGGTGGGCGTACGACTCCCTCTGTCGTTGCCTTCTCCAAAGAAGGAGAGCGGTTGGTCGGTGCCCCTGCAAAGCGTCAGGCGATTACGAATCCTGATAAAACGATCTCTTCAATCAAGCGGTTTATGGGCCGATTTTACGATGAGGTGAAGGAGGAAGCCAAGCAGGCCTCCTACCAAATCGTAAAAGGCGAAAACAATACGGCCCGCGTCAAAATTGAAGACCGAACATACGCCCCGCAGGAAATTTCTGCGATGGTGCTGCAAAAGATGAAGCAGACTGCCGAGGAATACCTCGGAGAAAAGGTGACCGATGCCGTTATTACGGTGCCGGCCTACTTCAACGATGCGCAGCGTAAGGCCACCCAGGAGGCGGGTGAAATTGCCGGTTTCAATGTAAAACGTATTATCAACGAACCGACGGCCGCTTCACTGGCATACGGCCTTGACAAAAAAGATCAGGATCAAACAATCGTTGTTTATGACCTCGGTGGAGGTACCTTCGACGTGTCGGTCCTTGAGCTGGGTGACGGCGTTTTTGAAGTGAAGTCCACGCACGGCGATACCCACCTGGGCGGCGACGACTTCGACTCCCGCCTGATCGACCATCTGGCCAAAGAGTTCAAAAAGGATGAGGGCATCGATCTGCGTGAGGATCCGATGGCGATGCAGCGGCTGAAAGATGCGGCTGAAAAAGCCAAAATTGAGCTGTCCAGCTCGCAGAAAACGAATGTGAATCTGCCGTTTATTACCGCCACGGATTCGGGTCCCAAGCACCTGAATATCGATATCACGCGCGCCCAGTTTGAGCAGCTGATCGACGATCTGATTCAGAAAACAATCGATCCCTGCAAAAAATCTCTTGATGATGCAGGTCTTACGAAAGACGAGATAGACCAGGTTATCCTGGTTGGCGGATCGACAAGGATTCCGAAGATCCAGGAGGTCGTCAAGGAGTTCTTTGGCAAAGATCCGAGCAAGGGTGTCAACCCCGACGAAGTGGTTGCGATCGGAGCGGCCATCCAGGGAGGCGTAATGTCAGGCGATGTCGACGATGTGGTACTGCTTGACGTGACCCCGCTTACCCTCGGTATCGAAACGCTCGGGGGCGTATCCACAAAGCTGATCGAGGCCAATACCACCATCCCGACCAGCAAAACCGAGACCTTCTCCACAGCTGCTGACAACCAGACCAGCGTGGAGATCCACGTGTTGCAGGGTGAACGTGCCAAGGCGCAAGACAACCGCACCCTCGGCCGGTTCCACCTGGATGGAATTCCTCCGGCCCCGCGCGGTGTCCCGCAGATTGAGGTAACCTTCGATATCGATGCCAACGGTGTGCTGAATGTAAGCGCCAAGGACAAGGGCACGGGCAAAGAGCAGAGCATCCGTATCGAATCGTCTTCCGGACTCTCTGAAGAGGAGATCGAAAAGATGAAAAAAGATGCGGAAGAGCATGCCAAAGAGGATGAGCGAATCAGAGAAAAAACTGAAAAGCTCAATGAAGCGGATAACCTCGTCTTTTCAACCCGAAAGCAGCTTGACGAGCACAAAGACAAAATCTCTGACGAAAACAAAGAGAAGATCAAAGAAGCAGCCGACAAGGTAGAAAAGGTTCGGCAGGAAGAGAACATGGAAGAGCTCGAATCGGCCATGGAGCATCTCAACGAAGTTTGGAATGAAGCCTCCCAGGAGATCTATCAGGCCGCGCAACAGGCCGCAGGAGGACCTGGAGCTGCCGGAGCCGCAGGGGCTGCCGGCGGTCCGGGCAACGGTCAAAAGGGACAGGCTGAGGATTCCGATGAAGGAGAAGACGCGGTTGACGCCGATTTCGAGGTGGTCGACGAAGACGAAGACGATAAGTAAGCGACTAATATTTAATGAAGATTTAGCCCTGAATTTCGGCGTCCGCCGGGATTCGGGGCTTTTTATTTTATTGCGTACCGTGTATTTTGGCGAGCCTTTAAGCAATACGCAATACGTAACACACATGATTATTCTCGGTATTGAATCCTCCTGCGATGAGACCGCGGCCGCCGTTTATACTTCTGATGGCCTCAAATCCAATGTTATCGCCTCACAAACAGTTCATGAGCAGTATGGCGGGGTTGTCCCCGAGCTGGCCTCGCGGGCCCACCACAAGACGATATGGCGGACCGTACAGCAAGCCCTGGACGAGGCAGACATCTCATTGGATGAGATAGAAGCTGTTGCCGTGACCCGGGGACCCGGTCTGATGGGGGCGTTGCTGGTGGGGCTCTGCTTTTCCAAGGGCCTGGCACTTGCAAGGGGGATGAGGCTGATCGGTGTTAATCACATGGATGCGCATATCTATGCGAACTTCATTGAACAGAAGCCCAAGTATCCTTTTGTAGCCCTGACTGTCTCCGGAGGACATACGCACCTGGTGCATGTGACCGCGCCTTTCGAGCACCGCATGCTGGGTAAAACCCGCGATGATGCCGCCGGTGAAGCGTTTGATAAAATTGGGAAAATTCTGGGTCTCCCTTACCCGGCGGGGCCGGTGATCGATGAAAAGGCCAAAGAAGGCGATCCATCATTTCATGATTTTCCGCAGGCGATGCTGGACGGTGGATTGGAATTCAGTTTTTCCGGCCTGAAAACTTCTGTATTGTATTATCTCCAGGAGAAGGATGACCGCTTTGTGAACGAACATCTGAACGATATCTGTGCCAGTGTCTCCCACGCGATCACAGAAGTATTGGTGAAAAAGCTTTCCCGGGCGGTGGAAGCGACCGGGGTGAAAACGGTTTTACTGGCCGGGGGGGTGTCTGCAAACTCCATGCTGCGGGAGAAAACCGGGCATTTGGCCAGGGAAAAAGAGCTGAACATACATATCCCCCGGATCGAATACTGTACCGACAACGCGGCAATGATAGCCATAACTGGAGCAATGCTGGCAGAGCGCGGTAAATTTTCGGATATGAATTTAAAACCATTCGCGCAATTAAGGTAGTCGTGGGTCTTGGGTGGTGAGTGAAACCCATGACTCACGACCCAAGACCCAAGACCCATGACCTACTGAAACTGCTTTGAGGCCTCGACCGCCAATCCGTCTACGTAATTGTTTCGATCGTCGTCGGCATGTCCCTTGACTTTGGTCCATTTGACCTCGTGGGGTTCCATCGCTTTGAGCATCTCTTTCCACAAGTCCTGGTTCTCCACCGGCTTCTTATTGGCTTTTCGCCATCCCCGTTTCTGCCAGCTGTCAATCCAGCCCTGTTTAAAGGCGTTGATAATAAGGGCACTGTCGCTTCGGATTTCCACTTTGCACGGTTTGGTGAGGGCCTTGAGCGCCTCGATAATGGCCCGCATCTCCATCCGGTTATTGGTAGTATCAGGTTCGCCTCCCGAGAGCTCCTTCTCCTTGCCGTTCCAGTTGAGCAGAGCGCCCCAGCCCCCCGGGCCCGGGTTCCCGCTGCAGGCGCCGTCAGTATAAATTAATACAAAAGGTTTTTTTGGGTCAGGCATATCGTTCCGTTATGGGAGTTAGCTGTTCTCGGTATGAAGTGACCTTTTCCAGCACGGCTTCTTGCCAGTTCGTACTGTCGCCGCCCGCAAAAAGGATGCTGCGACTGGAGGACACCAAGGGGATGCCGGAGTGATCTTTCAGTACTGATACGAGCTCCCCGACTGTGCCGCCCTGTGTACCGACACCGGGAATCAGCAGTGGAGAGGTGCGGTGTTGGGAGAGCACAGATTCAAGATGCGCGGGCTGGGTAGCCCCGACTACAAGTCCCAATGCCGTTTTGCTGTTGGATTGGTGTCGCTCGAGGTTGGCAGCGATATATTCCGCCATTGAACGATATCCCGCGAATGGTTTTTCCAGGAAGTCCGCAGCACCGGGATTGGAGGTGAGCGTCAAGGCATAGATCGCTTTTTCCGGGTAGTTGAAATAGGATTCAAGTGTTTCAAAACCCATGAGGGGATTCAGCGTTATGGCGTCCACATCCCAGTGGTCGAAGTATGCTGTTTTGTAGTTGGCGGCAGTGGAGCCGATATCGCCACGTTTGGCATCGGCGATGACGATTTTATTTGTGGGAATATATTCCAGAACCTGCGAAAAGGTCTCCAGCCCCTGCCTGCCAAGAGCTTCAAAAAAAGCAAGGTTGGGTTTGTATGCAGCGCAGTAGGGATGAGTGATATCTATAACTTTTTTCAAGAAATAGGTCACGCGCTCGTTTTGATCCGGGAACTCCTCCGCCAGGTGCGAGGGCAAAAGGTGGAGATGGGGATCAAGCCCGACACAAAGGGTAGAACCGGCCGCCCCGATCGACTGCCTTATTTTATCGCTGAATGTTGCCATAATTCTGATATTAAATTCCAGTAGAAGGTACAAATACTGTGCTACGAATTCGAGTTGTATTTACCTTGTGGTGGCTACTGCTTTCAAGGATGAACAGTTCGTACGCAGTCTCTGGTCATCTAAAATATCTTCCTGAAGTTCGCATTAATTAATACAGGTGTAATCATTATATTCAGCCCTCTATGAAAGAAGAACTGCAGAAAACAGCGAATTGGTTTGAAGAGTGGTTCAACAGCCCACTATATGAAAAGCTGTATGCAAACCGTGATGAAGAGGAGGCTAAACAGCTGATCGACCTGCTGGAAAAAACGCTCAATTTGAGCGGGTGTTCCGAAATACTGGATCTGGGCTGCGGCCGGGGACGTCATGCAATCAGCCTGGCTCAGCGGGGCTACAGGGTCTCGGCAATTGACCTGTCTGAAGAGGCGATAAAAACGGCTCGTGAGAAAACGAAGCGCATGGGGCTGAAGATCCGGTTTGAGGTCCGCGATATGCGCAACCCACTGCCCCGGAAGTTTGATGCGATCGTAAACCTTTTCACCACCTTTGGCTATTTTGCAAGGGATGAGGAAAATACCCGCGTGCTGGACAGCGTCACCGAGATGCTGGATCCCGGCGGAATGTTCGTGTTGGATTATATGAATTCAAACAAGGTGAAAAAGACGTTCCAGCCAACAGATCATGGACGGTTCCGGGATATCAGTTTTAAAGTGCACCGGTATATCAGCCGCGGATCGATTATCAAGGATATTGAGTTTTCCGGGGGACCCATCAAGGGAAAGAAACAGTATTCTGAGCGAGTTAAGCTTTATGAACTGGACTGGTTTAAAAAGGAATTTGAGAAGCGAAACTTACAGATCGATCACCTGTACGGCGATTATCACGGCCACAGGTTCGATCCTGAAAGCAGTCCCCGCCTGATGATTGTGAGTCACCTGGAATAAGCGAAATGGTTTTACGAGAGAGAGCCGGGAAAACGAAATAATGTTGGAGAGATCTTTGCAGGACCTGCTGTGTTGTTGGGAGCTGGTTGTACCACCGAGCGTATTGACCTTTAAACGGGAGTGCAACTCCCTCAGAACAAGGAATTCAGTCTTTTGCAAGGCCCTCTCGGAATCGGTCGATTTTTAAAAGGTTGAATTATCGGTTCCTGCGCTCCGGGATAGGTTACAAAACCGTCTCAGCTGAAACCTCCTCGACTCCATGGGGAGGTTTGTCAAGCGTCCACGTCTCAAAATAAAACTTCCGTTCTGAACCGATCCGCTTGTTATTGATGCTGAAAAAGCGGAAGGTGCTGTTTACCAGCCCCCGGAGAGGATAGAATAGCTTTTCATAGATATTTTCCCGCGAAAAAAGATGCAGGTCAAATCCATGGTGCGCTTTCTCCTTATAGAGAACCAGCAAGCCTGCTTCCAACACCTGGCTCAGCTCTTCCTTGAAATGCCCCACGTTTGAGTTGCGGTCTACGTGCAGGTCCGGCGGGTTGAAATCGGTTTCAGGCTTAGGACTGATCAGGATAGCCTCACCGATGGAAATTCGCTGAAGGGCTTCTCCAAGACTGGAGTTTGTACCGTATGCCGTGATAAAGTACAGGTCGTGGAAAGCATCCTCCAGGCAGAGCAGAAGCTCGTTATAATTGCTGAGCGTGTTCAGGCCAAATTTCTCCTCTTTGAGCACAGTACCGGTGAAATAGAATTTGGAGTAGGTGGGATCCGGAGTCATAAAATCTTCAATAGAGATTCCTGTTTCGGGATTCTTTGCGGTATGTCGTTCTCTCAGGTTGTCAAGTCGGAGATCGTGTTCGAAAAAAAGCTTGAAAATGTCAGCCATAACGTTGTTAAACCAGTTAGATATTTTGATGTGTCTGCAGATTCCAAAATACGAAATACAAGGTACGCGGTAAATCAAATAAAAAAGCCTCGCCGCGGTAACGCGACGAGGCGATAAAAACAGGTATATTTTCAACTTAGATCATGGTTGCGATAACGAGAGCCACAACAGACATGAGCTTGATGAGAATATTCAGGGAGGGGCCGGAAGTATCCTTGAAGGGATCGCCGACAGTATCGCCTACAACGGCGGCTTTGTGAGCTTCCGAACCTTTTCCAAGTATTTCCCCATTGTGTTCAAAGCCTTCTTCAATCATCTTCTTGGCGTTGTCCCAGGCGCCGCCGGCATTAGACTGGAACAGGGCCATCAGTACGCCCGCGGCGGTAACACCAGCCAGCAGTCCGCCAAGCATCTCAGGTCCTCCCAGAAACCCGAATGCCACGGGAACTGCAACGGCAAGTACGCCGGGAGCGACCATCTCGCGAATAGAGGCAGTTGTGGAAATGGCGACGCATTTCTCATATTCCGCCTTGCCGTCTGCCGCTTCAAACGCTTTGCGGTCTTCCTCTGGCCAGTTTTCCAGTTTTTCACCTTTGTTGTTGTTCATGGCATCAAGGCCGGCGCGTAATTCGGGAATATCGTTGAACTGGCGGCGGACCTCCTCAATCATCGACATGGCTGCCCGGCCCACTGCGTTCATGGAGAGGGCGGAAAACAGGAATGGGAGCATCGCTCCGATAAAGAGGGAAGCCATGACATACGGGTTGGTAACGCTGATTGATATGTTCGCACCCGGATTTACCGCTTCGTAGGAAGTGATAAAAGCTGCAAAAAGAGCAAGTGCCGTAAGGGCTGCAGATCCAATAGCGAATCCTTTACCGATAGCCGCCGTGGTGTTGCCAACGGCATCAAGTTTGTCGGTACGTTCGCGCACTTCGCCCGGCAGTTCAGACATTTCTGCAATTCCCCCGGCGTTGTCGGAGATCGGGCCGTAGGCATCTACAGCGAGCTGGATCCCGGTGTTGGAGAGCATTCCCACAGCAGCAATAGCAATTCCGTAGAGACCGGCCAGGTGGTAAGCACCAATAATGGCAGTTGCGATAATGACGATCGGAATAGCGGTTGACATCATGCCAACGCCTACCCCGGAAATAATGTTGGTTGCCGCCCCCGTGGACGACTGCCGAACGATGGAGGTGACGGGTCCGGTGCCGGTACCGGTGTAGTGTTCAGTGATAAGCCCGATGAGGAGTCCGGCCGCGAGACCGAAAATGGTGGCCCAGAAGACGCCACCGGGAGTATACTCAATTCCGTTAAACGTCCAGCTGCCTGGCAGCATCCAGTGTATGAGCAGGTACGAAGCCACCAGCATGACAGCGGCGGAAACAAATTCTCCGATATTTAGTGCCTTTTGGGGATCGCCGCCCTCTTTGACCCGTACGAAAAACGTTCCGAGGATGGAGGTCAATATACCGACTCCGGCAAGAACCAGCGGTAGAAGAACGGCGTTGAGTCCTCCAAAGGTGTTGGCGCTTGCAAAGCCGTCCAGTCCAATAAATGCCGCGCCCAGAACCATGGCGCCAATAATAGAGCCGACATACGATTCAAACAGGTCAGCGCCCATTCCCGCAACGTCCCCTACATTATCCCCAACGTTGTCTGCAATAGTGGCGGGGTTCAGGGGATGATCCTCGGGAATTCCTGCTTCAACTTTACCGACAAGGTCTGCACCAACATCTGCCGCCTTGGTGTAGATACCGCCGCCAACACGAGCAAAAAGAGCGATGGAAGAGGCCCCGAAAGAGAACCCGGTAACAACCGCCAGCACCTTGTTGACAGTGGCAGCATTTCCGATGCCGAACATATCGCCAAAAACAAGAAACAGCACGCCAAGGCCGAGAACGCCCAAACCAACAACGCCAAGACCCATGACCGAACCACCGGCAAATGCGATATTAAGGCCCTGTCCCAGGCTGTTACGGGCGGCATTTGTTGTTCGCACATTAGCTTTGGTCGCCACTCTCATGCCTATGAATCCGGCCAGGCCCGAACAGAAAGCTCCCACAACAAATGAAACTGCAATCAGCCAGTGAGAGGTTTCAGGATTTGCAGTTACACCCAGCAGGATGGCTACGCAGATTACAAAAATGGACAGTACTTTGTACTCGGCCTTGAGAAACGCCATGGCGCCCCGCTGAATGTGAGCACTTATTTTTGACATTTTTTCGGTACCGGGATCCTGTTTCCCTACCCAGGAAGACTTCAGGTAGGTATATAACAGCGCAATGATCCCTGCTGCAGGTACTAAATAGGTTATGAGTGTATTCATGTTTACGGTTTAGGTTTCTGGTAGTTAGCGTTGTTAAGATTTAGTTATAGTTATTCATCGCAGTATCTATGCCATACTCTACAAATGTAAGCACGGCATCGCAAGCTCGATCCAGCGTGTCATCCATAAGTTGCCGCTCTTCATCTGAAAACTTCGAGAGTACATATCCCACCTGGTTACCGTTGCGGAAGTCGTCTCCTATGCCGATCCGGAGGCGTGGAAACTGCTTGGTTCCAACCTTGTTGATGACGTCCTTGATTCCATTATGTCCGCCGGCACTGCCCCCGGGACGTATTCGAATGGCACCTACAGGCAGGTTCAGGTCATCGTAACACACCAGACATTCGGAGATCTCAGTTTTATACCAGTTGAGTACCTGAACAACAGCGTCTCCGCTTTTATTCATGTAGGTGGTCGGTTTTACCAGCCGTAATTTGTGTCCGTGATAATGAGTGTCCCCGATATGAAAAGGGCCCTTCCCAGGCCCCAGGCTGACAGAAAGGCGATCGGACAGCCTGTCAATAACCTCATACCCGATATTGTGACGGGTGCCGGCGTACTTTCTGCCGGGATTACCTAAGCCAACAATTACGGGCATGGGGTCAACATATAGTTATTTAGTACAGGTGATGGATACGTTTTATTCAATATCCTCTTCTTCGCCATCCTCTTCTTCGCCTTCTGCGGGCTCTTCACCCTCTTCAAGCTCGCCTTCAACAGGTTCTTCACCTTCTTCAAGCTCTTCTTCAGCAGGCTCTTCGGTAACGAGTGTAGATGTAAGCAGGGCTTCGGATTTCGGAGGTACGACGGTCACAATTGTTCGGCTGCCCTCGTCGAGAGCTTCAATGCCCTCGAGCTCCAGGTCCTGTACGTGGACCGAATCGCCAATAGCCAGTTCCGTGATATCCACGCTGTATTCACCCGGTATTCTGTCGGGATAGGTGCGAATTCTGAGGATATGCATCGGCTGGAATACGCGGCCTCCCCCATCCGTAACCCCGATGGCGGTCCCCGTCAGCCTGAGGGGGACGCTGAGGGTTACCTTGTGGTCGTCGTCGAGCACATAAAAATCGGCGTGAACGGCCCGATCCGAGACCGGGTGGAAATCGGTGGTTTTGAGGAGTGTTCGGTACGTCGTGCCATCGATTTCAAGTTCGATGATTTGACGCTTTCTGTTGGAAAGAATTTTTTCGAGCTCAAGTTCATCAATAGAGAAATGGACATTCTCTTCAACTTCAGGTCCGTAGAGGACGGCAGGAACTCTCATAGAATCGCGGAGGGCATCTGCCACTTTACGTCCGGTTTCTCTTACTTTTCCCTTTAGGGTAACTACTTCTGGCGTAATCATAATTTTAACAATTGAATTTAATCATCAAATAGAACACTAATGCTGTCGTTGGTGTGAATACGCTGTATCGCCTCGGCAAAAATTCCTGCGACACTCAACACCCGGATTTTATCCGATGGGCGCTGCAGCGGTACGGTATCCGTAACCAGCAACTCGTCAATAGGTGAATCATCAATCCGCTGGTACGCGGGCCCCGACAATATGGGATGCGTACACGTGGCGATAATGTTTAACGCCCCTCGTTCTTTTAACGCTGCGGCGGCGTTGGTCAAAGTGCCGGCCGTATCAATCAGATCATCTACAATCAATACATTTTTGCCTTCCACTTCACCAACGATATTCATCACCTCTGCCACATTCTGCTTTGGGCGCCGTTTGTCGATGAATGCCAGTCGCGCTCCAATGCGTTTGGCATACGACCGGGACATCTTCAGGCTCCCGACGTCCGGGGCTACCACCACCAGGTTTTCAATCGGGTTTTCCCTGAAGTAGTCAATAAACAATCGGCTTGCATACAGGTGATCCATCGGTATGTCAAAAAAACCCTGGATCTGCGCTGCGTGCAGGTCCATCGTTAACACGCGGTCGGCCCCGGCTTCGGTCAGCAGGTTTGCCATCAGCTTGGAGGCGATGGAGACCCGCGGGCGATCTTTCCGGTCTTGCCGGGCATACCCGAAATAGGGGATGACAGCCGTTACCCGCTTGGCCGAAGCCCGCTTGGCTGCATCGAGCATCATCAATAATTCAATAATATTGTCGCCCGGCGGAGGCGTAGATTGAACCACGAAAATATCTTCGCCGCGTATGCTCTGCTCGTATTTAACATAAAGTTCTCCGTCCGAAAACGGCTTGATGGTAACTTCTCCAAGCGTAGTGCCATAATGTTCCGCAATAGCCCGAGCTAGCGCCAGGTTGCTGCGTCCGGCAAATATGGCTAGAGGTGTGTCCAACGAGGCAAAGCATTCAGTGGTTCAAAATAAAAGAAAAAGGATGGCTTTACAGTCATCCTTTCTAAGAGTTTAATATTACCCTTGTTGCCCGGGGAGGATTCGAACCCCCACTGACGGTACCAAAAACCGCTGTCCTGCCATTAGACGACCGGGCAATGTCGTTTTCGAGAGATTCAGATGATATGAATTTACCGATTTGGAATCAAGAAGAAATTATTTCTTTTAATACTTTGCACTGGCTACACCTGCGGGGTTTGCAATACTGTTTGAGCTGAAATACGGCTCCGAGTCGTTGCTTGTAAAGATCCGGCGGAAAATCTGATTGTGCGAAAAGCTTGAACAGGGTGGAGGGAACCTGTGCGCGGTGATTCATCCAAAGTTCAAAGGCGCGTTGTTTCAGGCGGTCAATATGAAAGAGGGTTCCCAGCAGCCACAGGGCGGGCAGGTAGACGATGCCGTACAGGATGTCACTTCGTTGCCGGCCGATTCCTGTTTCGGTGTCAACCGTGTTGAGTAGCCTCTCCCATCGGTCGCTCGGGGTTCCCTTGAACCACGCATCCAGCGGCTCATGGTGAATTGTCCCCATCAGCGTGGCCGCTTGTTGCAACCGAATTTTGGGACGGTTGGCGGGCCGGACGCCCTTGTAGCTCCAGCGCGCGGCGGAGCGGGCAGATCCGAACCCACCGAATTGCAAGGCCAGGAACTGTAGCTCTTCTACCGCCGGGAACGTCTCCTCCTGTAACACATGATTGTAAAGGCGGCGGCCGACGCGGAGCATCGGTTCCCGGTTCAGGGAGATACCGAGCCCGTCAAACAATCCGAGAGAAAATACTTTTTTCCAGGCTGTTGCAGGGGCTAAATCCGGGTCATAAAAGTTCAGGAGGGCATCGGCCTTGGTTTCAAAATATTCGCGATGAGCCTTCCTGAATTGCTGTTCCAGTGCTTCCCGGGAAATATAGCGGAGCTGTCCGGCACACGGCAGCCGGTCGGGCTGACGGAAGGCGGCGAGCAGCTCTTCCAGGTTTTCCGGCAGGTGGGGGCGGAGATGCAGCAGAAAGGGAGCGGAGCCGTCTTGGCGGTATGCCCTTTTCCCGTCGGGATTTTGATATACGACATGGAGAATTACCTGGTTGTATCCGGAATCGTGTTGATGCCCGTGTCTCCGCCAGTCGGCGACTGACCAGTGAAATTCGATATCGCCGTGCCAGCGGAGATCGCCGATCTGCAGGCGCGCCTCCTTAAAATCAGGTCCGCCAGAGGAGTTCAGTCTTCCCGGTTCAAGAATGGTAACAGGCTGTCCGCATGTAGTTTCCAGGTTGCCGGCATCAAAATGGAGAGTCTGCCAAATCCAATGGAGCAGGTGCTCATGGTATTTCTCTTCAAGATCTTTCATCTGTGATTTTTAATAGCCGAGATCCAGCTGGTCGGTTGCAGCATACAGGTCTGGTACGCGGTTGTCATACCCGCGTTTCACACGGTTTCGCAGCTTGCGGAGCTGCCGTTTTAGGGTGTGCCGCTTTTTGTTGTTCGTCCGGCGTGGAGACCATTCTGAGACGTGTTGGATCAGCCACTGCCGGTTCTGTCGCCCGTTTCTTGGAGCCATAAGAAGGCCAAGTCCCACCCCTCCGATAAATGAGCTGGCGGCAACGAGAAACAGCCTCATGCTTTTTTTCTCTTTCATCGCTGATAGTCCTCTCTTTTCATTTTTGCAGGGAATAAAATTTAATAAACCTGAGATCGTTCTCTAAACCTTGAACGTGATTTTTCCGGAGTTTAGTACTCGTAAAGCAGGTTATAAATTCATATTTTAGACGTTATTTTCAAGATATAATTTTTTTATGTCAGATAGTTCTGAGTTAATTTATATGGATAGCGATCGGGTAGGTCGTACGCTCAAACGGATGGCCTATCAGGTTTCAGAAGACAATCGACAGGACCGGGATATTTTCCTCTTTGGAATCGGTTCCCGCGGTTTTGCCGTCGCCTCTCGACTGAACGCTTACCTTGCTGATATTTACGGCACTGAATTTGTTCTCACACGGCTGGATCCCCAAAAAACACTTTCCGGCAAGAAGATCTCCCCCCGCCGGTTGAGGGAGTGCTACCTCTTGGTTGTAGATGATGTGATCTTCAGCGGGCATACCATGTTTACCACGCTCAACCATATCTATGATTTTTTCAGTTTTGATGAAATACATACTGCCGTTCTCGTAGACCGGGGGCATCGCAGGTTTCCGATCCAGGCCCAGTTTGTAGGGCTGGAACTGTCAACAAAATTGAAGGAACATGTCTCTGTCGTGGTTCAACAGGAAAAGGTAGAAAAAGTGGTACTGCAGATGGGGTAAGGCCGAACTTCATCACTGTAACCAAATAACACGATTTTTGTAAAGTTTTCATGCATTTTAAGCTGTCTCTATTTTTAATCCCAATACTGTTGTGTATCCTTGTCAGGGGTGGATTTGGCCAGAGCGACCGTGACTACGTGGATATGATCTATTCTACTTCGGCGGAAAGCGATGTAATACTACAAGACACGACCAACGGCTGGGGCTTCAACTGGGTAGGAGGACTGAATGGGTCACAGGCTTCATATCGAAACTGGAGCCAGGGTGGGGTCAACACCATCAGTGTAACAGCGTCTACTCTTTTTGACCTGAAATACCGCAAAGAACGATTTGGCTACCAGCTTGTGACCAACTTTAAATACGGGCAGGCGCGGATCGAGGACGAGGGTACCCGGAAAACCGATGACAGGATCGCCATCGCAAATAAATTTAGTTACCGGTTCCGGGATGAGCGGTTTAATGTATTCGGAAACATCAATTTTACTACCCAGTTTGACAGGGGATATGATTACGGGGAAGATCCCAAATTGCTGCTCTCAAGGTTTTTGGCCCCGGCCTACCTGTCGCAGGTGTTCGGCCTGGGATTTCACCCCGCAGATTATTTCTCTGCAGAGGGGGGCGTAGCAATGAAGGAGACCATTGTGCGGGATAAAACCCTGTCTGAACGATATGGCCTGGAAAGGGGAGAAAAATTCCGGTTTGAGCCCGGATATTCATTAATATTCAATTTCGAGAAAAAAATTGTAAGTAATGTAAGGCTAAACAGTACGCTGGAGACCTTCACCAACCTGAAGGAGAATGTGAGAAAAACAGATATTAATTTTTCAAACGAAATAGTCGGAAAGATCAACGACTACCTTAATACGACCTTCCAGTTTGTGTTGGTCTATGACGAAGATTTCTCCAGGGAGGTTCAGCTCAAACAGGTTCTTTCCGTGGGATTTTCCTACAGCATTCTTTGAACGATCCGTAGATTGCAGGTTGTGGCTCATGGGTCAACGTCAAACTCAATACCCTGTGCCAGTGGCATCTCATCACTCCAGTTGATGGTATTGGTTTGCCGGCGCATGTAGGCTTTCCATGCATCCGATCCCGATTCGCGTCCGCCACCGGTATCCTTTTCGCCGCCAAATGCCCCGCCGATCTCCGCACCGCTGGTACCCACATTAATATTTGCGATGCCGCAATCGGAACCACGTGCACTAAGGAAGCTCTCCGCCTCCCGCACATTCAGGGTAAACATTGCCGAGCTGAGCCCCTGCCGCACGCTGTTGTGGATATCAATAGCCTGATCCAGCTCGCTGTACTTCATCAGGTAGAGAATGGGGGCAAAAGTCTCCTCCTGCACAATAGGGTAGTCATGCTCAGCGATTACGATGGCCGGACGCACATAGTGACCTCCTTCGACTTCCAGGTTGTTGCCCTCCAGCAGCTCACCACCGTAGATCAGCTCGCCGCCCGACCGTTGCACTTCCTCCAAGGCTTGTTGCATGCTTTCGGCGGCCTGTTCATCAATCAGCGGACCGACCAAGGTATCTTCATTCAATGGATTCCCGATTTTTACGCTCTTGTATAGCTCTACCAGCCGATCTTTCAACTCATCAAAAATAGAGTCATGAACAATCAGCCGGCGCGTTGTGGTACAGCGTTGCCCACAGGTACCTACTGAGCCAAACACCGTGGCACGGGCGGCCATCTCAAGGTCAGCATTTTCTGTGACGATGATGGCGTTGTTACCGCCCAGCTCCAGGATTGTTTTACCGAGGCGTGCCCCTACGGTCTGCGCCACCTGTCGCCCCATCCGGATGGAGCCGGTGGCCGAGATCAGCGGCAGCCGCTCATCGTTGGTCATCCATTTGCCCACCTCTTTGTCACCGGTGACGAGGTTGAAGATGCCTTCCGGCAGGTCATTTTCCTTGAGAACATCCGCCACAATATTCTGCACGGCCACGGCACAGAGCGGCACCTTTTCGGAGGGTTTCCAGATCATCACATCGCCGCAGACGGCCGCAATCATGGCGTTCCAGGACCACACCGCCACCGGGAAGTTGAAGGCCGTGATGATGCCCACCGGCCCCAGCGGATGCCACTGCTCATACATACGGTGATCAGGACGTTCAGACTGCATCGTTTTGCCATAGAGCTGGCGCGACTGCCCCACCGCAAAGTCACAGATGTCGATCATTTCCTGCACCTCGCCGAGTCCCTCTTGGTGAATTTTTCCCATCTCGTAGGTTACCAACTTGCCCAGGTCCTCCTTGTATTCGCGCAGCCGCAGGCCGATCTGTCGTACAATCTCCCCGCGCTTGGGTGCCGGCGTCATCCGCCACTGCTTGAACGCTTGCTGCGCTTGTTCTATCACCTGTTCATACTGCTCGCGGGTGGTTACGGTGACATCAGCAATATGTCTGCCGTCAATCGGCGTGCTGCTTTCAATGTGCGGCTCACTGCCGTCGCCCAGCGATTGTTGCCCCGTACTGGTGCCGTAATTTGTACCCTCAATGCCAAGCTTTTTCAAAAACTCCATGACGATCCTTGCTTATTTATTCTCGTTGTACACTGTAAAGATAACGATACTGCGGAGGTTTTAAACCCTGATCATCTGCTTAACCCGGATTATTCACCAAGAAATTTGGTTGTGAACGAGGCATCCTGACAATGGCACCAGCAGACGTACCGAGGTACGTTGAGGAGCCATTGTCGGGACAACGAAGGGCACGGCCAAATTTTGCAGCCCGTTGTAAAGACACTCAAATTTGAGCTACAGGTTATTTTCGATATGTCAACCAAAATCAAAGGCTTAACCTTTTATATTTATAATTTTGTGAATAGTCCGGGTTATTTTTCTTGCCGGCTGCGTATTTTGTATTATCCCGGGAATCACACGAAAGAATCTAAGAATTTGTATGGATACCATTTCAAATCGGCAGTTGACACTCCTGAGAAAACTGCAGAAGAAAAAATATCGCGAACGTGAGCAGTTGTTCCTCGTGGAGGGCGAGCGGGCTGTAGAACAGGTTATCCAAAACGGGACAGTTCAAGTGACGCATCTTTTTTGGGATGAAAACCAGCAGCTGTGGAAGAGGCCGGGCTGGAGCGAGCGGGCCGGGCAACTACTCTCTGCCAAAGTAGATCCTCATTCATTCCGTGAGATTACCGACACAGACAATCCCCAGGGGATACTGGCGCTTTGCGAGATGCCGCCGGAGGTTGCGCTCGACGAGCTTTCGGACAAACAGGGAGTGGTTGTGGCAACCGACCGCATCCAGGATCCCGGCAACCTGGGCACTATTCTGCGCTCGGCAGCGTGGTTTGGCGTGCAGGGATTGCTGCTGGGCAAGGGAACCGCAGATCTGTTTAATCCCAAAGTGGTGCGCAGCACGGCGGGTGCCACGGGAACAATCCCGTTTGTGAATGTGAACCTGGAGCAAACACTTTCTTTTTTTGAGGAGAAGGGCTGGCAGGTGCTGCTGCTCGATACCTCCGAACATGCAGAAAGCCTGCGTACGGTTGAGGCCGCCCCCCAGACTATTGTGGTGATCGGCAACGAAGCAAATGGCGTTGATCCGAGTTTAATGGCTGGACGAAACCGCAGAGTTGTTGAAATTCCCCATCCACAAAAAGAGAAACAGGTAGAGAGCCTGAATGCCTCGATTGCGCTTTCCATAGCACTTTATGCGTTGAGTGATCAGACCTGAGTAATAACTAAGGAGTCTTGATAAAAGCAACCTGTACTGCGAGCTTCAGCTCGCAACTTAGATTTAGAACAGCGTCTGCTGGTGTGAAAGGGCATTAATTGATCAAAAGTGTTAATTTGGAAGAGCAGCAGCTTTTAAATAGGGCTGAGATCGCGAGCTGAAGCTCGCGGTACGGTTCATTTATAATGTTCTTGCATACCTTTAATCCTCAGCAGATCCACCAAAATCATTATTGGCCAATATCAAATTAATTTTTCGTAAACAAGCCCCTCAGAATTGCTTCTGTTCCTCTGTTTAGCTATTGTTCAAATAGACTGGGTTTCGCTATCATCTGCGACGTTCTTTTATAACTAAATTGGACTTCTGTCTATGCCAAGAGCCAAGCAAAAGAAGATTTTTGTACTCGATACCTCCGTTCTCCTGTATGATTCCGATGCCGTAAAAAATTTCCAGAAAAACGATATCGCCATTCCCATCACCGTTCTTGAAGAGCTTGACACCTTCAAGAAAGGCAACGACGTCATCAACCTGCACGCCCGCGAGTTTATTCGCTATCTGGATAAAATTTCAGACAAAAACATGCTGCAGGAGTGGATCTCCCTCAACGGTCAGTCGCACGGCAAGCTGCGCGTGCTGAACGATGAAGGCAGCAAGACGGATGCCGCTGAAGTATTTGGCTCCAAGAAGAAAGATCATCGCATACTGAATGCCACCCTGAAGCTGATGGAGAGTGAGCCGGATAAAAAAGTGATCCTGGTTTCCAAGGATATCAACCTGCGTATCAAGGCACGGGCGCTGAACATTGAGGCGGAGGATTATGAAACGGTGCGCGTCAAGGATATCGATCACCTGTACAAGGGCAAGACCGAGGTAAAATACAACGATGCGGATGTGATCAATGAATTTTACAACGATGGTAAGCTGGATCCAAAAAAGGTGGGGGATGACAAGCCGGTGAGCAACCACTTTTTTATCCTGAAAAATCACTCCAGCTCGGCGCTCGGCTTTTATAATTCTCGGACCCAGCACATTGAACCCGTCCGCAAGATGGCAGCCTACGGGGTAAACCCGCGCAATGCCGAGCAGACCTTTGCCCTGCAGGCTATTATGGACCCTGAAATATCGCTGGTAACCATTACCGGGGCTGCGGGTACAGGAAAAACGCTGATTGCACTGGCCGGGGCCATGGAGCAGCGTCGCAATTTTAAGCAGATCTATATGGCGCGCCCCATCGTGCCGCTCAGCAACAAGGATATCGGCTACCTGCCCGGCGATATCAAGTCCAAGATCGATCCCTACATGCAGCCGCTGTGGGATAACCTGAACTTTATCAAAAACCAGTTCTCGGAAACCAGCAAGCAGTACAAGCGGGTGGAAGAGATGGTGAAAACCGAGAAACTCCGCATTGTGCCGCTGGCCTACATCCGGGGTCGCAGCCTATCCAACGTCATTTTCATTGTGGATGAAGCCCAGAACCTGACGCCGCACGAGGTTAAGACCATCATCACCAGGGCCGGCGAAAATACAAAGATTATATTTACCGGCGATATTTACCAGATCGACACGCCCTACTTGGACACCCAGAGCAACGGTCTCTCCTTCCTGGTGGACCGCATGCACGACAACGACCTGTACGCCCACATCAACCTGGAGAAAGGCGAACGCTCCGAACTGGCCAACCTGGCAAGCAAACTGCTGTAGGCCACAGATCTGCACAGAGATAAAGGACAAGAAAAATACGAAGTACGTAATACGAAATACGTAAAACGAAAAGCCACAGCTTATCACTAAGGAGACTGTAGTATTACTCCTTACTTAGCACTCATTGCCAATTCTCCCCAAAAATCCAGCCCGTGGTCCAGGCCGACTGGAAATTGTAGCCGCCGGTGATGGCATCAATATCCAGCACTTCGCCGGCAAAATAAACGCCGGGACATTTCTTGCTCTCCATCGTCCCGAAATCGATTTCGGTGAGTGGAATGCCGCCGCAGGTGACGAACTCCTCTTTGTAAGTGGTTTTGCCCTGGATCTGGTAAGTGCCATTGACCAGCTGATGAGCAAGTTCATGGATCTGCTGGTTGGAAAGATTGGCCCAGCGGGTATTGGCATTGATCTGTACGAGCCCAGTGAAACGCTTCCACAGTCGGTTGGGGATGGGGAACCGGTCCTGTTTAGTGACCAGCTTTTTAGCGTTTTCCTGCCTCAGCTTTTTAAGTATTTTTCGCACCTCCTGTTCGGTTTTGGGATGCAGCCAATTGACCTGGATCGTAAACCGGTACTCCTGTTCGTGAAGGTAACGCGCTGCCCACGCCGAAGCCTTCAGCACTGCCGGACCGCTGAGTCCCCAGTGCGTAATCAGCAGCGGACCGGTATGCGTGTAGGGGCTGTCTGTTATACTGACTTCCGCCTCCGGCACCGAAATGCCCGCCAGATCGGTGAAAATTTTATCCCGAAAGTTAAACGTAAATAGTGAGGGCACCGGCTCTTCGATGGAGTGTCCCAGCTCCTCCAGCCAGGCGTAGGACTTACGGCGGTTGCTGCCGCCGGTTGCGATAAGTACGAGATCCACAGTTGCCGGATTTGAGTTGTGGATATGCAGGTTGAAGCGTCCATTCTTCAGAGGCTCCACTCGCTCGATCTTGGTTTTGGTGCGTACTTGAATACCTCTTTCCAGGGCTTCCCGCTTCAGGCAATTGATGATGGTGGCGGAGTCATCGGTAACCGGGAACATGCGTCCATCCTCCTCAGTTTTGAGCTCCACGCCGCGCTCCTCAAACCATCGCACCGTATTTTTGGCATCAAATCGTTCAAACGCCCAGCGCAGTTCCCTCTCGCCCCGAGGGTAGGCTTTGGAGAGCAGCTCGGGATCAAAGCAGTGATGCGTTACGTTGCACCGCCCGCCACCTGAAATGCGCACTTTGGAGAGCACTTCCCGGCTGCGTTCGAAAATAGTGATATTGAGATCAGGATTATTCCGGGCCGCACGAATGGCCCCGAAAAAGCCGGCTGCACCACCACCTATGACAGCTAGTTTTTTGTTAAAGGAATTTTGAGACATTTTAAAGTTAGTTAAACCGCTGAGAAGGTTATATCACAAAGTTACACGAAGTAGTCACGAAGAATATCAAAGAAAACTTTGTGAACTTCTGTGCCTTCTTTAGATAAATTAGCGCTACTGTGAAATGATCAGGGAAGGGCAACAATCTCCACATCCTCAATACGGTGGCCCAGGAAGCGCTCCGCAAGTTCATGAAAACGCTGGGGGCGGTCGCTCACAAATGTTTCTAATTTTCCCTCTGCTTCATCATTCAGCAGCTCCAGGTTTTGCAGTTCTGTGCGGGCCATCTCAGCTATCGACAAGGCCGAGTCCACGATCTCAATCTTTGGATCGTGCAGAATTCGACGAATCGATTCCTTGAAGAGCGGATAGTGCGTGCAGCCGAGAATCAGGCTGTCGATGTTGCTGCCTTCAAATTTTTTGAGATAGGTCTGCAGGGTTTTTTCGGCAATTTCGTTGTCGGTCCATCCCTCTTCGGCCAGCGGCACCAGCAGTGGACAGGCCGCTGAGGTGATGGTGATGCCCCCGTTGTACTCCCGGATTGCGGTCTCATAGGCTCCTGAGCCCACCGTAGCAAGCGTACCGATTACTCCAATATGTCGATGTTTGTGCTGCATCGCGGCGCGCGTTCCGGCGGTGATTACATCCAGCACGGGAATGTCCCCGGCGGCCTTCTGTACCTCTCGTTTGGCGGAAGCCGAAACGGTATTGCAGGCGATCAGGATCATCTTCACATTCCGATCCAACAGAAAATCAGTGATCTGCAGCGCGTAATTTCGTACGGTTTCTTCCGATTTAATACCGTAGGGCACGCGGGCGGTATCCCCAAAATAGATGATATTCTCGTTGGGGAGCGCCTCGCGAACTGCCTTTACAACGGTAAGTCCTCCGATGCCGGAATCAAAAATGCCGATGGGAGCCGCTTTTTTACTCATGTAGATTGCTTTAAAACTGTAATTTCAGGAGAGGGCAAAGTATTGAAGAAAGGAATATCGAACAAGGGATTTAGCGTAACGAATGCTGAACCGCGCGTTATTGAAAGTCCGACACTCGAAATTCCTTTCCATCTCGGACCTTGCAACCTTCAACCTTCAACATCAAACATTTAACCTCCTACATTTGCCGTGCCAGTACGACGACTTCTTTGAATGTGCGGTTGCTGCCGTTGCTGCTGTCGTACGCCTCGAACAGCACAATATAGATGCCCACCCGGTTGCGATTCCCGTCATCGGTTGTGCCATCCCACTGGAGGGAGCCCTCATAGCCCGCCTGCTTGCCGTCCGCCAGTTCACGGACCAGGCGTCCATATCGGTCAAAAATGCGAACCTTCAACAGGTAGTTGGGGTGATCCAGCGTGTAATTGATAAACAGGTTGTCTTCGTGGCCGTCCCCATCCGGGGAAAAGGGATTGGGATTGAAGCTGATGCCGATCTCGTCCGGCGGTTGCCCGGGTACCTGGTAGATCGAGTTTTCCGTTCCGGGGGTTCCGCCCTTTTTTGTGGTGCTGGAGCTCCAGTTGGAGGCACTTCCACTGGGACCGGACGGATTTATTCGTTCTAAAGCCACTCCGCGTGTGTCAATGATATTGGGATTGTGCCAGCTTTCATCATAGTAGACCGAGTCGATCGTAGCCCCGGTGCTGTCAGCCAGGTAGATCGCATCATCCCTGGAAGCGAGGTTTAATGTTCCCCGGTCAATTCTCACTGTGCGGGTGGGAGAGAGATCGTCGAGTTCAAAAAAGAGGGCGGTCTGGCTGTCGGAAAATCTGTCTTTTTCATCCGCATAGACCAATACGTGTCCCTGGGGAGGCAGAAATTTTGCGCGGGAGTTAACCGGTATGAGCGAACGGGTTGCCCCGGTTTCATCGGGCGCGTCGTGCAGGGTGAATCCCTCAAGCGAGACGGCGTAATCCCGGGTGTTCCGGAGTTCAATATACTCACGCTGATCAGGCTGGTTGTCCTCCGGGTCGTTCAGCGGATTGTACATGATCTCGTTGATTACTACGCTGCCCGCTTCGATCGGCTCAGCCACCGGTATGGATGTTGCTCTGGTGATGTTTCCTTTTACATCCGCCAGGTTTCGGATATTGAGCTCCCTCGGTTTGGGGTTGCTGCTACCCGAAGCCGGTTGCTGCAGTAAAATTTTGTTGCCATTCCCGGGAGTGAATGTTGCTACCGATAATGACTTTCCTTCCAGCATAAAAGTAAGTTCCGGCGAAAGTTGAATAAATTCGTCAAACCGAACTTCGATCAGGCCATCCGGCCGGCGGGTTGAAAAGAGCACACCGGGAGGTGATCGGTCTGGTGAAAAACGGCTGTTTTTTGTTCCCCCGCTGCTTCCTTCCGGGGATCCGCTGCTGGTCCAGTTGGACCCGTCGTTGGAGGCCGCCAGGGGGTCTTTACGCTCTATCGATATTCCTTCATCACCGCCCCATCGGGCCTTGTAGTAAAGTGAATCTATCGTGGTACCCTGGCTTGAACGTATGTATATCGCGTCTTCATCATCATTGAGAGACGGGAAGCCGGATAGATAGTATCCGTTGTCCAAAGTGGAGGCGAATTTCTTGTGACCCGTCAACAGAACATACTCTCCCGCTTTGAGCTGAATTCCGCGGGAGAGGTCCGTTACAGCGACCCCGTCGCCCAGCTGCCAGCCCGACAAGTCGTAGTGTTCGCTGCCGGGATTGTACAGCTCTACAAATTCAGGCCCTGAGGCCCCGGATCGATGATACAGGATTTCGTTGATCACGATATCTCCGCGCTCTGCAGAGGCAAACTCCAGGTATTCGCGGGTCCGGGAAACGGTCTCCATCGCATTCCCAAAAATATCCTGCAGGTTGCTGAGCGTTATGTTATATGCGGTGCCCGAGACAAGATCTTCGGCAAGAAGGAGCGTAACGGTGTCGCCTGCCACCGATCTCATCTGAATATCCACCGGAGGAGTGACCGAGTAGTTGGAAGGATTGCGGGCGCTTTCGCTGGAAACGGGTTCAGAAAATACCAGCTTCATCGTTGAAGCGTCGGGAATCTGGAATTTCGATAACTTCGGAGGGGTAGTGTCCGGGGGTATTGCATTGCCGGTTCCGGGTGTGCCGGTGCCTTGGGGCGTGTCTCCCCAGTTGGCCTGGTGGTAGGCGGGAACACGGGTTGTGCGTCGTTCCAGCGAAACCTTGTCGCCGCCCCAGCCTGAGCGGTACCGGAGAGAATCCATCAGCGTTCCATCGGGCCGCCGGAGTACGATGTCGTCGCCACCGTTGTTTAGCGATGGAAACCGGCTCCCGGTCGTAAGGATACGGATGCCCGGATACCGGGATGCCAGGGTGCTGTCCGGGGCAATGACGGCGAACGAATCAGGGGGCAGTACAAACGATTTGTAGGCAAGTACCTTCCGGTTGCCGGTATTGTCGCTGAGCGTCCATCCCTGCAGGTCGAACGACCGCTGAGTGGGATTGTACAGCTCAACAAACTCCGTACCGCCTTCCGGCGGCTCGTACATAAATTCATTGATAAAAATATCACCGGAGTCGGCGCGCGAGATATGGTAGTATGTGAAATCGATGTTGCTCGACACCTGGGAGTTGCCGAAGATATCCTCTACGCCGGAGATGGTGAGGGTGTACCGGGACGCATTTTTCAGTGGGGTATCCAGCAGTAGAAGTACGGTATCCGGCTCTGAAACCTGTACGCCGCTGAAGCCAATTTCCCCGCTGATGCTGTAGCGCGAAATAGCGCCGGCTGTACGTCGATCTACCCTCTCATTGAACAGGAGCTGTAGTTTTTGATCCTCAAGAATATTAAATTCGATGACGGAGGGAGGCATGGTGTCATCGGGTATGGTGTTCGGCCGCCCGGGTGTTCCGCCGGTGGGGTGCGGCGAATCTCCCCAGTTGGAACGGTAGATTGCAGTCGTGGAGGTTGAACGTCGTTCCAGGGCGACCTCTGAACCACCCCAATCGGGAGAATAAAAGAGGGAGTCGACCCGTATGCCACTCTCGGTATGGATCCGGACTGCATCTCCCCCGTTATTGAAGGCGGGAAGCGAGGCCACGGGAACGTAATTCCGGGAACCGTAGGTGTTGAAGAGAGCAGTGGTATCGGAGGAAAATACCAGGAAATCACCAGCCCCGATCACCAGAGTATCCCTGCTGAGGGAGACCATCGCCTGTTCATCACCAATCAGCCAGTCTTCCAGGTTCAGGCGTTTTGAACTCCTGTTTGTGATTTCAATATATTCAGCCTGTTCCCGGGGCTCGTCATACATAACCTCGGTAATAGCGATATCGCCCTGGTTAAAAATGTCAAAAAGAACAAAATCGATTGTTGAATCCGTATTGATGGTATTTCCTGCGGCATCATCGATGTTGTTGACCGTCAGTGTGTAGTCGCCGCCGGGGAGCGGTTGGGAATAGGTCAGCCGTACCGTATTCAGGTCGGTTACACGTGCAGAAGAGGGAGTCCCGATACCGTTATTTAAGGTGAAGTCTGCGGCAGCAACACTGTTGGGCGCAATTCTGGTGTTGAATACAACATCCATAATTCTGTTTTCGGAGGGAATTATATCTGCAATTTTAAGCGGGGGTGTTACCTTGCGTACCTGGATATCGTCATAAAAATAGTGGGATGTGCGGCTACCGATATATTGGCTGTAGATCCCGAAAACGTTGCTGAAACGATGAGTGTTATCCCGGGCAGATCCCTGGGATGTGAAATCATTACCCCCGGTGGAATCTGCCAGGAGCTTCCAGTGTCCCTCCAGGTCTCTTGTAACTTTTATGCGAACGGCAACGGGATCATGATCAATTAAATCGTTTGCTCCATCAATAATTTTTGTTTGCTCGGTTCCCGTCTGCCGGAAGAGGCTGACTTCGTCATCTGTATGGCCCACCCGGACGTAATAGCCGTTGACCGGTTCAGCAAGCTCGGGCTGATCGGCCAACAGGTAGATTCTGGAATAGCTGGTTGAGGAGGGGTTGAAATCGAACTCCACCAGGAACTCCCAGGTTCCGTAGGCCGCGGTGCTTTCGGTTGTTAAATAGGAGGTGCCTCCACCGGAGGCATCCAGCCGAAGTTTGCTGTTTCCCTGGTCGTCGAAAATAATATGGTCATCCACGGATCCGGTCCATGCAGGATCAGCGGTAAAATCGCCGTCGCTGAAGGTTTCGTCAATAATGGTTGTCTGGGCACTTGTCTGCCCAGGCAGTAGCAGAATTAAAAGAACGACAAGTAACGTTGCGAGGAAATTGTTCATAGCTCTCTTGTTTTGATGTTCATATCTGAGGTAAGAGGGCGGGTTGGGAAGCCAACGGTAAAAAATAAGGTGAAGAGGGGTCAGCCTCTTCACCTCGGAAGGACATTGAATGTGCTCTCTCATTCAACGGCTTGTGAAAGATGAGTTATCTTCATCTCTACTTACTAGACCGGTAAACAGGGCAATCCTTACAAAAAAAATTAATTTTTTTCTGAGCTTGAGGATATAACAGCGCGATTTTAACTATGAACATTCAGGGTTTACCGGAGCGCAGATGACACGAAAGGTGCAGGTCATCACGGGATAGCAGTTCAGGCAGTACCTGATACATGATCTGTCTGCACCGATCGGCATGATCGGTGTTATCCTCGGTTTGTCAGGGAGAGGCCGCTATCCAGGGTTTGACGTGAAAATAACTTGAAGTGACAGGTAGCAGATGTGGCGAACAGGTTTTTGCAAAATTCGGATCCTGAAAAGTTTGTAATTTGTATGTTCAAGATGGAATTTTCGTTGCAAATGTCTCCCATAAATTCAATTGCGTTACACATACCATGCCATTTGAGACCAAAGCGGTACAATTTGAGATCCCTGCAGTAAATTACGGGCTTCAAACGGCCAGTGGATTACTTAAGCTGGAGGGGGAAGAGCTTCTGATCGAATTCCAGGTGAAAGACGCCCTGTTTGAAGTATTCAAGTCGGATGTGGAGGAGGTCGCCATTCCGCTCCGGGCGCTGCAGTCCGTTGAATACAAAAAAGGATGGTTCAGCTCCAGGATTGTCCTGGAGGCAGATTCGTTGCGGGTCTTTGATGAAATCCCGGGCGCTGACCA
This sequence comes from Halalkalibaculum sp. DA384, assembly GCF_043951955.1. Taxonomy (NCBI): domain Bacteria; kingdom Pseudomonadati; phylum Balneolota; class Balneolia; order Balneolales; family Balneolaceae; genus Halalkalibaculum; species Halalkalibaculum sp. DA384. The sequence goes on along the minus strand of NZ_JBINJE010000001.1, from coordinate 33,684 downwards.
GGGCGAATGTATACTCAAGATAAAGCGAAAGGAGAGAAAGGAAGCCGAAAAGCTGGTCTCCAAAATACGCCTTGTGATGTCAGAAATTAAGTTAAACGACCTGAATGAAGAGTAAACATCGAATAAAGAACAAGGAATGGTAAAGGGAACGTCCCTTCAGTCGACATTCCTTGTTCGATATTCTCAACTTGCTAATTCAGATAGCCCTTCTCGGCCAGCAGCTCTGCATTCAGGATCGCTCCGCCGGCTGCACCGCGAACGGTATTGTGGGCCAGCGCGATATAGGAAATGTCAAATACAGAGCCCGTTCTCAGGCGTCCCATACCGAGCTGCATCCCGTTTTCGCGGGCAGAGTGCAGGCGCGGTTGTGGATGGCGCTCCTCTTCATACAGCTTGACCGGCTGCTTGGGCGCCGAGGGGAGATCAAGGTCGGCAATCGGGCTCTTCCAGTCTTCAATCGCCTTCTGTACGTCCGAGATATCCGAGGGCTTCTCTTTTAATTTAACAGCAACAGAAAGCAGGTGTCCCTCAACGGTGGGAATGCGAACAGCCGTGGATTGAACGCCAAAGTCGGCATGCGTCACGGTACCGTTGCTGTTAAGGGTTCCGAGCATCTTCAGCGGCTCAGTGTGAATTTTGTCCTCTTCGCCTCCGATAAAGGGAACCGCGTTGCCCAGAATATCGAGGCTGGGAACGCCGGGATATCCCGCCCCCGAAACCGCCTGCATCGAGGTAACAACGACCGATTCGATCCCAAAGGCGTCAAAGATCGGGCGCAGCGACATCGACAGCGGCACGCACACGCAGTTTGGATTGGTGACGATCCAACCGCTGCCGTCGGCGGTAAAATCCTGTGATTTGATCATTTCAACATGATCCGGGTTCACTTCCGGAACCAGCAGCGGTACCGAGTCAAACATCCGGTGATTTTTTGCATTGGAAATTACCGGGATACCCGCAGTCGCAAAGGCCTGCTCAATATCTTTGGCCACGGAGGAATCGAGCCCGGAAAACACGAAATCGACCCCTTCAAAATGTGCAGGTTCACACGTAGAAACCTTCAGTTTGGCTACCTGCCCGGGAAGTTCAATATCCTCAATCCAGTGAGCGGCCTGTTTATAGGTCTTTCCGGCCGAACGTTTGGAAGCACCCAGGGCCTTGATCGTGAACCAGGGATGCCTGCGAAGTAAACGGATAAATTTTTGTCCGACAGCGCCGGTTGCGCCGAGAATTCCTACGTTGAAACTGTGCATTGTATTATGATTTCTGTGGGTTTAAAAAGTTGATTGCTCCCGCTGCCGGTTTCCGGGAGTAAACCGGGCCGGAAATACAGGAGGCAGGGAATATCGGAATTAAAAAACTAGAATTCATTAATTAAACGTACTTTTTTTATCTTTGGCATCGATGAATCTGAACCCAAAATAATTTTTACACACTTCAATGGCAGTAACCGAACTCGACAGTCTGGATAAAATCGTATCGCTGGCCAAAGCGCGCGGCCTTATTTTTCAATCTTCCGAAATTTACGGCGGGCTCGGGGCCGTTTACGACTACGGCCCGCTGGGAGTGGAGCTGAAGCGCAATATCCGTGACCTGTGGTGGAGGGAGATGACCCAAAAGCATGATAACATCGTGGGCATTGATGCCGCTATTTTCATGCATCCCAAAGTGTGGGAGGCCAGCGGACACGTTTCCGGCTTCAACGACCCGATGATCGATGACAGGCAGTCGAACAAGCGGTACCGGGCCGATATGCTTATTGAAGGGCATATCGCCAAGCTCCGCAGCAAAGAAAAGGCGGAGGAGGCCGACCAGCTACAGGAACTGCTCGATACCGCCGGCACGCGCGAGGGATTGTGCGAGGATCTCCACAAGATCATCATCGACAACGAAATCCGGGCGCCCGAATCCGGGGCGTTCGACTGGACCGAAGTCCGCCAGTTTAACCTGATGTTCAAGACCCAGTTCGGAGCGGTCTCTTCTGGGGATGATGACGATGCAGTATACCTGCGCCCGGAAACGGCCCAGGGCATTTTCGTGAATTTCAAGAACGTGATGGATACCGCCCGGCAGCAGGTGCCGTTCGGCATTGCCCAGACCGGCAAGGCGTTCCGTAACGAGGTGGTGGCCCGGCAGTTTGTATTCCGGATGCGGGAGTTCGAGCAGATGGAGATGCAGTACTTTGTGGAGCCGGGCACCGACGAGGAGGAGTATGACAACTGGCTTGCGGACCGCTTGGAGTGGCACAAAAACCTGGGCATCCGCCCCCGAAAGCTGCGTACAGCTCCCCACCCCGAAGACAAGCTGGCACACTACGCTGCAGCTGCGGCTGATATCCAGTATGAATACCCGATCGGCTGGCAGGAGGTGGAAGGCATCCACAACCGCACCGACTTTGACCTGAGCCAGCACCAGGAGTTTTCCGGTAAAAAGCTGGAGTATTACGACCAGGCCAAGCAAAAACGCTACATTCCCTATGTTATAGAAACCTCCGTGGGACTTGATCGGACCGTCATGATGGTGCTCTGCGACGCTTATCGCGAGGAAGAGGTGGACGGAGACACGCGTACGGTATTAAAACTGAATCCGGAAGTGGCGCCCCGAAAATTGGGCATTTTCCCGCTCATCAAAAAAGACAAGCTGATCGACCTGGCCAAAAAGATTGAAGCGGACCTGCGAGAGGAATACACCGTGCTTTATGATGAATCCGGATCTATCGGGAAACGCTATCGCCGGCAGGATGAGGCCGGTACGCCCTTTTGCATCACGGTCGACTTTGACGGGGTTGAGTCAGAGGGAGAAGATACGGTCACCATCCGCTACCGCGATGATATGACGCAGGATCGCGTGCCGGTCAGTCGTCTTAAAGAAGTGATCAACGACAAAATGAAATCCTGGAGTCCGGAAGATTAGTTCCGGGTTGGATGGCTCCCGCCTTAACTCTTTGGAATCGCCCGATTTGCAAAAGCACAGGCCAACAGGTTTCGCTAAGCAGCGTATACTCATTTTTCTTGGTCCGGTTTTACTGGTTTACGGAATCTGGCTCTTCTGGATGATCTCCCAAAATAGATGGTATCTGTTCCTGTCAGACTGGTACATGACCCTGACCATGGTATTTGGCTCGTTTATCGCGGGAGCCAGCTCTGAGGGCGGCGGTGCCATCGCCTACCCGGTAATGACGCTGATATTCGAGATCGATCCCTCGGTGGCGCGTAATTTCAGCCTGGCGATCCAAAGTGTGGGGATGACGGCGGCTTCCCTCTGGATAATTGCCAAAAAGGTTCCAATTGAGAAAACGTACCTCTGGATCGTAGCCGCTGGCGGGACGGGCGGCATCATCTTCGGCACCTACCTCATCGCCCCCTACGTTTTACCGGCTTACGCCAAAATGATGTTTGTATCATTCTGGCTCAGCTACGGAATCGCGCTCTTTTTTATCAATCACATCCGGAAGCGAACATCGGCAGAGGCACTGCCCGCTCTCACCCCGGGACAAAAGATCGAATTGGTGGCTGTCGGCTTTGTCGGGGGTATCCTGAGTGCCATCCTCGGCAACGGGATCGATATCTGCTCGTTTGCATTTGTGACGCTGAAATATCGTCTCTCGGAGAAAATCGCGACCCCAACTTCCGTCATCCTGATGGCGATGAATGCCGTGGTGGGAACTCTGCTGCACGGGCTGATACTGCAGGATCTGCAGCCGGAAGCGATCAACTTTTGGTTGGTCTGTATTCCCGTGGTCGTCCTGGGAGCACCAATGGGGGCTTACGTCATCAGCAGGGTAAACCGCTTGTATATTGCCGTTTTACTCTATGTTATCCTGCTTGTACAGTTCGTCAGCGCCATATTGATTATCCGTCCCTCCGGGATGCTGATTCTGTTTTCGGCTGGAATTTTTCTGTCGGGCCTGGTTCTGTTCTTCTGGCTCACGAATTACAACCGCACGAACGGGCAGATGCCGGTTGCTTCTGAGTAATGGTGAATATATGGGAGGAAGGGTTCATGAAAACCAGGAAAAATCGGGTCGAAAGAAGAAAGAGAACGATTCCAAAAGAAAAGGGGACATATCCTAAATGATATGTCCCCTGCCTGTCGTTGAAACTCTATTACTGGGAAGTATTCGCAATACCGATTACGCCACAGCCAATGCGGGGACCGGCCGCACCAGAGGGTTGCGACTCCAGGTCATCTTCTCCGCCGTGCACCACAATACCGCGACCGATAATGCTGTCAGGACCATTCAGCTCAATCACGGAATCAGTGTAGTCGATGGTCGCATTTCCTTCACTGTCGGCAACGATATTGCCCATATCCCCCATGTGACGATCATCCTGGGTGGGCGCACCGTGATCATTTCCAGCCGGGTTGTAGTGACCGCCGGCAGAAGTCCCGTCGCTGGCAGTGCAATCTCCATATTGGTGGATGTGGAACCCGTGCCGGCCTTCCTCAAGTCCACTCAATTCAGCCGTCACCTGCACGCCTTCTGCGGTCTGCTCAAAAGTAACGGTACCACTGACCTCATTGCCTTCCGTGGGATGGACAACTGCAACCGCTTTAGTAAAATTGGTAGAAGGAGCGGTAGTGGTTTCCTCTTCGGCAGACTCCTGCTGTTGTGGCTGCGCACAACCGGCGATTACAAATGCTACAATTATGAGAGGGATCGAAAATATTTTTGAAATGTGTTTCATGGTTTAGAGAAATATTTTGTTAGAAATTACGGGTAGTTGTTAACAACTTGCCAGGCTTCGGCATTCAATAAATCTTATGTTGGGTACATCTGCAAATTTGATTGACCGTTTTAAAAAAGGAGATGGGGTGTTTTCGTGGAATATTTGTTGGGTGGGTAAAAGTAGGGTACCAGCCGAGGGCCGATAGGCTGCAGAAAAAATAATAATTTACAACCGGTCTCCACAAAATACGGATATAATTTCGGTCAAAATTTTTCACTTCACGTGAAATACCTATTTTAAGCGAAACATTAACTCCAGAGCAATTTTAGAAACTGATGGCTGAGCAATCTTTTGAACGTTTTCATCTTGGATTTCCCATATCCGATATTGAGGAGACTCGTAAATTTTACGGGGAAATACTGGGATGTGACATCGTACGGAGCTCCGAACGGACGATTAATATCAATTTTTGGGGGCACCAGCTTGTCGGACACCTGATCCCTGAATTCGCGGGAAAACACGGAACCAATGAAATTGACGGTAACCCGGTACCGGTGCACCACTTCGGGGTGATCCTCGAGTGGGACGAATGGGAAGCACTGGCCGAGCGGATTCGGGCCTCGGAACACGATTTTGTCTTTGAGCCCTATGTCAGAGACAAAGGATTGCCGGAAGAGGAGGGCAAGATGTTTTTCAGGGACCCGAGCGGCAACACCATGGAGTTCAAAACATTTAAAAATGAGGATCAAATTTTTGCAGGGTAACAGATTGATAGTGGGATTATACAATGTTCATTTTCCGATTAAATTTTTGAGTCTCAAATCCAGCCTATGACACTGCTTTTATTCTACCTGTTCCTCGCTCTGGGAGTATCGTTTCTGTGTTCTATTCTGGAATCGGTGCTGTTGTCGGTCAGCGAATCGTATGTTGCCGTTATGAAGCGGAAGGGCACGCAGGGTGGAGAGTTGCTTGCCCGGTACAAGGAGGATATCGATCGTCCCCTGTCGGCAATTCTCAGCCTCAACACCATTGCCCATACCGTGGGAGCGGCGGGTGTCGGAGCCCAGGCCCAGGCGGTTTTCGGCAATGAATACGTCAGTATAATATCGGCTGTACTTACCCTGCTTATTCTCGTCTTCTCAGAAATTATCCCCAAAACGCTGGGAGCAACCTATTGGAAAACGCTTTCGCCGCTGGCTGCGCGCACGCTGCGGGTGCTTATGTTCCTGATGTATCCTTTTGTAGCACTGTCAAACGGCATCACGCGTCTGCTTTCAAGCGATAACCGTCCGCCCTCCTTCAGCCGGGAAGAATTCAGCGCACTGGCCGAGCGTGGGGTGGAGCAGGGAATCTTTGAGGAGGAGGAGTCAATGATTTTTAAGAATCTCATCCGGTTCAGCTCGCTTCGCGTCAAGGATATCATGACGCCACGGATTGTCGTTAAATACTACAACCAGGAACGGACAATTGAGGAGATTCCAGACAAGGTGGAAGATCTGCGTTTTTCGCGGCTCCCGCTTTATGAGGACAACGAAGACAACATCACCGGGTATGTGCTTAAAAACGACCTGTTAATACAACTGGCGCGCGATGAGAAGCATAAAAAGCTCAAAGAATTGAAACGGGAGATTCTGGTTGTCCCGGAAAATGCCAACCTGAAAATCCTTTTTGAACGGCTGCTGGAGCAGCAGGATCATATTGCGCTGGTAGTGGATGAATATGGCGGATTTTCAGGTGTGGTGACAATGGAAGACCTGGTGGAAACCCTGTTGGGCATGGAGATTATTGACGAGGTGGATGCCTATGAAGATATGCAGAAACTGGCTCGTAAAAAGTGGAGAGAACGCGCGGCCCGCCTCGGTATCGTCTCGGACGAGGATGAGGAGGACAGACGTGAGATGTGAGACGTCAAACGTGAGAGGTACAGAACAAGATGTCAAATTCGTCTCCCATCTCACATCTGACGTCTCACGTCTACAAACAAACAATCATCCCGCCGCTGAGGCGCCCCCGTCCACCGTGACGACGGAGCCGGTCGTCCAGCCTGCGTCATCGCTGGCCAGGAACAGCACGGTTCTTGCAATCTCTTCCGGGGAGCCGATCCGTTTCATCGGCAGCGTGCCGGGCACTTCATCCAGGATGGTATCCGGATTGGGAAATGCTTCTGCAGAGTCGTTATAGAGCTTGGTGTCTACCGGACCGGGCTGCACCAGGTTGATCCGAATATCCGGGGCGTAATCGACGGCCGCCTGCCGTACCAACGCCTCCAATGCACCTTTTGATGCACAATAGGCGGCGTGATTCGGGAACCCTTTGTGTGCAGCAATGGAGCCGGTCACAACCACAGCTCCGCCGCCTTTTGTCTGCTGCATTTTCGGGATGCCGGCACGCAGCAGGTAAAAAACGGCATTCAGATTGGTATCCAGCGTTTTGTCCCAGGTTTCCGTGGTCACCTCTGTGATCGATCCCAGTCCCAGCATCCCGGCGTTGGGCACGAGCAGGTCAAGTCCGCCGAATTCGGAGACCGCCCGTTCCACGAGCTGCTTGTTGAGATCCCGAGAGCTGACATCGCCCGGGATAAAAATGGCTTCTCCCCCGCGGGAAGTGATCTTCGTCACCACCTCCCGTCCCTGCTGTGTATCTCGTCCATTCATGACTACGCGAGCCCCCTCAGCGGTAAAAAGTTCGGCCACGGCGCGCCCCATCCCCCGGGTGGCACCGGTAACAATAGCTGTTTTACCGTCTAGTTTCTTCATATCTTTTTTTCTTGGGTCTTGCTATTCAAACTCCTCCTCAATTTCGCTGATCTTCATGGCCAGCTTCTCCCATTCCGCGTAGGTCTCCACGAGCTCGGCCTTCAGCTTTTCATACTCCAGGGAGATCTCTTTCACCTGCACTTCATCATCGTAGAAATCGGGCTCTGCCATCTCCTGCTCAATCTCCTGCTTGCGATTTTCCAGGGTTTCTATTTTTTCTTCCAGGGGATCGATCTTCTTTTTAAACGGCTTGAGCTTGTTATACTTTTCCTGCCGTTTTTGAGCTTCTACCCGGCGTTCTTCCTTACGTGAGAGGGTAGACCCGGAACCGGAGCCGTTTGCTGAGTGTGGCGGCCCCGTTCTGTTGTTGGCTGAGGCCGTGTTTAACGTTTCATTCTCTTCTTCTCTCTTTTTTTCAAGATAGTAGGAAACATTCCCCAGAAACGTGCGCACGCGATTCGGCTGAACTTCCAGCACTTTGCTGACGATGGGATCGAGAAAATCGCGGTCGTGCGAAACGATAATGAATGTCCCCTCATATTGGTCGAGAGCCTGCTGGAGGATCTGTTTTGACTGCATATCCAGGTGGTTGGTCGGCTCGTCAAAAATCATGAAATTGGCCGAGTTCACCAGCATACGGGCCAGGGCAAGGCGACTTTTTTCGCCCCCCGACAGCACCGACACTTTTTTAAAGACCTCATCCCCCTGGAACAAAAAGCAGCCCAGGATGGTGCGCAAGCGGGTTTCCCGGGCGTTGGGGGCCGCTTCTCGCATAATTTCAAACACCGTCTTCGACAGGTCGAGCTCGTCGGCCTGGTGCTGGGCAAAATAGTTTGTGGTGAGATTGTGTCCCGGCTCGCGGCTGCCCCCGTCATAATCTTCAAGTCCGGCCAGAATGCGCACCATGGTGGATTTTCCCGCGCCGTTCGGACCTACGACGGCAATTTTATCCCCGCGCTCCACGGAATAGTCCAGGCCGTCAAATACCTGGTTTTCGCCGTAGCTCTTGCTGATATTCTGCAGCTTCATGACTACTGCACCACTTCGCTCGGGCGGGGGGAACTGAAACGTGATCTCCTCCTCGTGTTCATCCAGCTCAATTTTGTCCATCTTTTCCAGCTGCTTGATCCGGCTCTGTACCTGCGAAGCCTTGCTGGCATTGTATCGGAATTTGTCAATAAACTCCTGCAGTTCCTTGATCTCCCGCTGCTGGTTTTTGTAGGCCTTGCGGAGATGGTCCATCCGCTCCTCATGCTTTTCCACGTAGTATGAATAGTTGCCCGCATAGTCGTAAAGATTTCCACGGTCCAGCGCAAGCGTTCGCCCGGTGATTTTGTCAAGGAATGCCTTGTCGTGGGAGACGACGATGACCGCCCCCTTGTAGCTAAGGAGAAAATTCTCGATCCACTGCAGGGATTCGATATCCAGGTGATTGGTCGGCTCGTCAAGCATGAGATAGGTCGGCTGCTGAAGCAGCAGCTTGGCCAGGGCAATTCGCATTAGCCAGCCCCCGCTGAATTCAGTGGTCGACCGGTTAAAATCCTTTTTCGTAAAGCCCAGACCCATCAGCACTTTTTCGATGTCAGAATCCAGTGAGTAGGCCCCCGACTGCTCCAGGCGATCCTGCAACCGCCCCATGCGCTCCAGGGTCTGCTTGTATTGATCACTGTCGGACTCCAGGTGGCTCAATTTTTGCTGTTCTTTCCGGGTTTTTTCTCGCAGTTCCTGCAGGTCGGAGAAGGCGCTTTTCACCTCTTCCAGCACGGTCAGTGACGGGTCCGGATCCACCCCGTCCTGCGGGAGGTATCCGACCGTGGCCGATTTGGACAGCTTCAGTTGGCCCTCGTCTGGCTCGATCTGCCCGGCAATAATTTTGAGGAGGGTCGATTTTCCCGCTCCATTGGGTCCCACAAGCCCGATCCGTTCCCCGGGATTGATCAGCGCATCGATCGAATTAAAGAGGGGCTGATCTCCCAGCGTAAGTGATATATTTTCAAGTGCCAGCATGTCAGGATGTTGAAGAAAGTTCGGTTCTGAAGAGTGAGCGGTGAAGCGAGCGAACGGTGGCGATCAGCTGTTGTTCCGGGAGCACCAGGTTCAGGTTCCGTTTATCCCGGCTGAAGGAGATCAGCGAAAGGGGACCGCCCCTGACCGAGGAAAAGACGCGGCTTGTGATCGACTCCACATTCGAAAGCCCGAAGCCGATCAGGCTGACCAGGCCCTGCTGCTCCGTTATTGTGACTTCCCCAATTCCTTGCAGCTCGTTTATAACCAGATCGAGCTTCTCCGGCCGTTCCAGGGCGATCGAAACGGAAGCCTCAGTGGTGGTTACCACATCTACCGTAATATGATGATGCTCCAGGATCTGGAACACGTTCGACAGGAAACGAAATCCCATCAACGTGCTGGGGGCGTTGACCGTTATGATAACAACGTCTTCCAGGAATGCAAGTGCGCGTACCGGCCGCCCGGATTCGGCATTGGAGTAGATCTTGGTTCCCGGATGACCGGGATCAAAAATGTTGCGGACATATACCGGGATCTCTTTTTGTGCCGCCGGTTTCAGTGTGGAAGGATGCAGCACCCGTGCCCCGAAATAGGCCATCTCGGTGGCTTCCCGAAAGCTGATTTCCGGGATAGGCCGGGCCTCCTCCACCACCCGTGGGTCGCAGGTAAAAATACCGCTGACATCGGTCCATATTTCAATCGCCTCGCAGTTGAGGGCGGCCCCGATCAGGCTGGCGGTGTAGTCGGATCCCTCGAATCCGAGGGTGGTTAGTTCTCCCTGATCGTTTTCGCCGTAATACCCGCCGATGACCGGGATTATCGACTGCTCAATGTTCTGGCGTATTTTCCGGGCTTGTTGGTTAATCCTGCGGAGGTCGGGAGTGGCGTGACCGAAATCGGAGTTCGTCTTGATAATATCGCGCGCATCCATAAACGTGGTATTCAGGCCAAACACTTTTCCACATGTCGCAAAAAGCCCGGAGGAGAGCTGTTCCCCGATACTTGCCACGGCATCTTTGCGGGCAGCATCTGTTTTTTTGCTTTTGTTGATCTCCCTGAGATGCCGGTTCAGATCACGGATCTTCTTTTCAATCCATGCCAGGCACTGCTCAAGGGCATCGGCCGCATCATGATGGTCGAACTCCTGCAGAAATCGGCGGATCAGGGTTTCGTGACGTGAACGTATTTCACTGCTTATTTCGAGCGAGCGCTCATAGCGGTCCGGTGCCGCCTCGACGGCGGCCAGCAGCTGTCGCGTAGTTCGGGAGGTGGCAGAGACCACAACCACGGGCTGTTCATATTGTTTGACGATCTCCAGCACCATGCGCCATGTGTGCTCGTCGCCCATGGAAGTGCCGCCGAATTTGAGTACGCGTGTTGTCTTCATGATACCATTTTATAAGCTGAAACAAACAGTGCCAAAGATACCAAACTGAGGCTACAGATTTAAATAGAAATGCTCGTTTCAAATATTACCTGAACCCAAGTATCGATAAAATCGGAATGATATCTTGCAGGTTGAGAAGAATGATGAAAACGGTAGTTGCATGGTTTGCGCCAGCTAAAAGCTGGGAAAACTAACCGCTGAAGCTTGGAGGAGCTGCCGGTTTTCATCTAAAAAATCAGCGATATCTCCGGTGGGAATTGATTGGGTAACGCCATATGCAATACGAACTTTTTTTTCCTGGTAGACGGGACCGTCATACGGCTCTGTTAGTTTGTCGCTGGTGGATCGATTCGGGGCGGGAACCAAAATGTGTTCTTCTTCGGCTGATGCGGTATTGGTCATTCCAACCCATTCAAAGCTGGAATAATGATCTCTGCTGGCCAATATGATACCACCGCTCATACCCTGGTTAAAAAGTCCGTCGGTCAGGAAGTCTCCTCGACTGGTACGATTTGGATCGCTGACGATGGCGCGGGTTACTACAGCTCTCCCTCTTGGATAGCCGGCAATATAGAGAAATGATCCCCATTTCAGATCCTTTGAATTTCCCAGCTGAATCGAAAGCGGTGGTATTTGCAGGTTGGGCTCTTGTTGCCTCTGAACTTGAATAAGTGCCAGGTCCTTGACGGGGTCAACTGATTTTACTTCAAAAGGAGCGAGGTGCCTTTCTCCATAAACCAGGTTGTGTTGGGTGAATTTTACGGCTACAGACCGGATATATTCATTTTCAGGAAGATCGCCTGTTTCAACATATTCGATCAGTGTATCCGGGAACTGAACTATATGCGCGCATGTGAGCAGCGATATGAACCGGCTATCCTGGGCAATGGAGATGGCTGTTCCGGCAACGCTCTCCTCTTTGGTTGTTGAGCGGGAGGAGAGTTGCATCAAGTCGGCGCCACGGATTTGAGGGAGCGTTACCGGTTCCTCTTCAAAATAAAAGATACGGTAAATTCCCGATATCGTGATTCGCCTTACGGACCGAAAAACGTTACTGATGTTTGCAGATATATCTTTCGTGGGAAAAGCGGATGTATACTCCTCCTGCAGGTTGCGCCTGTTATCACTTCCCGCGGAGGACGATTGTACTCCTAGTTCCGTAGAGACACATCCCGATATGAACATGAATGCTGCTATACAGAGGCCGATCTGTCTAAAGAAAATCATTCACCTACGGTTTGATTTGTGAGGTTTTTGCAAAACCGCTGTTTTAGCTAAAAAATAATGGAACAGGTCTGCAGGAATTTGGCGTCTCTTCCCGGCATTGGGCCATTATTCTTTTGCGTTGAATTCCTGACTGTTTATTACAACGTTCCGGGCAGACTATTGCGTATATTCCGGTATCGGAGTCATGATTTTTTCCTTGAAGAGTGGTCGACTCCATAACCACCGCCGCCCGGCGTCAGGATTATAAAACGGTCGCCCGGCTCCAGGTCCGCCCCGTCGATAGAGGCGAGCGGTTCCCGCTCCCCGTTTTTTCGAACAATCCACTGCTGTCCGTTGGCGCCCGCTTTCCCTCCTTCCAGGCCGTAGGGTCCCTCCACCCGGTGCTGGGTGAGCAGCGACAGGCGTACGGGTTTCAGGAAGGTCATTTCACGCCGGATTCCATTTCCACCGCAGTGAGCGCCCTCGCCACCCGAGCCGGGACGAATGCTGTAACGGTCAAGCCGCACCGGGTAGCGCTGTTCCAGAATTTCCGGGTCAGTACCTGCGGTATTGGTCATATGATGGTGAACAGCATCTGCGCCGTCAAAAGTAGGTCCGGCGCCGGTTCCTCCCCCAATGGTTTCGTAGTAGCCGAACGTGTCGCTGCCGAACAGCACGTTGTTCATGGTTCCCTGGCTGCAGGCCATTTTTCCGAAGGGTTTTAGCAACAGATCCACCAGCCGCTGGCTTGTTTCCACGTTGCCTCCCACAACCGCGGGCGACTTGCGGGGATCACTCGCAAAGTCCGGGTTCAGGATAGATCCCTTCGGCAGCTGTATGGTGACGGGCTCGAGCAATCCTTCATTCAGGGGAAGCGGTTCATCGACCAGGAGCCTCAGGATGTAGATAATCACACTGCTCACGATGGCCGGAGTCGCATTCAGGTTGCCGGGGTGTACCGGGGCGGTTCCCTCGAAATTAAATGTGATCGTCTCTTCAGCAATAGTGATAGCGGCGTGCAGGCGGGTGCCGTCATCCATTTTTTCAGTGGTCTCAAACGTGCCATCCGGCAGCCGGCGGAGCGTCGTCCTCATTTTTTGGGCTGCATAACTCTTTAGGGCGTGCATGTAGTGCAGTACCTGTTTTCTCCCGTGGGCGGTCACCAGCGCCTGCAGTGATCGGCTGCCGCGCTGGTTTGCTGCAACAGCTGCCTGCAGGTCGGCCATATTTTCTTCAATGCTTCGCGTGGGATGCTCTGCAGAATTGAGCAGGTTGCGGAGGTCGTCCCACCGTTCCTTCCCCAGCCGGATCAAGTGCGTCGGGGGCAGAACAACGCCCTCCTCTGCCAGGGTCGTTGCTCCGGGCGGCATGGAGCCGGGTCGCGTTCCGCCGATCTCTGCATGGTGGGCCCGGCTGGCAGCAAAACCGATCAGTTCCGGTTCATTCTTGCCGGTAAAAATGGGCGTGACTACAGTAACATCCGGAAGGTGCGACCCACCAAAGGCGGGATGGTTGGTAACTACCACATCTCCCGGCCGCATTTCGATAGTTTTTTTGAGGCGTCGAACGCAGATACCGAGCGCTCCCAGGTGAACCGGGATATGGGGTGCATTGACGATGAGCTCCCCTTCGGCGTTGAGCAGGGCACAGGAGTAGTCCATTCGTTCTTTGACGTTGACCGAGAGCGCCGTCCGCCGGAGCATCTCTCCCATCTCCTCGGCTATTGAGGTAAACCGGTTGGTGAAGAGTTCCAGCGCTACCGCCTCGGATCGGGAATCGTGATCTGAAGAATTCTGGTGGTTCCTGTTCTTCAACTGTGAGAGGATCAGGGAACCGTTTCCCTCAACGGCAAGCGTCCACCCCGGCTCAACAACGATAGTGCTGTACGGGTCCAGGATCAGGGCGGGGCCGTCAAGTTTCTCCCCCGGGGCGAGCTGCCCGCGATTGTAGACCGGGGTATCGATCTTATTTCCGGAAAATACCACCGGCCGGACTTTAGCCGGCTTATCGGAACGGGGGGAGGCTGCCTCTATACTGCGGTTGAGTTCAGGTTTGCGGCTGGAGGCCACCACCCGGATCGATTCCACCTCAATTTCACGGTCACTGACCCAGTGCCCATAGCGGGTTTGATAGGCATGCCGGAATGCGTCCGCAAGATTTTTGTTTTCTTCAAAAGCGATTTCAAGAGTCGACTCCTGGCCCGCAAGTCGCATAAAGACTGAATGCCGGCGCAGCTCTATTTTCGATTTCGGGATATGCTCTGACAGGGTACGAACCGCTTTATTCCCCAATTCACTGAACATCACTTCCAGCCTGTCTCCCAGCTCGCGCAGCGGTTCCAGCACCTGCTGTTCCTCAAATTGCTCTATGACGGCATTTCCCAGTCCATAAGCGCTCAGCAAACCGGCATCGGCCGGGATCACAATATTGCTGATATTGAGCTGCCCGGCGATGGCACAGGCGTGCTGGGCACCCGCTCCGCCAAATGAAACGAGAGCGTATTCTGCGGGATCGTATCCCTTTCGCAGCGATATTTTCCGGATCGCATCGCTCATGCGTTCATTGGCAATCTGCAGAAACCCTTCCAGGATCTGTTTTGGTGTAACGTCCCGGTTGTTGAGATTCCGGACTTCGGCAAGGATTTCCTCCAGCCGCCTCTGTGACGCCTCTTTGTTTATGGGGATACCAAAGTTCTCAGGTTCCAGTCGTCCAAGCAGCAGGTTGACGTCCGTTACTGTGAGAGGACCGCCAGCATCATAACAGGCCGGTCCGGGGTCGGCCCCCGCACTTTCCGGCCCGACTGACAGTTTAAACCCATCAAAGGAGCATATGGATCCTCCCCCCGCGGCGACCGTTTCAATAGAGAGAGCCGGGGCGGCGACCTGTGCATCCCCGACCTGGTGTTGAAAAAGATAGTCGTATTCATTGTCATAGCGGGCAACATCGGTGCTGGTTCCTCCCATGTCGAACGAGATGATGTGGTTGAATCCAGCTTGCCGCCCCGCGGTGGAGGCCCCGACCACGCCCCCTGCGGGACCGCTGAGAAGACTGTCTTTGGGATTGAACTTTTCAGACTGTACCAGGCCGCCCGCACTGGTCATCAACCGGAACGAGCCTGCCGAGAGCTGTTCCCGTACATTGTAGACATATTCGTGCAGAATAGGAGCAAGGTATGCATTGACTACCGCCGTTTGCGCCCGCGGCAAAATCTTGATGAATGGACTTAATTCCGAAGAAACCGAGACATGATTAAAGCCGAGCTCATCCAGCAAACCGGCAATTTGCTGCTCATGTTCATCATTTTTGTAGCTGTTTATCAGGCAGAGCGCTACAGATATCTCAGCGGGTTTTTCTACGGAGTGCAGATGTTTGCTGAGCAGGTTCAGATTCAGCGGCCGGATAATTTTACCATCGGCATCAATTCGTTCGGGTACTTCAATAACCTGCTCATACAGTGGTTGCGGCTTATTGATTTGCAGCGAAAAAAGTTCGGGTCGTTTTTGATTTCCAATCTTCAGGAGATCGCGGAAGCCTTCGGTGACCAGCAGCAGGGTGTGGGCGCCTTTGTGCTCCAGCAGGGCATTCGTGCCCTTGGTGGTGGCCAGTCGCAGGTCGGCGGGGGGAAGGGGTTCACCGGCCGGGGTTTGGGTGATGAGCCGCGCGGCAAGAATCGGGGCCTCAAAATTGCTCGTCAACTCGAAAGCGGATAGCTCCCGTACGTCCATGGCATGCTTGAGTACGATGACGGAGGTCTCGGCATCGAATGCATGAATTTCGACAGGCGGATGGCTCGAATCAAGTAATTGAAAATGGAATCCCCTGATAAAATCGTCTGGTGCATTCCAGCTCTCTTCAACCCGGAGAGTTCGGGAATCAATCCATTCGGTAATGGTACCACGGAGAGCACTGCTGCTCAACACTTTGGTTTTATGGAATGTACCGTGGGGATCGCGGGCAATGCAATCGGTAAAAGTCCCGCCCGTGTCGATCCAAATATCCCAGGATTGTTGATTCATTTTGTGAATAATCCGGATTAGGTCTTTAGCTCACCTTCTTTAAAGAAGGTACTGATTTCCTTTATGGTTTTGGCGTTTTTTATGTGATCTATGGCCTCGGCCTGGCTCAGGTGGGAGGCCAGTTTCCCGAGCATTTTCAAGCTTTTTTCGTAGGGTACGGTGCGGGGAGAGATCAGCAGAAAAATTACGTGTACTTTTTGGTCTAGCCCAGGATAATTTACCCCGTCCGGGCTGATCCCCAGGAACAAGGTGGGATCATTTACAAACGAAGACCGGAGTTTCGTAATGGCAACACCCGGAATATCTCCCGGGAGGTTGTCGGGATTCACATTCAGAATATTTTTAACCAGGCTTTCGAGGATGTCAGGTTTGTCTCCGAAATGGGGATTGAGCATTTGAGTAAGAGCGTCAGCGGCATCTGGGGTATTCAGGTCGAAAGCGATGTGCCGGGATTCGATATCAGGCAGCTGGGCTTTGCGCTCGATCCTGAGTTTGAGTCCGGTATTGTTGCCTGCTGCCTGCTCATTGGGATAAACGGTCAGAAAGTTGTTGCCGGGGTAGCGTTCGGCGATAAGGCCGGGCAGGCGTTCGAGATCTTTATCCCACGAGATGGATCCTTCCCGCGAGCTCAGCAGTATAAACAGGTCGTCTTCATCGATCGTCAGTTTATCGGAAAGAAGATTCCGCCAATGTTTAATATCCAGGAAGGTGGCCTCCAGTTCCGGCTCGGTACTTTCGATAACAGTGCGGAGGGAGCGGTGCATGGTTGCCGGAGAAAAAACGATAAGCTGGGTTCCCAGCTCGTTGATGATATTTTTAATATCACGAATGGCACTTGGAAATCCAGGTTCCCGGTCGGCATTTTCAGGGATGGCAAGGATAATTCTTTCGGAAGTATTGACGGGATGCACGATTCGGGAGACGATAACAAGTTGTTTGCTCTCTTCGAGCACCCGATCCAGGATGCTTCCGAAAATTCGCTGTTTGGCCGATGGTTCACCGTTCCAGCCTATAATGATATCGGAGATACGCAGTTCTTTGGCCGCTCGCATGATGCCGTTGGCAATATTCATGTCTACCCGGGTGATGGGTGTTACAGGAACGTCGGCAGCCGCAGCATGCACAACGGCGTGTCCCAGCATGTTTTCGGTTGCGGCTACTTCGGCCTCAATATCGCCTTTCTCAGGAGCCACGGTCAAGGGAAAAATCGGCTCCGGGGAATCTTCGTCACGAATGATCATCGCCAGGTCGATCATGGCCTGGGAGGTCACGGGATTAGCCAACGGAACCAGGATACGTTGTGGAGCTTCGGAGGGTTCGTAGGGCTTTTTTTGCTCTTCGAGTGCCAGTTTGCGTCCATATTTTTCTGTGAGCCAGGGACCGATCAGGCAGGTTAACAGAATCATAATTACGACGGCATTGACGACTTCACCGCTGAAAAGTCCAATGTCATATCCCACCAGCGTAACGGCCAGGGTAGCAGCTGCCTGTGCGACCGACAAACCAAATATTGAAGTCCGTTCAGTGGGAGTGTATCCGTAAATTTTTTGGATTATGGTGGCCGCTAAAAATTTGCCGACGAGCACAAGGCCGGTAAAAGCTCCGGCCATCATCCAGATTTCGGTGCCTTCCAGGAGGACGGATACATCCACCAGCATGCCGGTTGAAATAAGAAAGAAGGGAATGAAAAGCGTATTACCTACAAACTGGATCCGGCTCATCAGCGGACTTGATCCGGGAACGAGACGGTTCAGCGATAATCCGGCCAGAAACGCACCGATGATAGCGGCCAGGCCGACAAAGTCAGCAATAAATGAGGCCAGGAACAGCACGGTGACCATAAATACGAACTCGGTATTGGTATCGTTGCGGGTGTCTTTGAAAAACCAGCGTCCCAAACGGGGAAGGGCGTAAATCATTACGAAAGTGTAAACAGCAACCAGCGTAATGAATGTAATCCAAAAAGCGGGACCGATATCTCCCGTTACCGCACCCGAGACAATCGCCAGAATAAGCAGCGACAGAGTATCGGTGACAATGGTACCCCCCATCGTCATGGTAATAGCCGTGTTTTTGGTGATACCGATTCGCTCGGCCACCGGATAGGCCAGCAGGGTATGAGAACCTACGATAGAGCCCAGTAGAAGGGCTTGGTAGAGCGAAAAATCCAGCAGGTATATGCCTGCGATCAGGGCGCCAATTTGGGGGATAAAAAATGAAACTAATCCAAAGACAATACTGCGTCCCTTTAATTTTTCAAACTTATTGAGGTCAATCTCCAGCCCGGCAATGAACATCAGAAAGAGTAGTCCCACCGTTCCTAACAGCTCCATCGTGCTTCCGCGCTGTAGCACGCCAAGGGCATAAGGACCAATAATAATACCGGCAACAATATGTCCGACCAGCCCCGGCACTTTGATGAGCCGAAAGAGCATGGGCGCCAGAAACACAATGAGCATTACCATGGCGAATACCAGCACGGGATCTTGAAAAGGGAGAGATAAATCGGGGAAATTCATAAAATCTATCAGTGAAATGAACCGCTGATTGGTGTGGAGACCCAAAGGGGGCCAAGTTAAAAGTAATTATTTAACAAAGCACTCTGAATTTGTACAAAAAATTTATACTCAACAGTGTTATTTGATATCTTTACTGTTGTTAAAGGGCGTTGAAAGCCTACTATTTTGTTGGGAGGTGGTTTTACCATCGACCATTGGTCCTTTTAAACGGGAGGACAACTTCCTCAGAACGAGAAATTGAGGGTTTTTCAACGCTCCCTGTTAAACCAGAGACATGTAAACCGGGTTGGACTTTGTTGCAGCATCCCATAACGGTGTTCTTACATTTTTTGTAGATATCGACATTATCCTCGACAGCCAGAACATAACAAGTCGGACAGTCCTCATTAGTGAGGGAAAATTTAGCTGGACTTATGTCGGGTTCCATCAGTACTTACTACCGTATTTCCCGGATTTGATAAATGGGATGTTCCACAGTTCGAAATACAGGGTTACCTGCTTGAAGTAGTAAGTCCTGATCGGTGCCATGTTTTCAAGAGCAGGGTTAAAAAACGTAAAGGATAGGTAAGGATGGTATCTATTTTTTATCTTCCCGGGTGAATACAATCCCTAAAAGAAAAACTTTGTAGAAACTCGAAACGCTTTATATTTAATTGTCAGTTTAGTGCATACTTAAATCACCTGTTTATTGATTATAAAAGCAGTACGACACTATGAAAAGACCATCTGTAAACTATCTGCGATTACCTGAATCGGGATATATTTATTAGATTATGGACCCATTGCAACGAGGTTGACACTATGACATCCAATAAGTAGTGTACTTATCAATCATATTGCCGGGAACTGCCTGCCTGCCACTCTCTTTAGTTCCAAACAGTAACCATCAGAATAACATTAGATATACCAAATTTGTAAATGCATGAAGCACGAAAAACTAGAAAAGCAACTTGGATTATTTGATGTGTATGCCATTAGCACCGGCGCTATGTTCAGCTCTGGATTTTTCCTGCTTCCCGGTATTGCCAGTGCATACAGCGGTCCCTCTGTAATTATTGCATATTTAATCGGTGGTATACTGGTGCTGCCGGCAATGTTGAGTGTAGCCGAGCTGTCAACAGCGTTACCCCGTGCCGGCGGACCGTATTACTTCCTGGACCGAAGTTTAGGTCCCATGGTAGGTACCGTTGGGGGACTGGGAACATGGATGGCCCTTATCTTCAAAAGTGCATTTGCCCTGGTGGGAATGGGCGCTTACCTGGGACTGTTTTTTGATGTTCAAATTAAGCCTGTTGCCGTTACGCTGACCTTCCTTTTTATGATTATGAATATCATCGGGGTCAAAAAGACGACACGCCTGCAAAACTCATTTGTGATCATCCTTGTCGGGATACTGCTGCTCTTCGTGGTAGAAGGGTTATTTGAGCTGTTTGGAATAGGAATGCAACAAGTTGCCTCAACGCAATTGACACCGTTCCTGCCGTTTGGATACGAGGGATTGCTGGCAACAATCGGACTGGTGTTCGTATCATATGCCGGGTTGACCCAGATAGCCAGCGTGGCCGAGGAGGTGAAAAACCCGGACCGCAACATCCCGCTGGGAATGATTCTGTCGCTCCTCACGGCTACCGTTATTTATGTGCTGGGCGTATTTGTAATGGTGGGCGTACTTGATCCCGATATGCTTCGCGAAGACCTGACCCCGGTAGCTACCGCTGCTGTTGAGTTTTTCGATCTTTTCCCTGAGCCAACGGGATTAATTTTGATAGTTATTGCCGCCATTGCGGCTTTTGCCTCTACGGGGAATGCGGGAATTATGTCGGCGGCGCGTTACCCGTTGGCAATGGCTCGTGATAACCTGATCTGGAAGAAGATGTCTCAGGTTGGCAAATTTAAAACACCGACCATCTCCATCATAATTACCTCCCTGCTGATGGTGTTTTTTATCCTGGTTATGAATGTGGAGGATATCGCCAAGCTCGCCAGCGCGTTCATGCTTATGATTTTTGGGTTGCTGAACCTGGCTGTAATTGTGATGAGGGAAAGTAAAATTGAGGAGTATGATCCCGGATTCAATTCCCCATTGTATCCGTGGCTGCAGCTGGCCGGGATGTTGGTCTCCACATTTTTGATTATCGAGATGGGGATATTGCCCATCGCTTTTACCGGTCTTATGACGGTAGCCTGCATCGGGTGGTATTTTTACTATGCATATGCAAAGGTGCAGCGGCAGGGGGCTATTTACCACGTGCACGCACGACTGGGTGAGCGCCGATACCACGGGCTGGAGACCGAGATGCGTGATATTCTCCGGGAAAAGGGACTGCGCGAGGAGGATCCGTATGAAAAAATTGTGGCACGATCGGTGGTTATCGATGAAAAACGGGGCGATCTCAGTTATCACACGATCATCAAGCAGGTATCACAGCAGCTTGCCCCCCGTTTCCATATTGAAGCTGACGCACTGAGTGAGCTTTTTATCAAAGCCCAGGATACCGGTACGGTGCCACTGGGGCGTGGTGTGGTCATCAATCATCTCAGGATCGACCGCGACCGTCCCACGGAAATGGCACTGGTTCGAATTCCCGAAAGTATTAAATTGAAGACCGAGGGATACCATCCGCTTAATAAAAACGGGCAGGCCGAGGCAGAAAAAATTTGCGCAATTTTGTTTATCGTAAGTTCAGAAAACAATTCCGGCCAGCACCTGCGAACGCTGGCGCATTTGGCTGAGATGGTTGATAATCCATCATTTATTGATCGCTGGAACAATGCGCGGCATGAAGGCGAACTCCGGGAGGTGTTGCTGCGCGACGAACGTTTTATCAATATTACGATCAGTATGGAAAATAAAACCAGAACGCTGACCGGGCAGAAAATCAAGGAGGTCGATCTGCCGGGTGAAAGTCTGGTGGCGATCATTAAAAGAGACGGCAAAATCACGATCCCTCACGGAGACACTATTATTAAGGAGGGGGACCAGTTGTCAATCATTGGAGAGAAACAGGATATAGAAGCGATCAAAGAGATGATAAGTTAATTGGAATTGAAGGATAAGATTTATTCCTTTTTATTTTTAAAACAAATATTTAAAGCATCACAGCATTTTGCCAAAACTGAAGAAGTCCGACAAGCTAAAAAAAGAGCTCAACTTATTTGACGTATACGCCATAGCAACAGGGGCTATGTTCAGCTCAGGGTTTTTCCTGCTTCCCGGTATCGCCGCTGCAGAAACGGGTCCTTCTGTTTTCTTGGCATACCTGGTTTCCGGGTTGCTCATTCTCCCCACGATGTTCAGCGTGGCTGAGCTCTCTACTGCGCTACCCCGGGCCGGGGGGACATACTATATTATTGACCGCAGCCTTGGACCTTTGATGGGCAGTATCGGGGGATTTGGATCCTGGCTGGCACTGGTGCTTAAAAGTGCATTTGCCCTGATCGGGATGGGAGCCTATATCGCCCTGTTTTATGATATTAACATTACGGTTGTGGCCATAGGTCTCACCATCGCTTTTGGCATGCTGAATATTGTGGGGGCCAAAGAGACAACAACCCTGCAGAAAGTGCTTGTGGCTGCCCTGATCACCATTATGTTTGGCTATCTTGTTGAGGGTATCGGCTATCTGCTCTCAATGGATATTCTCGGGATAACCGAGGAGCAGTTCACACCGTTTTTCACAAAGGGTGCCAGCGGTTTTTTTGCAACAGTAGGAATGGTGTTTGTTTCCTACGCCGGACTTACCAAAGTTGCCAGCATTGCCGAAGAGGTAAAAGACCCGGATCGCAATATTCCGCTGGGCATGTTTTTGTCGGTCTTGTCGGCGATTACGGTATATGTGCTGGGGGTCTATTTAATGGTTGCCGTGTTGGAGCCGGAGGCGTTTCGCCAGGATTTGACCCCTGTGGCCACGGCCGGAGAGGTGTTTATGGACTGGCTGCCGGGAGATGTCGGGCTGATCTTGATTGTGATTGCCGCCATAGCTGCCTTCGCCTCAACGGGAAATGCCGGGATTATGTCCGCTTCCCGCTACCCGATGGCGATGGCGCGGGATTCCCTGTTTGAACCGCGTTTTGCAAAACTCGGACGTTTCAATACGCCCCAAAATTCTATCCTGGCCACGGTGGGCCTGATGATCTTTTTCCTGCTTGCGTTTAATGTTGCATCTGTCGCCAAGCTGGCAAGCGCCTTTCAACTTTTGCTTTTTGCCTTGTTGAACCTCGGGGTTATTGTGATGCGGGAGAGCAAGATTGAGGAGTACGATCCCGGCTTCAATGCACCCTGGTATCCCTGGCTGCAAATTGCCGGCATGGTACTGTCGTTTGTTCTTATTTTTGAGATGGGCATCCTGTCAATACTGTTTACGGTAGCTGTGTCGGCATTTTCCGTGGGTTGGTATTATTACTACGCCCACAGCGAAATTGATCGCCAGGGAGCGATATTTCACATCCATGCTCGTCTCGGCGAAAAGCAGGACAGCGGACTTGAGCACGAAATGAGGGGCATACTCCGTGAAAAGGGACTGCGGGAGGAGGATCCCTACGAAGAGGTGGTGGCCCGCTCTATGGTTATTGACGATCTTGAACCGAATACCACCTACCGGGAGATCATACGCATGGCCTCTTCCCGGCTGGCTGTTCGGGTGAACCTTGACCAGAGCGAGATGTTCGATTCGTTCTGTAATATCAATCAGTCGGGTTTGATACCGATGGGGCGCGGGGTGGCGCTCAACCACCTGCGGGTTGAGAAGGATATCAGTTCCGAGATGGTGCTGGTGCGGATGAAGGAGGGAATCACGATGGATACGGATCATTTTGAACAGCTGAGCCAAAGTGCGGAAGATCCATCCCAGAAAGTACGGGCCTTTATCTTCCTGATAAGTTCGGAAAAGCATTCGAGCTCGCATCTGCGTATTCTGGCCCATCTTGCGGAAATGATTGACAACAAGCATTTCATGGATCGCTGGCTGGCTGCCGAGGATGAAGGGGCGCTGCGTGAAATTATGCTGCGCGACGAACGCTTTATCAACCTTACGGTCACCACCGACGACATGACCGCCAAGATGATTGGGAAAAAAATAAAAGATATTGAGCTGCCGGGTAAAAGTCTTGTCGCTATCCTGAAACGTGACAATGATATTATCATACCACACGGCAATACTGAAATCCATGAAAATGATGAACTTTCCATCATAGGTGATAGTGAAGATATCGACGAAGTGAGGAGGTTAAAGAGGGGCGGTAATTAAGGCTTGTTCAGGGGAGCTCTCTGCTTCTTTGTTATTTTATGGTATTGTAGATCAGGTGCTGGTAGACTCCAGGATATGTGATGGTTTTGAAAGCCGTCAAAGTCTGTAGATTGCGTATTTTTTGTCGTGGCTCGTAGGTTCCCATTTTGTAATGGAACTTATTTTATCAATAGCTATGGAAAAACAGGCTTTTTTGAATGCCGGGTTTTACGGATTTTGTCAAATTTCATTGCATTTGATACGGGTGTGGCACCCACCCCGGGCCCTGACAAAACATAACCACTCATAACCAACGAAATGGGTTGTTCATTTTTTAAATGACTAAAAAATGAACATGGAAAAGTGATTAGAAAGCCAAAAAAGGGGAAAGCCTACCGTGACTTTTGAGAAAAGCCCTGGTTGGATAAGCAGCAGAACGGATAGTGCCCTTAATAGATTCAGAGAAGGACGACCAGGCTGGCGAAAATAAAGCCGAAGAGGATAAACGCCAGGGCCGTGCCAATTGGACTGCTAAAGTCATCGGAGGTCACTTTCCGGCCTTCTGTTATAAAGGCTGGTAACAGTAGTTTGAGAGGATTCCTGGACGTTCCGGACAGGGAATTTGCAATATTCAGTGCGATTTTCTCCGCCTTCCCAAACAAGTTATTGGGCATCGTTACAAACAGGCGCTCTACACTATCCGCCGGACGCCGGTAAAACCAGTCGGTATCGAGGGCAATCTGGGGCGTTCCTTCCAGCTTTTTACGCAGCAGCCAAAAACCGATGAAAGCGAAAACGAGGATCTGAGTCATCTCTACAAGGTTATAGATGGTGTAGGGTTCGTAATCAGCCGCATAAGGCAAATAGTTGTAGAGAAGTGCAGGATACAGGCCGAAAAGCAGACAGAAAAAGGCGCCGATTCCCATCGCAATTTTCATGTTGAATGGAATATTGGAGAGGCTGAGTTCATTTTTATTTTTCCCAAACCATGTGAAATAGGGGAGTTTGAGCCCGGTGTGTATAAAGGTACCGATGGTGGCCAAAAGCAACAGTAAAATTGGCCATTCCAGGTGAGCATTTCCAAGGGCTGTTGAGATCATGGTTTTACTGATGAACCCATTTAGCAGGGGCATTCCCGAAATAGAGAGGGCACCCACCATGTATAAACCGATAATCAGCGGCATTTTTTTTGCGCCTATTCCCAGCTCGCTCAGTTTGCTTTTCCCGGTGGCGTGGATGACAGCTCCTGCTGCCATAAATAAGAGGGATTTATAAATAATGTGGTTAAAAGCGTGAGCGGTGGCCCCATTTAGGGCAAGTTCAGTACCAATACCGATAGCGGTGACCATATACCCGATCTGGCTGATAATACTGTAAGCCAGGATCTCGCGGATATCGTTTGCAAGCAGGGCATAAATGGTACCGTAAATAGCCATCACAACGCCTACCCAGATAAGGATTTCCCAGCCCGGGAACATCCGAATTAAAACATATACGGCGGATTTGGTAGTCAGGGCGCACATAAAAACGGCACCGGTAATGGTCGCTTTTGGATAAGCATCGGCCACCCAGGCGTGCAGGGGAGGGATCGCAGAGTTAAGTCCCACTCCTAAAAGTATCAATACATTGGCAAGGGTGTAGGTTTGTTCCAGGTTATCGATTAAAAAAGATCCGCCGCTATTCAGGTGCAGTAAAATTCCGGAAAACAGAAGTCCGCCGCCAAAAATATGAACCAGCACGTAACGCATGCCGGCTTTGTCGGATGCTTCGGTCTTGCGAGCCCAGATGAGCCATGTTGAAGCCGCAGCCATAATTTCCCAGAAGATAAACAGGGTGAAGAAATCACCTGCAAAAGTAACGCCGAGTGCACCGCCGGCATAGGCCAGGGCCGAGGTCTGTTGCCCCAGGTCTTTAAGATGGAAGGCATACACCCCGCCGATGATCGTAATCATCGCAAAGATGGTACCGAATATGCGGCTTAGCGAGTCAACCGTGAGCAGGTGTAGCTCGTAACTGGCAAATGGCAGTTGCAGCAAACTGCCTTCAGGTAAGGTCCACAGTACTCCTAAAGCTATCAGGGGAAACAGGATAAAACTGCTACTCCGAAGACGTTTCGGTATCAGCGGGAGCAGGAAGGCTCCCAGAATTAATATAATTGCAGGTACGGTAAGGAGCTCAACGATCATAGTAGTCTTCGTCGCTTAAAATGAAAAGTTTGCCTAACCACCTTGAGATGTAGATGACAGCAACGCATCCCACAAATCCCCAGGTGGCATAAAATGCGGGAATGTGGTTCCACCAGTGGGAGTCATAGCCTGCCAGGAAGGTGAACTCCAGGATCAAGCTGATGACGAAAATAATGCCGAGTGCTATCCAATGCCACTTCTTCATAGATACAGGTGTTAGAAAATAGTTGAAGCTATTGATGTTGCCAGATCAAAAAAGCTGAAAAACAGGTCGGGATATATGCCAAATAAAACCGAAAGTATGGCGGTGCCGGTCAGCGGAACAACCATAAACGGGGAAGCCTCGGTATGGCCCTCGAGTTCCGGACCGCCCTTTTTAAAATAGGCCCGGTGGATGATGGGAAAGAAATATCCCACGTTCAGCAATCCGCTGATGACCAGAATTATGAGGGGGATTATCATATCTCCCTCCAGTACGCCGGAAGCGAGATACCATTTGCTTACAAACCCGTTGACAGGCGGTATGCCGGCCAGCCCCATCGATCCAACAGTGAATGCTCCCATCGTCCACGGCATAACTTTTGCAATGCCGTTCATGTTGCTGATATTTTTTTTATGGAGATTCACCATGATAGCCCCGGCGCAGAAAAAGAGGGTAATTTTCATGGTCGCGTGGGTGGAAATATGCATGATGCTGCCGATGAGTCCCGTTTCGGTGAGCAGGGCAGCACCGAGTACGATATATGATAAATGTCCCACGGTAGAGTATGCCAGCCGCCGCTTGAGATTGTCCTGGGCAAATGCCAGCAGTGATGCCACAATAACGGTAAAGCCGGCCAGCACCAACAAAATTTCGTTTAGACCGAAGGCCGCCATCACATCGGGACCAAAGATAAATCCAACTACACGGATGACCCCGAATACCCCCGATTTAACCACTGCTACCGCGTGTAATAGAGCACTGACGGGAGTGGGCGCCGCCATCGCCGAGGGTAACCAGCTGTGCAGGGGCATAATACCCGCTTTAACTCCAACTCCGCCTAAAAAAAGCAGGAAGATGGTAACGGCCATGGCGGGGGAAAGCTCAGAGTCTCCAAAGATTCCGCCGGCCTGAAAATCGAGCGTACCGGTAATGGAATAGGTAATTCCGGCTGCGGCGATTAACAGGAGGCCCGCCGTTAACGTGTAGGTCAGGTATTTGCGGCCAGCTGCAACAGCTTTTTTATTCTCACTGTGAACGACCAGCGGGTAGGTGGCCAGCGTGAGCATCTCGTAAAAGATAATAAACGTCAGCAGGTTGCCGGAAAACGCGATGCCGATGGTGGAAGACAGGCAGACGGCAAAGCTGGCAAAATAGCGGGTCTGCTTTTTCTCGTGATGACCGCGCATGTAGCCGATCGAATAGAATGAGGTGAAAATCCATAAGCCTGAGGCAATAATGGCAAAAAAGACGCCAAAGGTATCCGCCTCAAGAACCAGCGGTAGGCCAGGAGCAATTTCCAATAGGGTGATGGAAACGGTTTCGCCATCCAGGGCCGAGGGGAGGAGTGTAAGAACAAGTAAAAACTTGACGACTCCGGCCAGGATGGTCCAGAATTCGCGTATGTTCGGCTTGCCAGAACTCAGTAATATAAACGGTACCGCTGCCAGCGATACCAGGACTGCCAATAAGGGGATATACGTAAGCTCCATGTTAATGGGTAAATACTTTGGTTAAAATCCTGCCGGGAACATAGTTACAATGATATCAACGATGTAGGCATTGAAGATCCCTGCGATCAAAAGTCCGATCGCCATTATGCCCATCGGCATCATCATGCTAAAGCCAACTTCATTGGTTCGGGTAGTCTCGGTAACAGCGGTTTCTTCGGACTCGGGATTGCGCAGATACACTTTTTCCAAAATTCGAAAGAAGTATACCGCATTGAGCAGTGAACTAATTAAAATGACAGCCAGTAGTATCCAGCTGCTGTTTTCGATGGTGCCCAGTGCCAAGTACCACTTGCTGAAAAAACCTGCCAGCGGCGGCAATCCCACCATTGAGATCGCTGCGGTAGTAAAAGCGGCCATGGTCCACGGATATTTTTTGCGATAGCTGTCGTCAAATTTTGTAATCAGGGAGTGGCCCTCTTTAAGTCGCATGCTCCCGGATACAAGGAATAGCAGGGCTTTCATTATTGCGTGATTTAACACGTGAAGTATGGCGCCAATAAAACCGAAGGGATTGGCAAGGCTGAGTCCCATAATGATGTAGCCAATCTGTGAAACACTGCTGTAGGCCAGCATCTTTTTGAGCTCGCTCTGGGCAATCGCCATAATCGATCCGTAGAGGATCCCGATACCCGCAAATATTCCGATAATGGTTGTAACTGGAAGAGCTGCATCAATAAGCTCTACTCCGAACAAAAACAACACCACGCGGAAGAGAATGTAGGCCGCTACCTTGGTGCCGATGGGGGCGATAATGGCCGACGAAGTCGATGAAGCGTAGGTGTAGGAATCGGGCAGCCAGCCGTGCAGGGGAAACAGTGCCGCTTTTACGCCGATACCGACGACCATCAATATTATTGCTACTATGACGGAAGAGTGCCCGATAACCTGTGGCAGCATGTCGTGCATGTCAATGATATTCAGCGTGCCGGTGACGGTGTATAAAAATCCGACGCCCAGCAGATAGAGCGATCCGCCAACCGTACCGATAATCAGGTACCTGAAGGCGGCATAAGGGGCCCGTTTTTCTCCAATAGCGATGAGTGCATAGCTGGAGAGGGAAGAGATTTCCAAAAACACGTAGAGGTTAAACAGATCGCCGGTAAGCACCATGCCGTTGAAGCCAAGCATCATCAGCATGGCTACCGAATAATATCCCATTAATTTGCCGGGAAATTCATTTTGGCTGATCTCCCTGGAATGAATAAGAACCAGGAAGGAAATCGCGTTAATCACGAGCACAATAAACGCGGCAAGCCCGTCATAAACGAACTCAATGCCGATGGGGGGCGGCCATCCGCCGAAAAAGTACCGAACGGTTTCACCGGTTTGAAGTAAATACCACAATCCATAAGTGGAGAAGAAGGTGGCGATGCCTGAGCCCAGCAGGGCCAGGTGCCATGTTATATCCCGCTTCCACAGCCCGATAACGGGAATCAGAATCGCAAATAAGATATAGGTAATGGGGATTAAAGCCGGTATCTCTGATCCGATCATTGAATCTTATCTAAAAGTTCTTCTTCGTTGAGTGTTTTGTAACGGTTATATATGTTGATGATCAATGTAAAGGCCACACCCAATGTCGCCACTCCCACTACAATAGCTGTCAGCATCAGGGTGTGTGGAAGGGCATTCATGTAGTTTGCCACTTCGCTAACCGGGAGTTTATCTGATTTTACAGGAACAGTGGCACCGTCTTTCATGGCTACGGATACAAAAAATAGAATGACAGCAGCCTGAAAAATGGAAAGTCCAATTGTTTTTTTAACAAGGTTTTTTTTCAAGAGCATGCCGTACAGGCCAATGGCCAGTAAAATAATGGTAAACCAGTAAGCGTAATGGCCCATAATAAAATCAAGCATAGTCTTCACCTTTTACCATGTTGTCATAAATGAGTACAAGTACGGTCATCACGGTTATGCCAATGCCCAGTTCAATGATTAAGATGCCCCAGTACCGCAGATCTGCACCTTCCAACCCCGGAATGGGCAGCTGTTCGTAATCCAGGAAATAGCCTCCGCAGAGTAGTGCGACGAGTCCGGTTCCAAAATAAATGAGAACGCCGAGTGCGGCGTAGGGGGTGGCCAGGTAATCCCTGAATTGCAGGTTGGCAATTTCCGTACCGCTTGAAATGCGAATCAACAGCAGAGATGCTGCCAGCAGCGTACCGCCCTGAAATCCCCCACCCGGGGAATAGTGCCCGTGGAAGATCACATAAAAACCGAAAATCATGATATAGGGGCTTAAAAATCGGGTGCCCAATAAAATAATGGGACTGTGTTCTCTATTCGTCATCTTCCTGCCCCCGTTTTCTTAACAGTAAAAAGCATATCAATCCAGCTGTGAAAATTACGATCTGTTCTCCAAGCGTATCAATACTACGATAATCGCCCAAAATAACCGTGACAATATTGGGAGTATGAGCATCATTGTATGCTTCCTGAATATAGTAGTTGCCCGGTACTTCGGTACCCGTTATGCTTGTTTCCTGGTTCATTTGATTGTCGGGATTGCCGCGGTACGGCAGATCAGAGGCTGCAAAAACAAGCACCAGGGTAAATGTGAGGATTAAAAGTAATTTTAAGTACTTCAATCTACTGTGGTAAATTTGGTTTGATAAATTGCTATTACAAGTAAGATCCCTGTTACCCCGGCTCCGACCACGGCCTCGGTAAAACCTACGTCTACAGCCCCCATCGTTGTAAAAAGCAGGGCCATCAAAAAGCTGAATGTGGTCAGCATGACGGCTGCCACAAGCAGATCATCCGCTTCCAGGGCGATATAGGCAGTAATCAGCAGAAATAAAAATAGTATGAGTTCAAGTGCCCAGTACATTCGTTAGTCATTTTTTTTGTCGAGAAATTGCGGCGAAAGTCCTGAGGAGTAGGCTGCTCTGGCCAGCGCATGTGCTCCAATAGGATTGGCCAGGAGTATAAAAAGCAGTACCAGAAATAACTTGCCGCTGTTAAGAGTAAATCCTTCAAAAATAATCAGCCCGATAATGATTAAGATCATGCCCAGCGTATCGCTTTTGCTGGTGGCGTGGGTGCGGGAATAAAAATCAGGCAGACGAATGATTCCTATACTGCCGATCAGCAGGAAAAAAATACCCAACACAATAAATATGGTGGCTAGAACAGCGGTGATATCAATCATCAAATCGCACTTTTGTTGTTGAAAAGTATTTTGCTATGGTCAGTGATCCTATAAACCCGAGAATGGCATACGCCAGTGTAATATCGATAAACATGTCGATCCGCCCGTAAATGTACCCGATTAAAATAATCAGTACGATGGTTTTGGTAGCAATGGCATTGGTACCGATAAGGCGGTCAAATACGGTTGGTCCTTTAATAACGCGATAAGCAGGAACAGCTATAATGGCAGTTAAAACGACTGCGCTGATCAGAAAAAAGGCTTCCATTATAGTTCCTCCTTGCTTTCAATGATCTCAAAGTCTGATACTACAGAACGGTCTTCAGTAGTGAATAGCCGTAATACTTGTTTAGGCATTTTGTCACTTTCGATCCCCTCAAATGATGAAGGGGTTATGGCATGTACAATGAATTCGTTATCCTGAATATCTACGGTTAACGTACCGGGGGTGAGCGTAATAGAATTGCCCAAAATCATTTTACAATGGGGGTTGGGATAATCGACCTTGAAACGGACAACGGTGGTTTGAATAGGCAGCGATGGACTGAGCAGAATTTTTGCCACTTCGATTCCCGATATCACAATTTGCACCAGCAGCCACCCGAAATAGTAGGGGGCGTACAAGATGCGAAGGTCTTTTAGAACATCGGTTTCATTTTCATAAAACGAAAAGGTTTTGAGCTTGTAATTGATCCCCATGACAATACCCACGCTTATCAACCCCATGATCGTATGGACAAGGTCAAAAAAGCCACTCATAAGATACCAAAACCCCATCAGGCTAATAAACGACAGGAGCAGACTTTTTGCTGATAACTTCAAAGTTCTAACCAGTTATGTTGATAGAGATAATTGCGGGCTCTTAAAATATCAAAAAAGGGGAATCCTCAAAATGAATTCGCCTGGGTCATTCAACGTATATACGGATATTCCTGCAATGATATAAATGCAAATGATCGGAGCATTGTCGCTGCCTTTTACGGAACTCAATTTTGATGATTGGAGAATATAAACTGTACATCAGATTTCCAAAACATGGTTGTATGTAGCTATAAGTTTTTCTTAAAAAAATGTAAATAGGATCTGGGCCTTTTTAACCCGTATTATTCGGCGAGTAAATTAGTAGCAGAAAAAATAAAGCAACCCGATATCAATTTTTTTAGCTCTCTTGTATCAACCAAAATTGAGTGTGGTATCCATTAATGTAACCACGTTTACTGTTTCAGAAAGTGGCACAGCGTTTTTTACCCAATGGATCAATCTCCGTGAACTTCTCCTCTCCAAGACGGATTTTATGGATTTGTCACCGAATGGGGTAATGATCGATTAACGGGCTCAATGAGTTCTTATCAAGGAGAAGAAGAACGGGAGAGTTACACCCGGCTCCCTGTAATTAGATAGTGTTAAGTTAAATCGTATTTTTGTGTATGATTCTTACTTACTTCCTTTTTATCATCGGACTTGTTTTTCTGCTGGCAGGGGCGCAATGGCTCGTGGACTCCTCTACCGGCATTGCTGCCCGTTATGAGATTTCACCACTCTTTGTAGGGGTGGTGATTGTCGCCTTTGCGACCAGTGCGCCCGAGGTTGCGGTAAGTATAGGCGCAGCACTGGGGGGAGAGGCCGGCCTGGCCCTGGGAAATGTAGTTGGCAGTAATATCGTAAATGTGCTCCTGATTCTGGGAGTTACCGCCGTTATCGCTCCAATTGCCATCCGGCGCCGAATTGTTCTGCTTGACATCCCGATCCTGATTGTACTATCGCTCCTGGTCTACCTGCTGAGCCTGGATGGAGTGCTGCAGCTGTGGGAGGGGGTACTCCTGCTTACCCTGTTTGCCGGATTTCTTGTTTTCCAGATTAAGCAGATTCAAAGAGACAGCATGCCCGAACCAACAGAGGCTGAACCTCCTGTTCAACGAGAAGTTCGCCCCCTGCCGATACAAATAGGACTGTTTGTTACAGGGCTGGGAACCCTGATACTGGGCGCCCGCTGGATGGTTGGCAGCGCGGTGGAAATAGCCCTGGCCTGGGGAATGAGCGAGCTGATTATTGGCCTAACGGTAATATCAGTTGGCACCTCGTTGCCGGAGATTGCCACCTCTGTCATTGCAGCACTGAAGGGAGAGCAGGATCTTTCCGTGGGAAATGTAGTGGGCAGCAATATTTTCAATCTTTTGCTGGTGCTGGGCTTAAGTGTTGTGCTAAGCGGTGGTTTTGCAGTATCGCCGGCGGCGGTTGCGCTCGACATACCTTTTATGGTGGCAGTCAGTATCGCCTGCCTGCCGATCTTTTTTACCGGACACCGTATTGCACGTTGGGAAGGGGGCGTCTTTCTGTTTTATTATGCGGCCTATCTTGTGTACCTGTTTTTGGACACCACCGGCCATGAGCTGCTGCCACGATTCAATACCATCATGATCTGGTTTGTGGTGCCTATTACGCTGTTGACCCTGGGGATACTGGTTACGCGGTCTCTGTACCTGAAACGGCTGGCCAACAAGGCCGATGAGTTGTCTGGCCGTTCGTAATCTGCTGGATCTGACTGGCACTGTGATCAGAAAATGGGCATCAGGCCTGCTTTAAACAGGGCCTCATCAACTCATTGGTTACCAGCAAATTAGAGTATTTATTACACTAGTGTCCCGTTTAAACTCATTGGGGCTCAATGACTTATAGAATAAAGCGTAAAATCTGTGAGACATTTTTAAAAAAGTGGTTTTTAAACGCCATATACATGCATTTTGTCACCCTAAAATTTTTATAGTTGTGAGTAAAATAGTAGCCTCATAAAAACATTTTCATTGAATACGTAACCTCAGTGCAGGGTACAAATTTCAATTATTGGT